>JBGSYQ010000526.1:0-8326 GCA_041750795.1 Pirellulales bacterium | reverse complement strand
CGCGACGACGTTCGCATCGCGGGGAGCGTGCCGGCCTACCGCGTATTGTCCAACGCCGTGCTCGACGAACTGGCGCGCACCCGGCCGCGGAGCCTCGAGGCGCTGTTGGCCGTCAAGGGCATGGGGCCAGCAAAGGTGAAGCAATATGGCGCGGCACTGCTGGAGTTGCTTCGAGAAGACGGCGAGCGACCTGCAACGCCCGACGTGTCCTCCGCGGTCCAAGAACCTGCGACCCAGTCCACCACCGATGCGCCTGTGCCAAGCGTCGCGCCAGCCGGCGCGCCCGAGCGAGCCGCGCCGAGTGGCTTGTCGCAGCCGAGCGGAGTGGCGCAGCCGAGTTTCTATTGGACCTGGCGATTGCTGGACGCCGGATTTTCGCCGGAGGAATGCGGCGAGATTCGCGGCCTGGATCCCGAAGTGGTGCTGGATCATGTGCTGCGAGCAGCCGACCACGGCCGAGCGGTGCACGCGGCGTGGTTTCTTTCCGCGGAGCAGATCGAGCGCATCGAGCGCGCGTTGGGCGACGGCACAACCACTCGAATCCGCGCGGTGCTGGAGTGTCTGCCACGCGGCACGCGGTACGAAGAGGTACAATTGGTGCTCAAAGCTCGGCAATTCGCGCCGCGCAGGGCATGATGCTCGCCAGATGCGCCCTCGCTCAAATGCGCCCGGTGGGCTACAATTTCGCAGATGCGCTGTGCCGTGCGGCGGCGCGCTGACCGTCCTCCAAGGAACCTGTGCCGATGTCTTCGGATAAGCCGCCCGGCGGCGTCACTCCGCAACCGAGTCGCGTGCCCGAGCGGCCTCGCCCCAACTCGACCTATTTGTGGTTGGCGATCGTGTTGGCCATGCTGCTGGGGTTTGTCTGGTTCAACAACCAGGGGCCGGCGCGCGACGAGATCACCTACAGCTTCTTTCGCGAGGAACTGGATCGCGACAACATCAAGGAAGTGGAGTTCCTGGCGGGCGACCAGGTTTACGGCCAGTTCAAGGTGGCGCCGAAGGCTCCGGAGACCAGGCCGGGCGCCGCGGAAGGATCGACCGAGGTCGTCGAGAAGCAGTTGCTGCCCGATTTCTCGGTCGTGCTGATCCCGCTGGTGGGCGAGGACCTGGAGAAAGAACTGCGGGCGAAGAACGTCCAAATCAACGCGAAGCGCGTGACCGACAGCGGCATGGTGCTGCTGGTGGTGTACATGCTGGGCACGTTGCTGGTGTTTGGCTTCGTGTGGATGATGTTTCGCCGCGCCCGCGAACAGTTCATGGGGGGCGGCATTCTGGGCGGCTTTAGCAAGAGCCCCGCCAAGCTTTATGAGACCGATGGCAAGCCGGTGACGTTTGTGGACGTGGCGGGATTGGAAGGCGTCAAGCACGACCTGCAGGAAGTGGTCGAGTTTCTCAAGAATCCGAAGAAGTTTCAGCGGCTGGGCGGACGCGTGCCCAAGGGCGTGCTGTTGATGGGCCCGCCGGGCACCGGCAAGACGCTGCTGGCGCGGGCCGTGGCCGGCGAAGCCGGCGTGCCGTTTTTCTCCATCTCCGGCAGCGAGTTCATCCAGATGTTCGTCGGCGTGGGCGCCAGCCGCGTGCGCGACATGTTCAAGACAGCCAAAGAGGCGTCCCCTTCCATCCTGTTCATCGACGAGATCGACGCGGTCGGCCGCGTGCGCGGCGCGGGACTGGGTGGCGGACATGACGAGCGCGAGCAAACGCTCAACCAGATCTTGAGCGAGATGGACGGGTTCAGCCAGAACGAGTCGGTAATCGTGCTGGCCGCGACCAATCGGCCCGACGTGCTGGATCCGGCGCTGCTGCGGCCCGGTCGCTTCGATCGACACATCACCGTCGATCGGCCGAATCACAAGGGCCGGCTGGCGATCTTCAAGGTTCACGTGCGCGAGGTGCCCTTGGCCGACGACGTCGAATTGGATCGGCTGGCCAGCGGCACCGTCGGATTGACCGGCGCCGATATTCGCAACCTGGTCAACGAGGCGGCGTTGTGGGCCACGCGCGAGGGCAAGGATAAGGTCGACATGTCCGACTTCGAGCATGCACGCGATCGCGTGCTGATGGGACCCAAGCGCGAAGAAGTCTTGAGCGGCAAGGAAAAGCGGACGACGGCGATTCACGAATCGGGCCACGCGCTGTTGGCCTGGATCGTGCCGGGCGCCGATCGGGTACACAAGGTGACGATCATCCCGCGGGGCCGTTCGCTGGGAGTCACGCAATTGCTGCCCGAGGAAGATCGGCTGAATATCAGCGAGAGCGAGCTGCACGGGCGGTTGTGCTTCATGCTGGGCGGCCGCGCGGCCGAAAAGATCGTGTTTGGCGAACATAGCGCCGGCGCCGAGAACGACCTGGCGCAAGCCACGCGCCTGGCGCGACGCATGGTCACTGCCTGGGGTATGAGCGAGCGCCTGGGACCGGTCGCCTATCGCACCAGCGAGGAGCACCCTTTCTTGGGCAAGGAAATCTACGAGCACCGCGAGTTCAGCGAGCACAGCGCCCGATTGATCGACGAGGAGGTGGCGCGCATTCTGCACTCGGCCGCCGATCGTGCCCACCAGTTGTTGATAAAGCATCGCGACGACCTGGAGCGATTGGCCGAAGCGCTGGAGAAGCAGGAAATCCTGGACGAGCGCGAAATCGAGCAGTTGCTGGGTCCGTCGATCAACAAGCGAGCCGAGTCCAACGGCCACGCGGTGGACGTGGCGCCGGCCCCCGCGGGCGGCAGCGACGTGACGCCCGCCGAATCGAGCGGAAGTTGACGCGCGCGACATGCGCGTGTGCGATGCACTAGTGCTCTATCAACGCTTGGAATTCGGGTCAGCGCGTCTTACAGAGCACTAGGTATTTGCTTGCCGCCGAACCACTTGCGTGTTCGGCGGTCGTGCCGCGTCATCCCAAGTTTTGGGATTGACGCAGCACCGGGTGCGACGACTGGTTGCCACGCGCTACTTGCGCGTGATCGGCAATTCGGCCGGCAGCAGCCGGTTGCGAAAGCCCTCCCAGCCGGGGTCTGCTTCGAAGGTGGCGGGAGCCGAACCATCGGCGCCGCGCGCTTGCCGTATGGCGCCGCCGCTCGTCCCCAGGGTCGTGCTCACCAAGACTGCCCATAAAGTGCATGGTTTCAACATGGTGTCATCGGCTCCAGAACGTGGTCGAGACTAACGGCCTGTTGAAAAATGCCATCGTGGCATTTTACAACCTCGCCAGGTGCGAAGCAAAGCTCCGCACGGCTCGCAGAACCACGACTTACGTCGCTGTTCTGTCATCGCATCCATGCGATGTTGCAGCCTGTTGAATTGTTCAACAGGCTGCTAACTTGTTCGAGTGCGGGCCGACTGTTATTCTCGCACCAGCGGCAAACGCGTGGTGAATTCTTCCGAGGAGGTTTGCGGATGGCTGACACGGGCGAAGCGATGATTGCACACATGGTTTACTTCACGCTCAAGGATAACTCGGCCGAGGCGATCGTGAAACTGCTGGCCTCTTGCCGCGAATACTTGACCGATCACCCCGGCACGAAGTTCTTTGCCGCGGGCACGCGCACGCCCGATTTGACGCGGGACGTGAACGACCAGGAGTTTCACGTCGGCTTGCACGTGATCTTTGAGAGCCGCGCGGCGCACGACGCCTACCAGGTGTCGCCGCGGCACGTGCAATTCATCCAGGAAAACAAGCCAACTTGGGCCAACGTGCGCGTGTTCGACGCGGACGTGTCGTAAGACGGGAGGTTGCCAACAATGGTGCGACGCGTGCGCGGCGGCGCGATTTGCCGGTTGATCGTGGTGGCGGCAACGCTGCCGGGCGCTTCGTGCGCGCTCGGTCAATTGGCATTTCGCACGCAGGAGATTTCCGACAAGCTGACGGTCGGCTACGCCACCTGCATTCTGGATATGAACGACGATGGACGACCGGACATTCTGGTTGTCGACTCGAAGCGCGTGATCTGGTTCGAGAACCCGTCCTGGCGAATGCACACCATCCTGGAAGGCCAGACGCTGCCCGACAACGTGGCGATCGCGCCGGCCGATATCGACGGCGACGGTGATACGGACTTTGCTTTGGCGGCCGACTGGCGGCCTGGCGACACGCAGTCCAGCGGCTCGTTGCACTGGCTCGAGCGCGGAGCGACGGTCGACGCGCCGTGGAAGTTGCACCGCATCGGCGTCGAGCCGACCATCCATCGCATTCGCTTTGCCGATCTGAACGCCAACGGCCGCAACGAGTTGATCGTTGTGCCGCTGTTCGGTCGAGGGTCGCGGGGCCCTCACTTCGCAGAGGCGCCGCTTCGCGTGCTGGCGTACGACGTCCCCGACGATCCGGTGGTCGGCCCTTGGAAGCCGCGCGTGCTCAACGAGGAGTTGCACGTGGCCCATAACTTCTGGCCAACGGACTTGGATCGCGACGGCCAGCTCGACCTGCTGGTGGCCAGCTTCGAGGGAGTGAGCCTGCTGGAGCGCGGCGACGACGGGACGTGGTCGCGCCGGCTTATCGGCAGTGGCAACCAGGAGACTTCGCCCAACCGTGGCGCCAGCGAGATCAAGCACGGCCGGCTCGCCGCTGGCGGCGACTACCTGGCGACGATCGAGCCGTGGCACGGCTTTCAGGTGGTCGTTTACACGCCGCCCAGCGGCATCGGTGAGCTTTGGCGGCGCCAGGCTGTGGACGATGAGCTCAAGTGGGGGCACGCCGTGTGGTGCGCCGACCTGGACGACGACGCCAACGAAGAACTGATCATCGGCGTGCGCGACAACAAGGACGACGCCAATCCGTGCGGATTGCGGATCTATGATCCAGTGGACCGCTCGGGCACGCGCTGGACCAAACTCGTGGTGGACCCGGCGGGCGTGGCCATCGAAGACCTGGCCGTCGGCGATCTCGACGGCGACGGCCGGCAGGACATCGTGGCGGTGGGCCGGCAAACGCACAACGTCCGCATCTACTGGAACGAGACGCAAACCAAGTAACGCCGTCAGGTTTCGCGCGGGTTCGTAGCGACGCTCGTTGCGCCGGGTTCTCTCGCCCGGCGCTATGCGCGTGCCTATACTAAAAGTGCCGGTAACTGGTGGCAAGTATCAACAACTGACTGCGAATGGGCATGCATCGATGCGGGGTCGCAACGTGTTGAGCGGGAATCGAGCAGCGGCTCTCCGGATGCCGCGATTTGTGTTTGTTGTGCTGGCGGCAACCGCTTGCTGCCGCGCAGACGCCGCGCCCGGTTCCGCCAAGTCGGCCGCGCCGGCAACCGCCGAGCTGGGTGAGTATCCGTCCGAGAGCCTGATCGCCAGTGACGGCAGCGAGGTTTCGTTGCCGGCCGAGCGGGGGCGCGTGGCCACGGTGATCGTTTGCCTGTCGGTCGAATGTCCGATTTCGAACGAGTTTCTGTCCGCCGTGCAAGCACTGGCCAAGGAGTATCGATCGAAGGGCGTGAACTTCGTGGGCATCAATCCCAACGGCGGCGAGTCGCTCGACGAGATGGCCGCGTATGTGAAGCAGCACGCGCTGTCGTTTCCGTTTCTGAAGGACGACGGGGGCAAGATTTCGCGGCGGCTGCTGTTCAGCGTCACGCCCGAGGCGCGGCTCTTCGACAGCGCAGGGCAGATCGCATATCGGGGCCGCATCGACGACCGCTACCGTCCGGGCAGCGGTCAGCCGGACGCCAAGATCAAGCGCGATCTGGCCGACGCGCTCGACGAAGTCCTGGCCGGCAAACCAGTGAGCCAGTCGCGAACGCGAACAGTCGGTTGCCCGATCCAGCCAGCGGCGCCAGCGAGCGACTGATCCTACCCAGGCGTGTGGAGTCGCGGTTTTGCGGTTCGATTTTGGCTTTGGCGGGCGGTTGCATCGCATGGGCGCGATGACAAAACAGCGACGAAAGTCGTTATGTTGCGCTTGCAAACGGAGCTGGGCTCCTCACTTGGCGCTTGTTGAGGATTGCCACGTCGACATTTTTCAACGGGATGTTAGCTCGGGCCCGGCTTGACGTATTTCTTGAGCCAGTCAAAGACTTCCTGGTGCCAGTAGATGCTGTTGGCGGGCTTGAGCACCCAGTGGCTTTCGTCGGGGAAGTTGATCATGCGGCTGGGGACGCCCAGGCGCTGCAGCGTGGTGAACAGTTGGAAGCCCTCGCCCATGGGCACGCGGAAATCGTTGTCGTTGTGGATGATGAGCATGGGCGTTTTGAAATTCTGGGCATAGCGGTGGGGCGAGTGCTTTTCGTAGCTGTCTCGCTTGCCCCAGGGTGGGCCGCCGTGCTCCCACTCGTCGAACCACAACTCGTCGGTGGTGCCGTACATGCTGTCGAAGTTGTAGACGCCGCAGTGCGTGATGAGCGTCTTGAACTTGTCCGTGTGCCCTTCGAACCAGTTCATCATGTAGCCGCCGAACGACGCGCCGGCGGCCGCCATCCGGTGGGTGTCGATGTAAGCCAGGCGCTCCAGATAGTCGACGCCGGCCATCAGATCTTCGTAGCACTTGCCGCCCCAGTCGCCGGAGATCTCGTCGACGTATTGCTGCCCAAACCCGGTGCTGCCACGCGGATTGGGTAGCGCGACGACGTACCCCTGCGCCGCCCACAGTTGCGGATTCCAGCGATAGCTCCACGAGTCTTCCCACGCGCCTTGCGGTCCGCCGTGTACCAGGTAGACCAGCGGCCATTTTTTGGCGGGATCGAACCCCGGTGGCTTGAGAATCCACATTTGCATCGGCGTGCCGCCGGCCCCCTTCACCGAGACGCTTTCGGCATGGGGCAGGTCGATCTGCTGCAACAGCTCGCGGTTCGCGTGGCTGAGATTGCGGGCCTTGCCCGAGTCGACCAGCATGATGTCGGCCGGGTGGACCATGGCGGCCTGCGCGCAGGCCAGCTTCTTGCCGTCGGCACTGACGCTGGGGGAAGAGAACGAGCCGCCAGTGACGTACTCGGCAAACTTGCCGTCGGCGACCGACAGCTTAAAGATGGGCGCCCTGGCGTTCTGCTCGGCGATGCAAAAGATCGTGGCGCTGTCGGCGCCCCAAGCGAACTCGCCGAACGAGAGATCGATTTTGCTCGTGACGCTGCGCGCGGCGCCGCCCACGGCCGGCACGACCATCAACTCCCAGCGATCGGCCTCGTAACCAGGGCGCTTCTGGGCGCGATAGGCCAGCCACTTGCCGTCGGGGCTGAAACGCGGGCAGCCGTCGGCCGCGTGGTTGCCGACGGTCAGGTTCTTCAGATCTCCGCCGGCCACGGGCACCAGCCACAGATCGTGGTTCGTGCTCCAGGCTTCGTCGTGCGCCGGCGGCGCGGTGTAGACCAGCGACGCGCTGTCGGGCGTGAACGTGAAGTCGTCGCCGGCCGAGAACGTGGACGAGGTAGGATAAGCATCGCGATCGCCGGGAGTCAGATTGCGCGGCTCACCGCCCGACGCGGGCATGACGAACATGTGCTGCCGCTTGCCCTCGACCCAGGAATCCCAGTGACGATAGAACAGCCTGGTAAAGACGCGTGCTTTGACCGGGTTCTTTTCGATCTCTTCCTTGCGCTTCTTGTGCGCGGCGTCGCTTTCGACAAACGGCAGATGCGAGTACTCCGGATAGACGGCCGACAGGAAGGCGATCCACTTGCCGTCGGGGGACCAGATGCCGGTGGTGGCTTCGCTGGACATGGTGGTGAGCTGCCGCGCCTCGCCGCCGGCCAGATCGATGACCCACAGTTGATTCTCGCCCGAACGATCGGACTCGAACAGCACCTGGCGGCTGTCGGGGCTGAAGCGCGGATGCTTGTCGTGCTTGGGCCCGCCGGTGAGTTGCCGCGGCGGGCTGCCGTCGGTAGGCGCAAGCCAAATGGTGGAGATGTTGGCGTTCTTCTCGCGGTCGACCGTCGTCACCACGTACACCACCGACGTGCCGTCGGGGCTGATATGCGGATCGGAAACGCGCCGCATGGCCAACAGGTCGTCGATCGTAAGCGGATGCGCAGCAGAGGCGAGGGCGGACATGGCAAGTACGGCGAAGAGAAAGGTGGCGGAAACGACAACGGCAATGCGCATGGGTGCGTTCTCAATCAGTCGGTGCGGCGAAAACTACAGGTGCGGGCATTGTAGCGGATCAATCGGCGACGTGAATCGCGGCAAATGGCGATTACGCATCGAGCGCCGCTTGAAAGCGTGCCAGACGCTCGCGCAAGGGGCCGGGGCTTTCGAGTTCATAGTCGGCCACGCGCTGGACGGTGAGCACGAGGAAACGCGGACCCGGAAGCTCGAGCGCCGCGGCAGCATCGCGGCGCCAGGAGGCCAGCTCGTCGAAGGCACACACGCTGGTGAAGCCGGCGGCGCGGGCCATGCCGGCC
>JBGSYQ010000525.1:0-3440 GCA_041750795.1 Pirellulales bacterium | reverse complement strand
CGCCGTCAGGCCGGCCACGCGGCGGCGCTCGGCCGCGGCTTGCTGCGTGAGCCAGCATTCCAGGCCGCGCTCGATCTCGCGCAGCACTTCCGGATCGGTCTCTTCCAAATCGACGACGCGCCGCGCCACGTCGACTTGCAGCTCGCCCGGCAGCGCGGCCAAGACGTCGGCCGCACGCTGACTCGGCAAGTGCGCGACGAGCACGGCAATGGTTTGCGGTTGTTCGCGGGCCAGGAAGGCGGCCAACGTTTCGGCCGCCGCACTTTCCAGCACTCTGGAAGATGAGTCAGCGTGGGGAGCGTAGTGTGACGAGGGTTCCCGGTCGTGCATCGCGTGGGCCGCCGCAAACGTCGCGCAGTGCGGATCCGTCAACTCGATGCCCGATGGCTCGCGATCGGGTAGCAACGGACCGAGCCGGAAAAACTCTTCGATGACTTCATGCTGCTCGGCCGGTTCGACGTGGCCCAGTCGATTGACGGCCTGGCGAACGGCGGCCGCTTGCGCCGGCGCCATTTGGGCCAGAATGGCCGCGGCTCGCTCCTCGTCGAGGCTGGCGACCAGGACGGCGGCCTTGCGCAAATTGCGAGAACTGTGGTTCATCGTGCTTAGCTCGCGTTTCCGATCCAGGTTCGCAGCACGCTGACCGCGGCATCGGGGTCGTTGCGCACCGCATCGGCCAGCTCGCTCGTAAGCGTTGCGCCACTGGCCGAACGGCCGTCGAACAATTCGGATGGTGCGTCCGAGCCATCGTCGAAATCGTCGGACACAATCGACAACGTCGGGGGCAAGCCAGCGGTCGCGGCCGAGCCGCGCGATTCGGCGTCGCCGCTCACGGAGCGAACCATCGAGCGCAGCACCAGCAGTCCGACCAGCGCCAGGCACGCCAGCGAAACCGTCTGCCAGTGCGCCTTGAGCCAGCTTAATGCGTGCTCGCGAAGTTGCTGCTCGGCGGTCGGCGGCTCACTCAACGTATGAAACGTGGAGACGGCCACCAGCGGACCGGCGCCGGCGTCGCGCGGCAGCAGGTTGCCGACCAGCCGCTCGATTTTTTGCGTCTCGCGAGCTTCCACGTCGGCCAGCGCTTGCTCGTCCGGCATGGGCGCCGTCGATCCGCCTGCGCGCGAGTGCTCTTTGCGCCACACTTGTTCCAAGTAGGTGCGCGGCACCGCCACCGAAGCGGTCACCCGCTGCGGCGCGTCGGCAACGGGAGCATCCGGGCCGCTCGGATTCAGTTCGACGGTCGTGCCGACCACCACACCGGGGATGTAGCTCAGCACGGCCGCGATCGTGTGCTGCCACTCCAGCTCGTAGCGCTTCTTTCGCTCGGCATAGTCGCCGCCGGCGCTGGGAGCCTCGTTGCCCGTGAAATGTGCGTTGCTGCTCATGTCGATGACGGTGACCGTGTCGCCTTGCAGTCCGGAGATGCTGCTGACCAGCAATTGGCGAATGGTTTGAATCGTGTCGCGGTCGAGGGAAGTTGCGCGTGCCGGCCAGACGGCGACCGCGGCCGTGACGACCTTCTTGGGGCGGGGAAAGCCGGAGGTTTCCTCGGAGTCGATCAGCACCGCGGAGTGTTCGACGCCGCGCATGCCGTCGATCAGGCCCTGCAACTCTTGCTGCTTGGCCACCAGCTCGGCGGTAGCCTGTTGGCCGTGTGGAATGCGGAGAAAGCCGCCGGAGTTGAGTACCTTTTCCATGTGGTGGCCGGGCTTGGCGGGCAACGCGCCGGCTTCGTCGAGCGCGGCCATGTAGCGGCCTTCCTGACCGCGTGGAATGCGAATGCGCGGACCGTCGAGCTCGGCTTCGAGTCCCGCCTTGCCCAGGGCGGCCTGCATGTCGCGCAACTCGGCCGGCGTGAAGGAGCCGCCCCCCATCAGGTAAACGTGCGTGGCGCCGAGCGGCTGTCGGAACAAGTAGGCGATGCTCACCGCCGTGACCACCAGCAACAGCGCCGCCGTGATGCGCGCGCCGGGCGTCATCGACTTGAACAACTCGACCAGTGGGGCCAGGCCCTTGTTCACCAGTTCCATCCTTGGAACCTCGTGTCAGACGTGTTCGAACGTCGTTGGTTTTCGTCAGGCGAAGGTTGAAAAGCAGGACGGGCGCCTCGCCGCCCGTCGCACTCGCCACCTTGCTCCCGATTTGCTCGCAGCGCGTCCCATGATTTCAGCCACGCGTCAGGCCGCTCGTTGCTGGGCTCGCGGCGGAAACCGCAGCGTAAACGCGGCGCCGCCTTCGGGACAATTCATCACGATCACGTCGCCGCCGTGAGACTGGGCGATCTTTCGCACGTGGGCCAATCCCAGGCCGGCGCTATTGCGCTTGGTCGTGTAGTACGGATCGAACGCGCGGCGCAGCGCGTCGTCGCTGAGTCCCGGCCCGCTGTCGGCAACTTCCAACTCGAGTCCGCCTTGGCCGTTGTAGGAAGTGATCACGAGCCGACCGCCGCCGGCCATGCACTCGATGGCGTTGGCCACCAGGTTCGAGACGGCCCGCCGCAGCATGTCGCCGTCGGCCAGAATGCCCAACTGCTCGGGTACGTCGACGGTGGTTTCGATTCCGGCCGCTTGCACTTGGGAGGCAAACTGCGCGCACACTTCTTCGACCAGCGCGCGCACGTCGACCCAAGCAAACGCTGGTCGCTGCTGGCCGTGGGGGAAGGACTTGTGCCAGCCGGACGACGGCCCGGTGGACGGCGCTTGCGACGCAGACGAATCCAGCGAGGGCCGGTAGATCTTGGGACGGTCCATGACGAGCCTTTCGTTTCGATGCGCCGGATGGGCGGAGCAGAACGTCCGCCACGTAGGGAGGCACGCCCGTGGCGGGTGTACCGGGAAAAGCGGCGGGTTTGTACTGGAAACGACGCCGCCGGTCAATCCGCGTTCGCGTCGTGCTAGCGTGCATGCGGCCAGAGCGCGGCACGCTCGTGGCCGCCGCAGCGCTGCCGAATGAAATCACTCGGCACGCATCATGCGCCGGCTACTTGCGGCGCGACTCGTGCGAGCTTTCACCGGTTGCCACCGGCCGCGGAGCCACCTGCTCCATGATCCAACGATCCATGTCGGACAGCATGCACGTGGTCACCTCGTCCCCGCACGGATACAACCGCAGGCAGACCGACAGGGCCGCGGCGTGAAACAGCCGCAAGTCGCGGCAGACGCGCGCTTCGGAGTACTTGCGCCCTTCTCGGCCGGCGGCCAGAAACACCGGCAGCCGGCGCACGGCGTGATAACGCGCCAACGGACGGTGCGCGTCGGGAAAAGCGCCGCCGATGCTCAACACGCCGGCGAAACGTTGCGGCTGCGCAAGCGCCAGGCGAAACGCCATCGTGCCGCCGGCGCCCAGGCCGGCCAGAAAAATACGCGCCGGCGCGATGTTTAACCAGGTACGCGCCGCGTCGATCGCCGCGAGCACTCGACATTCGGCCCGCTCGATCTCGT
>JBGSYQ010000524.1:0-3027 GCA_041750795.1 Pirellulales bacterium | reverse complement strand
CCGTCGCGGCGATTGGTCCGCCACCGTGCGCAGCGAACCGGGCGGCTGGTACTTCGAATATGCCAACGAGTTCTATCCGGACATCGACGATACGATCATGGTGGTGATGGCGCTGGCCAGCCAGACCGCCAATGCCGGCCGCACGGCCGATCCGCTCGGCCCGAGCGTGCAGATCGTCGATCATCGCGCTGCGTTGAGCGCCGGCGAAGCGAAGCGGCACGTGGCCATGCTCGATTCACTGGCCGCGGCCACCAACCGCGCCATTGGCTGGGTGCTGGCCATGCAGAATCGCGACGGCGGGTGGGGTGCGTTCGATCGCAACAACAATGCCGAGTTTCTCTGCCGCGTGCCGTTTGCAGACCACAACGCCATGATCGATCCCAGCACGCCCGACTTGAGCGGGCGCGTGCTGGAGATGTTCGGCCTGCTGGGGCATCGCGTGGGGGAGCCGGCCATCGATCGCGCCGTGGACTATCTGCGCCGCACGCAGGAGTCGGACGGCAGTTGGTTCGGCCGCTGGGGCGTGAACCATATCTACGGCACCTGGCAGGTGCTGGTCGGATTGTCGGCGGTCGGTGTGCCGTGGAATGATCTGGCCGTGGTGTCCGGCGTGAACTGGCTGCTGGAGCATCAACAGGAATCCGGCGGCTGGGGCGAATCGCCCGCCAGCTACGCCCACCCCGAGACACGCGGCCAGGGGCCGGCGACGGCCTCGCAAACCGCTTGGGCCTTGCTGGGGTTGATGGCCGCGGGCTACGTCGATCACCCAGCGGTTGCGCGTGGCATCGACTATCTGCTCGTCACGCAAAACGAGGACGGCACCTGGGACGAGCCCGAATTCACCGGCACCGGCTTCCCGCAGGTGTTCTATCTGCGTTATCACTATTACCCGATCTACTTCCCGCTGTTGGCATTGTCGCACTGGGCCACCTCCATCAGCCACACCCGCACGTGAAAAAGGTGTCAGGAACCTTTTTCGGCTTTGCGGATCAGGAGACGATAGGATGCGTTTTCCCTTCTCGCTGACGCGCACCATGACCAGCTATCTGTTGCGCAAAAAGCTGGCCGGCGAGACGAAGTTTCCGCTGGTGCTGATGCTCGAGCCGCTGCACGCCTGCAATCTCACCTGCACCGGCTGCGGGCGAATCCGCGAATACGCCAGCACGATCAAGGACAAGCTGACGGTCGACGAATGCCTGGCCGCGGTCGACGAGTGCGGCGCGCCGTGCGTGAGCATTTGCGGCGGCGAGCCGATGATCTACCCGCACATCGAAGAGCTGGTCGCCAAAATCCTCGAGCGCCGGAAGCACATTTATCTGTGTACCAATGGCATGTTCACGCGCAAGAAGCTGGCCGGCTTCCAGCCCACCAGCCGCTTCTTCTGGAACGTACACCTCGACGGCATGGAAGCCACGCACGACATGGCCGTCGAACGCCAGGGCGTGTTCGCCGAAGCAGTCGAAGGCATCAAGGCCGCCAAGGCCGCGGGCTTTCTGGTGTGTACCAACACCACGATTTACAAGGAAACCGACATGCACGAGATCGCCGTGCTGTTGGACTACCTGACCGAGTTGGGCGTCGACGGCTTCATGATGTCGCCCGCCTATGGCTACGCGGCCGTGCAGGAAACCAACCCGCTGGGCGCGCAGCAGATCTTCATGACCCGCGAAGACGTACACGAAAAATTCCGCGTGGCCAAGAAGCTGCTCCGCGCGCACCGCTTGAACACGTCGCCCATTTACCTGGAATTCTTGCGCGGCGAACGCGAGCTGAAGTGTGCGGCCTGGGCCAATCCCACGCGCAACGTGGCGGGCTGGAAAGGGCCCTGCTACCTGATCACCGATAAGCACCACGCGACGCACCGCGAGTTGATCGAAAACACCGACTGGGACAAGCTGGGCCGCGGCAACGATCCGCGCTGCGAGCATTGCATGGTTCACTGCGGCTTCGAGCCGGCCGCCGTGCTGGGCGTGAACCGCCGCCTGGGCGACACGCTGAAAATGGCGCTATGGCAGATGAGTTGATCTTGTGGCCATTGCCATGGATTTATCAAACGGAGGTGCCCCATGCGTTGCGTGCTCCTATCGCTGACCGTTGCGCTTGCAAGTGCTTCGCCGCTTTCCGCCGTGGAGCCCGTTTCGCAATCGCAAGCCGATGTCCCGCCGATCACCGCGGCCGTCGGCGGCGTGCCGGGCGCGAGCCAGGTGCTGCTCAAGGTGCAGGTCTTCGAAGTATCTCAAAAGCGGCTGCAACAGCTCGGCACTGACTGCAAGGACTTCCACCGGCGGCTTGCAGTAGTACTCGATGAAAAGCGCACGTCCCCTATCGCATTGGACACTCTGGAGTTGCGCGTAGGCAGCCAAGCGGCCATCGCCGGCTTGATCGACCGTCTATGCCAGGAAGACTCCATGAAATGCCTCGCCGAACCCACTCTGGCCACCGTTGACCGGCGCCCGGCGTCGTACTTTGTCGGCGGCGAGGTGCCAGCGCACGCCAATCAGGCGGACATCGACAGGAAGCCAGGGCATCGCCGGTTTGGGACAGAGTTGGACTTCACGCCCACGCTGCTCGACGACGGCCGGTTGCGGCTGGAGCTCCGCGCGCGCGTCGCACAACTCGATCCGGACCTCGATATGATCGTCGACGGCGATCGCTTTCCCGGCATCCGCGCGGTCGAGGTCGACACCGGGCTCGAAATGAAGTTCGGCCAGACGGCGGTCATCGCCGGCATGGTGCAGCGTCGCGCAATTCCGACCGGCGACAAGGCGGAAAAGGAGGCTGTCGAGCACGACCACGTGGCGACGATATTCCTTGTCACGCCGGAACGGGTTACGGCACTGGCTCCCGCCCGGCAGCCGCAACCGATGCCAACTCGCTTGAAGTAAAGCAGGTCAACGTCCTCCTACCACCCTCGAACCACCGTGCCAACGTCGACTACAATAGAAGTCAATGTGGCAGGTCCTTCTGAAAAAATGGCTCGTCGGCCAAGCGCAGCAGCAAATGCGCGCCGCGGCGATGCAAGCGGCG
>JBGSYQ010000523.1:0-4182 GCA_041750795.1 Pirellulales bacterium | reverse complement strand
ACGATCGCCACGTGGCCGCCGTCGCTCGGTTGGCCGTCGCCCGCGGCGGGCACCATGCGGATGGTGCGGCCGATCGGATTGTAGCGCGCTTGCGGAAATGTTGGCGACAGAGCGGCTGCTTGCGTGGCCGACACGCGCGTGGCCAGCACGTCCTGCCCTTCGGCGATCAGTCGCTCGAAGATTTTCTCCAACGTGGCGACGGTCTTGCCTTCGGCAAAAACCACCTCCGGATACCCGCAGCGGCGGCGGCGATCCAGGTCGATCTGGGCTTCGGCAAGATCGGCCGTCGCCGGTCGCGCCGCCAGCGACAGAAACTCGTCCAGTTCCAGGCCGCCGTCCAACAAGCGCCGTGCCAATTGTTCAAGCTGTCGTGAATTCATGACTTTATGTTAGCGTGCCGCGTGGCGACGTGCGATGGCCGCACGGCGTGCCCCTTTTCGCCCGGATCCCGCGTTAAACAGGGCCTTCGGCCACTTTCCGTCTTGCGGGAATCCACCGTCAATGCTAGCAAATGGCTACCGAGGCCGTTTCAGCTTCCCTGAATTGCCACAACTCCATGAGCCGATACGCTGCCCGCCGAGATAAGCTCCGTCGATCGTTTCGCAAAGCGGACGTCGACGCGCTGTTGGTCACCAATTTCACCAACGTCACGTACCTGACCGGTTTCAGCGGCGACGACAGCTATCTGCTGGTCACGGCCAGGAACGAGGTGGTGATCAGCGATCCGCGCTATACGACGCAGCTCGAGCAGGAATGCCCGGGGCTGGAGTCGTCGATTCGCCCGCCCGGCGTGGGCATGGTCGAGCGGGTGGCCGAGGTAGCTACCAGCGGCCGCGTGGGCAAATTGGGCGTCGAAGCCGGTTCGATGAGCGTAGCGCTGCACGATCAGATCGCGGCGCGGCTGCCGAAGGTGGCCTTGGTTTCGACGACCGACCTGGTGGAGCAGTTGCGCGTCGTCAAGGACAAGGACGAGGTGGCCGACATTCGCCGCGCCGTGTGGATTGCCGAGCGCGCGTTCGGCGTGCTGCGCGCGTCGCTGCGAGCGGAGCGCAGCGAGAAAGAAGTCGCCGACGAGTTAGAAAACCAAACGCGGCTGTATGGCGGCAAGTGTTGCAGTTTTCCGCCCATCGTGGCGGTCGGGCCGCGATCGGCCTTGCCGCATGCGCGGCCCACCGAAGCGAAGATCGGCGACGATGGTTTCGTGCTGGTCGACTGGGGCGCCTTCGCCGGCCACTATTGCAGCGACTTGACGCGGGTTCTGGTGACCGGTAAAATCTCGCCCAAACTCGAACGTATATATAGAGTTGTGTTGTCGGCCCAAGAGCAGGCCATTGCCGCGATCCGGCCCGGACGCACGTGTCACGACGTGGATCAGGTGGCGCGATCGATCATCGCCAAGGCCGGCTTCGGCAAGCAATTCGGTCATGGCCTCGGCCACGGCATCGGTCTGGAGATTCACGAAGCGCCGCGACTGGCCGCCAAGGTCGACACGAAGCTCGAAGCCGGCATGGTCGTCACGGTCGAACCAGGAATCTATTTGCCAGGATTCGGTGGCGTGCGGATTGAAGACGACGTGCTGGTCACCAAGGACGGGTGCGAAGTGCTCACGTCGGTGCCCAAGCAGTGGGAAGACGCACTGGTGGGTTGAACGGTCGGCCGCGGCGCGGCGGCTGCAGCGCACGGCCTTCAGAACCATGTCAAATCAAGGGTCGAACGCGGCCCTGTGCATTCATCTTGCGGAGAAGCGAACGATGGCGGGCCCCAGTCCTCGCGAGGGCGACATTTTCGACGTGAAGCGGATTCGCCGGCTCGTCGAATTGATGAACGAGCACGAGCTGGCTGAAATCGACTTGCGCCAGGCCGACCAGCGCATCCGCATTCGCAAGGGGGGCGAGCCGATCATCACGACCACCGCCCCCCGACCGACCGATGCCGCCCCGGCGCCGCCGGCGGCCGCCGCAGACGCGGTGGTGACGGATGAAGCGTTGCTGCTGGTCAAGAGCCCCATGATCGGCACGTTTTACGCCGCGCCGAGCCCCGATGCGCCCCCGTACGTCAAAGTCGGCGACCACGTGGGGCCAACCATGACCGTCTGCACGATCGAAGCCATGAAGGTCTTCAACGAGATTCCCGCCGAAGTGTCGGGCCAGGTCGTGGCCGTGCTGGTCGAAAACGGCGAGCCGGTCGAGTTCGGCCAGCCGCTGTTCAAAATCGATCCGCGCAAGTAGCGCGCCGGCGCGGCACGCACACGAAAATCAACGCCCCTTGCCAGGGCGCGGGGCGCTACAACGGGTAGCTGGATGTACAAGAGAATCCTGGTCGCCAATCGCGGTGAAATCGCGCTGCGCATCATCCGCGCCTGCCGCGAGCTGGGCGTGGAGACCGTCGCCATCTTCAGCGAGGCCGATCGCGGCGCGGCCTACCTGGAACTGGCCAACGAGGCCTATTGCGTCGGGCCGGCCAAGGGCGCCGACAGCTATCGCAAGATCGATCGCGTGATCAGCGCCGCCGAAATCGGCAACGTGCAGGCGATCCATCCCGGCTACGGCTTCTTGAGCGAAAACGCCCACTTCAACGAAGTCTGCCGCAGTTGCAAGATCGACTTCATCGGCCCCACGCCCGAGGCCATGGCGCGCCTGGGCGACAAGAACACGGCCCGCAAGCTGGCCCGCGACGCCCAGGTGCCGGTGGTGCCCGGCAGCGACGGGCTGATCAACGACGAGGCCGACGCCGTGCGGATTGCGCACGAGATCGGCTTTCCGGTGCTGGTGAAAGCCTCGGCCGGCGGCGGCGGGCGCGGCATGCGCGTGGCGCTCAACGACTTGGCGCTCAAGACGGCGCTGCAACAGGCGCGGACCGAAGCCGAGGCGGCCTTCGGCGACGGCAGCATCTATCTGGAAAAGTACATCGAGCACCCGCGGCACGTGGAGGTGCAAATCCTGGCCGATCACCACGGCAACGTGGTACACCTGTGGGAGCGCGACTGCTCCACGCAGCGCCGGCATCAGAAGCTCATCGAGGAAAGCCCCTCATCGGTCCTCTCGCAGGAAACGCGCGTCGCCATGTGCGAATCGGCCGTGCGGCTGATCAAGGCCGCCGGCTACACCAACGCCGGCACGGTCGAGTTCATCGTCGACGCGCAAGGCAACTTCTATTTTATCGAGGTCAACGCGCGCATCCAGGTCGAGCATCCGGTGACCGAGATGGTGACCGGCATCGACTTGATCAAGTGGCAGATTCGCATTGCCTCGGGCGAGCCGCTCTCGTTCACGCAGGACGAGGTCGTGGCGCGCGGTGCGGCCATCGAGTGCCGCATCAACGCCGAAGATCCCAAGCGCGGCTTTCAGCCCTCGCCCGGCAAGATCGAAAGTATCATCGTGCCGGGCGGGTTCGGCGTGCGGTTCGACTCGCACGTACACGCCGGTTACGTCGTTTCGCCGCACTACGATTCGATGATCGGCAAGCTGATCGTCCACCAACCCACGCGCCGCGAGGCGATCGAGTGCATGCAGCGGGCGCTGGCGGAGCTGCGCGTCGAGGGGATCAAGACCACCGTCCCCCTGCACCGCGAAATCCTCAGTCACGCCGCGTTCGTCGAGGGGCGCATCGACACCACTTTCGTCGAACGCAGCGGATTGACACAATAGAGCTGGCGCTGCGCGTGCACGCGGCGCACGCAGTGGCGGCCGCTGCTGGCTTGCCCGCCCCGCGTCCCGCGCCGGCAACTGGCCAGACTTGCGTTCGTTTGAAGAAAGAGTGCCTCGATGTCGCTTTCGCGTCCTCCCAAGATCGAAACCCATTTTCGCCGCGTGGCGATTCTGTTTGCCGGCGGGCCGGCGCCGGCCGCCAATGCCGTGATCTCGACCGCCGCTATTTCGTTTCTGCGCAACGACATCGAAGTGGTCGGCATACTCAACGGCTACTCGCGGCTGGATGGCTTCGATCCCGCCACGCCGCTGGTGCAGGACCGCGATTACATCATGCTCACCGGACGCGTGCTGCGCCGCACGCGCAACTCGCAGGGCATTCTGATCGGCACGGCCCGCACCAATCCCGGCCGCGATATCTTTCATCCGTCGCATTTCGACGACCCGCAACGCGTGGCCGCCTTGCGCTCGGTGTACGAGGCGCTGCGCTCGCTGCACGTCGACGCGCTGATCTCGATCGGCGGCGACGACACGC
>JBGSYQ010000522.1:0-20692 GCA_041750795.1 Pirellulales bacterium | reverse complement strand
CCGCCAACAGCTCGTCGAGCATGTCGCCGCCAGCCGACGCGCCACGCCGGCCCGCGGCCGATTCGCACGACAGCGCCGCGCGCACCGCGCGCTCGGCGCCGGTCGTCTCGATGGCCGTGACCACGATCTTCTCCACCAGCGTCTCCTTGACCGAGCGACGCCGATCGAATTCCAAAAGCGACTCACGGCTGGCCGATGGGGCGGGAATGTGCCGCCCGTCGACGCTGGCCAGCAACCTGACCAGTTGCTTCTGGTTGATTGCCGCCTGCGCGAGCCATTGCTCCAGAACCTCGACGGGCATCCACGAGCCGGCGCCGGGAGCGCGCGGCAGGGCGGCGCTCTTCCACAGGCTGGCCGCGGTCCGCAAGAACGCCAACCGATCGCTGATCCGGCGTGCTTCGAGATCCAGCTCGAAATCCGTGGCCGCCGGACCGCCCGCTTCGAGCATGTCGGCCTCGACGCCGTCGGCCGTGCTGTCGACATAGACGACTTCGTCGTACGCGGCGCTGTACAGGCCGCCGTCTGCCTGCTCATCGTCGTCTTCGTCCAGTTCGTCCTCGTCGTCCTCGTCGTCGGCATGTTCATCGTCGTCGTCGAGCGCGCCGCCATTGGCAACGCCGCCTAGCAGGTCCAAATCGGGCACCTGCCAGAATTCCTCCGCGTTCGCTTCCAGCAGCTCAAAGAACCGGTGAACCAGCGGCTCGCGCTGCCGTGCCGGGAGGCCGACCTGGCTTTCCTCTGCGGCGAACACTTCGGCCAGCCAGCGCTCGGCCAGCGTGTAAAACGAATACTCTCCCTGCTTGAGCGGAATCACCCCGGCCTGGCTGAGCCACTGCATCAGCAGAGCCATGGCGGCCACCAGGTCGGGCCTCTCCAGCAGCGCGCCGACGACCAGCGCATAGGCCTTGGGGGAATTGAAGTGCGCCACGTGCTGTCGCCAAAAGCCGATATCCCCCGCCGCGGCGCCCGCTTTGCGAAAATCGGCCAGCGCACCCGCCACCTCGCGCGCCGAATCGAACGCTTCGACGCCGCTGAACGACTCGATGCTCTCGACGCTGGTGGGCGCAAACCGATCCCACCATCGGGTCAGGGCCTGCATGTCGCCGGCAAGTTGCTCGGTGAGCGCGCTGTGCTGGCCGCCGGCCGCCTCGCTCCACAGCCGCGCATAGAGCGCCACGATCTGCTCCATCAGCTCGACAAGCTGATCGATGCGATGGTCCGGCACGCTGTTCTCGGGCGCAGGAAACAAACTGAACTGCCCTTGAAAGCCCAGAATGCTCCAGGGATCGGCCAGCGCGCCGCACTCGATGCCCCGGTGCAAAAAGTCTTCGATCTCAGCCAGCATCCCGGCCGCGCGCTCCAGTTCGTCGGCGTCGATCGCCTGGTGCCCGGCGGTCAGACGGCATTGTATCTCGCAGGCGATCCGCGCCGACGGCACCGGCACGACGTGCGCTTGCCGCAAGGCCGCGTCTGGAAAGCCCATCCGCGCGAACAACAACGCCAGGTGCAGGTGTTCCAATTGCGATGCCCGTCGCCGCGCCAGTTGCTGATTGAGGTGCTGTCGGGCGCCGGCCAGTGGCTGCTTGCCGGCGGAGGCTTCGGCGCGCAGCCGCGCCCCGTGAGAGCCCGATTGCTTGCCGATGAACGCATCGTAGAACGCGTCGCGGTAAGCTGCGATCCGCGGCAACAGCGTGCCCAGCGTGGTCGCCGAGTCGTGCGCATCGGGTCCTGCGCCGCTGGTGCCCGAGGCCATCAGCATGGTGCCCGCCAGCACGGCGGCGGCTTCCGACAGCAGTTCGTCCGGCGGCAGGTCGCCCGGCTGCTCCACGCGCGCAAGCAGCACGTCGAGCGTCACCTGCTGCAGCACAAATCGATCGTAAAATCCACGGCCGTCGATATGGTGCGGATCCCATTGACCAAAGTGATAGTTGGGGCGCTTGTTCACAGGGTGATCGAAATCATAAGCGCGCGGATCGAACGCCAACTCGTCGAGCCGCGCCAGATCGAACTGCGCCTCGCGCAACAGGGCCGCGTCGGTCGCCTGCAGGATTTCAAGCGCCCGGTGGATCAGCTCGGCATAGCAGCCCACGGCCACGCCCGCGTCGCGGACATACAGCGGCACGGGCCGCAGCCACTCGTGCGGATAGGGCTCGATCCGTTGCGAGGTGTGCAGCACCGCCACGGGCCGATGGCCCACGTAATCGTTGAGCTGCGCGATCGCGCCGTCGAGTATGCGATCCGTCTCGTCCCAGGGCGGCCCCTGCGCCAACACGGCTTCGCTGGCGCGACCAAGGAAAAACGGCCGCCAGATCTCCGCGTCGCTCTCATGAAACAGCAGATCGCGGTGGAATTGCCGATAGCGGACCGGCAGCCGATCGAACACCAGCGGCAAGACGGCCCGGCCTTGCTCCACGTCTTGAAAGGCGCCCGGCGTACCGGCCAACTCGTCGAGCCGGGCTTGCAAGCGTTCGCGCACGATCCGGATGGTGGGCGTCGCGGCGCCAGGCCCGGCCGGCGCCGACTCGATCGACGCGTACAAGTCGTTGAGATTGCACAGCAGGCGCGGATCCTGCTTTCCGGACGAAAAGTTGAGATAGCCCAGCACTTCTTGCAGAATTGTGGGCTCGTCAGCCATGGATCGCTCACCAGACGCGGCCTTCTCGTTTCCCGCCGAACTGCCCCCATGTTAGGAAATCGTGGCCGCGTCGGTCTACCCAACGCCCGGCGACTTCTGCCGCGGCCATGGCTGCCGCTAGCGTTCGCGACCGGAAAATGCCGGAACACGGCGAGCAATCCGCACGAAGCTCAACTATGATGGATCCTGCCGCCCACCGGACCAGAGCGTCTCGGCGAGGATTGGCGCCAGGAGGGGAATCAAGCACGGGGAGATCGCATGGTGCGGTGGTGTCTGGCGTGGACAACTCGGATTTCGTTGGCGCTATTCGCCATGGCGCCCGCGTTGTGGGGGGCGGCGCTGGTGCCCCAATCGCAGGCGGTTCGCTGCGGCTTGACGCGCGCGTGGTTTGCGCAAGTCGGCTCACTGCAATCTACCGGCCCGGTCAATCACATCCACTATTTCGAGGGCGTGGTGCTGGCGCAGACGACCGGCGGCATGCTGACGGCGCTCGACGCGGAAACCGGCCGCACGTTGTGGGCCAGGCAGGTAGGTCCCCGCGGACGCTGGACGAGCGAGGCCGCCGCCAACAAGGACTTCGTCGCCGTGGTCAACGGCTCCCGGCTGCACGCGCTAGAGCGCCTCACCGGCGTCGAAGTCTGGAATCGTCAACTGGTCGGCGTGCCGGGCGCCGGTCCGGCCCTCAGCAAAACCTATGCCTTCGTGCCGATGATCGACGGACGCATCGAAGGCTATGCGCTGGACGGCAGCACGCGGTTTTCGCCCTGGGTTTACAAATCCTCGGGCGACGTGCTGAGTTCGCCGATGACCACTCCCCAGACGGTGAGTTGGACCACGGAGTTGGGATACTTTTACGTGGCCGATCCCAACGGTGAAGGCGTGCGCTACCGGCTGGAAACGAACGATTCGATTCATGCCCGCCCCGGCTATTGGACGCCCAATCTGTACGCCGGCAGTCTCAACGGTTTCATCTACGCGGTGGACGAAGCCAGCGCTCGCATCAACTGGAAGTTTTCGATCGGCGATCCCATCGACGAGCCCCCCGTCGCCATCGAGAGCAACGTGTTCGTGACGTCGCGCACGCGCGGCATGACGTGTCTCGACGCCGAGGCGGCGCGCGAGCTGTGGGTCGCTCCCGGAATCGCGCAGTTCCTGGCCGCCGGCGCCTCGCGACTTTACACCGTCGACAGGGTCGGACATCTGGTGGTGCTCGACGTCGCGACCGGCGTGCGGCTGGCATCCATGCCACTGGTCGACGTGGCCATCACATTGACCAATCCGCACAGCGACCGGATTTACCTGGTGGGCGCCACCGGCGCCGTGCAGTGCCTGCACGAATTGAGACAAGTGAAGCCCTTGCATCACGTTCCTCCCGCCCCGCGTGCCGAAACAAAGCCCAAGCTGAGAGACCGCTCCGAGTCGCCCCTCGAAGAGGCGCCGCCGGAACAACCGCGGGACGAGGCGCCCAGCGACTCGCCCTTTGCAGAGGACACAGACCCCGTTGCGCCGGCCGAAGCGGACGTGGACGATCCGTTTGCCACTCCCTGAACCGGCACGTTCCGCCCTTGGTTGTTGCGCCCGTTGCGCAACTTGCCGTGGGGAGTTGACGCTCTGGCACGATTGCCGGAAACTAACGGGCATCGACCGGCAACTGACGGACCGACGTAGAGTCGGCTCGCAGGCGCACGGTGACTCCGGTGCGGAATCTGACTCCTTTTGGGCGCGCATGGGAATATCCGCCGACGTGAATCGGCGTAGCTGGGCGCCCTTGGTCGCAGCGCCGCCCGTCGATCGCGCGGATGCCTGCCGGGTCGAGACGCGTCCGAGGATCACGGTCGTCGTGCTCCGTTGGGCCTCCTTGCTCGCGGCCACCCCACGATCGGAAGTAGCTAACTGGAAGGAACAGCGTTTTTGACGATGCAATCTCCCCCCATTAAACGTGCCTTGATTAGCGTCAGTGACAAGCTGGGGCTGGCCGGCTTCGCCGCCGGGCTGGCCGCCACGGGCGTCGAACTGTTCAGCACCGGCGGCACGCGCCGCTTTCTCGAAGCCGAGGGACTTCCGGTCCGCGACGTGGCCGAGTACACCGGCTTTCCCGAAATGCTCGACGGCCGCGTCAAGACGCTGCACCCGCGCGTCCACGGCGGCATTCTCGCCCGCCACGATCGGCCCGACGACCTGGCGGCGCTGGCCGAGCACGGCATCGTGACGTTCGAACTGGTCGTGGTGAATCTTTATCCGTTCGAAGCAACGGTGGCCCGGCCCGACGTCAGCCTGGAGGAAGCGATCGAGCAGATCGACATCGGCGGTCCGAGCCTGATCCGCGCGGCGGCCAAGAATCAGGCCTTCATCACCGTGGCCACCGATCCGGCGCAGTACGGCGAAATCTTGGAACAAGTTCAAGCCCGCGGTTGCACGACGCTCGAGCTGCGCCGCGACTTGGCGCGCAGCGCCTTCGGCCGCACCGGACGTTACGATGCGACCATCGCCGACTACCTGGCCGGCCAGATGCAAACCGGGCTGTTCCCCAGGCACTTGCACTTGGAGCTGCGCCGCCGCGAGGTCTTGCGCTATGGCGAGAATCCGCACCAGCAAGCGGCCCTGTATGCCGAGCCCTCCGCGGCCAGCCGCGCCAACCTGGTGGCGGCGCAGCAACTGGCCGGCAAAGAGCTCTCCTACAACAACCTGCTCGACCTGGACAGCGCCCTGGCGATCGCGCGCTCGTTTGCCCAGCCGGCCACTGTCGTCATCAAGCACAATAATCCCTGCGGAGCGGCTTCGGCCGACACGCTGGCTGCCGCCACGCGCGCGGCCATGGCCGGCGATCCGCTCAGTGCGTTCGGCTCGGTGCTCGGCTTCAATCGCACGCTCGACGTCTCGACGGCCGAGTTGCTCGCGGAGCCGGGCTTGTTCGTCGAGGCCATCGTCGCGCCCGACTTCGACCCGGCAGCGCTGGAGATCCTCACCACGCGCCCCAAGTGGAAAGCCAACGTACGCTTGATGAAAGTCGGTCCGCTGGACGCGCCGCCGGCCGAGCAGCAGCTTCGCCCGATCGAAGGCGGCGTGCTCGTGCAGCAAGGCGATCACCACGAAGATCCGCAGTCGGAGTGGAAGGTGGTCACCTCGGTCGAGCCCCATGCCGAACAGTGGGACGATCTGCGCTTCGCCTGGAACATCGTGCGGCACGTCAAGAGCAATGCCATCGTATTGGCCGCGGGACGCGCGGTGGTGGGCGTGGGGGCCGGACAGATGAGCCGCGTCGACTCGGTCGACATCGCCGTCAAGAAGGCGGGCGAGCGTGCTCGCGGCAGCGTGTTGGCCTCCGACGCGTTCTTCCCGTTCGCCGATTCGATCGAGCAGGCGGCCGCCACCGGCATCGCGGCCATTATCCAGCCGGGCGGCTCGCGCCGCGACGACGAAGTGATCGCTGCCTGCAACGAGCACAAAATCCCCATGATCTTTACCGGGCGGCGACATTTCAAACACTAGCGCGACGGCCATGAACACGGTGCTGGACAAAATCGTGGCCACCAAGCGCGAGGAGATCGCGGCCGCCAAGCGCGCGCGTCCCGAATCGCTGCTGCGCGACCAGGCCGCGGCGGCACCGCCGGTGCGCAACTTTTTTGCGGCGCTGGCCGCCGGCGGACCGATTCGTCTCATCGCCGAGGTCAAGAAGGCCAGCCCCTCGCGCGGAGTCATCCGCGAACAATTCGACCCGGTTGACATCGCCACGACGTACCAGCGGCACGGCGCCAGTTGCATCAGCGTATTGACCGACGAGCAGTACTTTCAAGGCAGTCTCGATTACTTGCGCAGGGTGCGTTCGGCCGTTGAATTGCCCGTGTTGCGCAAGGACTTCATTCTCGACAGCTACCAGCTGTTCGAGGCGCGCGCCGCCGGCGCCGACGCCGTGCTGTTGATCGCCGAGTGCCTGGACGATTGCAACTTGCGCAAGCTGCACAACGAGGCGGTGGCGCTGGGGATGAGCCCGCTGGTGGAACTCTACGAGCCCGAGAACCTGCAGCGCGTGTTCGACGCCGGCGCAACCCTGATCGGCATCAACAACCGCGACCTGCGCACGTTCGAGACCGACCTGGACCACACGCTACGGCTGCGCGACCGCATTCCCGACCAATGCGTGCTGGTCAGCGAAAGCGGCATTCGCACGCGAGCCGACGTTGAGCTTCTGCAATCGGCCGGCGTCGACGCCATCCTTGTCGGCGAAACCCTGATGGCCAGCCCCGACATCGGCGCCGCCGTCGACCAGTTGCTGGGAAGCCGTTAGCGCCGACATAGGTGTCAGGAACGAATGGCACCATTTGCCCTTTTTGCCTCCCGCGGCTTTCTGTGCTACGCTGCCAGATTGGCCCGTTGTTGAAATGGCTCTCCGGGCACGACCGGATGACTTTGACACTTCGGATTGAGGTTGCGGATGGCTGGCGGCGTCGATACTGCGGGGGCGGCTGCCGTCGATTCCGAGCCGGCGCCAGCGGAAACCATTCAGATCCGCGGCGCTCGCGTCCATAACCTGCAAAACATCGACGTCGATCTGCCCCGCGATCGGCTCATCGTTATCACCGGCCCCAGCGGCTCGGGCAAAAGCTCGCTGGCCTTCGACACGCTGTTCGCCGAGGGCCAGCGGCAATATATCGAAAGCCTGTCGGTCTATGCGCGGCAGTTTCTGCACCAGTTGGAGCGGCCCGACGTCGACTTGATCGACGGCCTGCAGCCCACCATCTCGATCGACCAGCGCGCCGGCAGCCAGAATCCGCGCAGCACCGTGGCCACGGTCACCGAAATCTACGACTATCTGCGCCTGCTCTATGCGCGCTTGGGCGAACCGGCTTGCCCCAGTTGCGGCGAGACCATCCGCCAGCAAACGCCCGAGCAGATCATCGCCGATCTGATGGCCCTGCCCGAGGGCACCAAGCTGATCGTCATGGCGCCTTTGGTGCGCGGGCGCAAAGGGCAGCACAAGGACGTGCTGGCTGCGGTCCGCAAGGCGGGCTTCGTCCGCGTGCGCATCGACGGCGAAGTGTTCGACGTCGACCAGGTAGAGGAGCTGGCGCCTCGCAAAAGCCATACCATCGACGCGGTGGTCGATCGCATCGTCGTTCGACCAGGCGTCGACGCGCGGCTGGCCGAGAGCACGCGGCTGGCTCTTTCGCACGGCGAAGGCGCCGTGCTGGTGATCTACATCCAGCCGGGCGAAAACGGCGCGCCGGCCGATCCGCGCGATCAAAGCGCCTGGCACGAAAAGCTGTATAGCACGCTGTACGCCTGCCCGCACTGCAAAACCAGCTTCGAAGAACTGGAGCCGCGCACCTTCAGTTTCAATAGTCCCTACGGCGCCTGTTCGGCGTGCGAAGGGCTGGGCTCTGGCGTGCAGTTCGATCCGGAGCTGATCGTGGCCGATGAGAGCCTGTCGCTGGCCGAAGGCGCCATCGCGCCTTGGAAGGGGGGCACCGCGGCCGAAATGCGCCACCGCAAGTCGGCGCTGGCCCCGTTCATGAAGGCGGCCTCGTTCGATTGGAGCACGCCGCTTGCGCAACTGGCGCCACGCTTTCGCCAGCGGCTGCTGCACGGCGACGACAACGGCTTCGTCGGCCTTATCAACCTGCTCGAACTGGAGTACGTCACCTCGCTCAAGCCGGCGGTGCGCCAGCGGATGGAGGCTTGGCGCGGCGTGGTGGTCTGCAAAGAGTGTGGCGGCGCGCGGCTGCGCCCCGAGGCGCGCGCCTGCCGCTTCCACGGCCGAGCCATACACGAAGTTGCCGCTCTGCCGGCCAGCAAGGCGCGCGCCTGGTTTGCGCAACTGCAAATCCCCAAAGCGGATCGGCCGATCTACCAGCCGATCTGGCAGGAAATCGACCAGCGGCTGCTGTTCATGGAAAACGTCGGCGTCGAGTACCTCACGCTCGACCGGCCGGCCGACACGCTCTCCGGCGGAGAGTTGCAGCGCGTGCGGCTGGCCACAGGCATCGGCTCCGGACTGGTCGGCGTGTGTTACGTGCTCGACGAGCCGTCGATCGGCCTGCACCAGCGCGACAATCAGCGGCTGATCGACGCCGTGCGCCGCTTGCAGCAGCAGGGCAACACCGTGCTGGTGGTCGAGCACGACGAAGCCATCATGCGCGCCGCCGATTGGCTGATCGACATGGGCCCCGGCGCCGGCTTGCACGGCGGCCGCATCGTCGCCCAAGGCGCGCCCAACGACGTGGCTGCCAACGCCGACTCGGTCACCGGGCGTTACTTGTCCGGCCGATTGTCGATTCACGCGCCCCACGAGCGGCGCCGCATCGCCAAAACCCGCTCGCTGTCGATCGAAGGCGCGACGACCAACAACCTCAAGGACGTCGACGCGCGCATTCCGCTGGGCGCGCTGGTGTGCGTTACCGGCGTCAGCGGGTCGGGCAAGAGCTCGCTCATCAACGAGACGCTGGCGCGAGCGTTGGCGCGCCGCCTGGGTGGCGTCGGTCCCAAGCCAGGACCGCATCGCAGTCTGCGCGGCGCCAGCCAGATCGACAAGCTAGTGCAAGTCGACCAGTCGCCCATCGGGCGCTCACCGCGCAGCAATCCGGCCACGTACACCGGCATGTTCGATGAAATTCGCCGCGTGTTCGCCGGCACGCGCGAGGCGCGGCAGCGCGGCTACAAGTCGGGCCGCTTCAGCTTCAACGTCAAGGCCGGCCGCTGCGAAGAGTGCCAAGGGCAGGGTGTGCGCCGCATCGAGATGAACTTTCTGCCCGACCTGACCGTGCCTTGCCCGGCCTGCGGCGGCGCGCGATTCAATCCACAGACGCTAAAAGTGCGATACCGCGGACTATCGATCGCCGACGTGCTCGACCAGCGCGTCGACGACGCGCTGGTGTTTTTCGAGAACTTTCCGCAGATCGTCCGCCTGCTGGCCAGCTTGCAAGAGGTCGGGCTGGGGTATCTCACGCTCGGGCAATCGAGCACCACGCTCTCCGGCGGCGAAGCCCAGCGCATCAAGCTGGCCACCGAGCTGGCACGCGTCGAAACCGGCAGCACCATGTATATCCTCGACGAGCCCACCACGGGCCTCCACTTCGACGACATTCAAAAGCTCTTGAGCGTGCTCAACCGGCTGGTTGACCTGGGCAACTCGGTGCTGGTGATCGAGCACAATCTGGACGTCATCAAAACGGCCGACTGGATCATCGACCTGGGGCCCGAAGGGGGTGAAGCCGGCGGAACCATCCTGGCCGCCGGCACGCCCGAAGACGTCGCGGCGCTGGCGGACAACTGGACCGGCCGGTTTCTCAAACCGCTGTTGGACTCGCATCCCGCTCGTGGTGCGCACACCACCGGCGCGTAGTCCGCGCGGCACGTGGCAATCGCTCCGGCGACGCAATTTCTCTCGAAGAAAACAGACTGCCGCGCGCCTTCGCGCTGACCGAATGCGTCGCAGCGCGCCACTGAATTCAGTGGCCGCAACGCGGCATAGCCGGCACGAACAATTTTTGCTCTGGCGAAAAAAAGATGCTTGACAAGCGTTTTTTCCACGCTACATTCGCCAAAGCCTGATACACGTGGTGGCATTTAATTCGTCTGCCCTGACGTATCCGGCACGTTGACCGACCAAAAATGGCATTCGAGAAACGCGTTTTCTAAAACCTCTTTCCTTCGCTCTGTGTTTCCGCGAGAAACGCTAATGAGTCTCTAGCGACCGACGTGCGCCCCTGACGGGCGCCTTCTCTTCGGTCGCGGCACCCACAATGGTACCGGCGTGCATGGTTGCGCGCCGCGAGTCGTTGTCGTTCCTCGTCCTCGTTCAGCGCCACGGAATGGTTGCGAGGATTTCTGACAGTCCACCGGAAACCTGGAGGTGCTACTGAACAAGAGCATAGCGCGTCTCAAAAAGTACGGTGTAAAGGCTTGCGAGCTCTCTCGCCGTCCTCCCGCGCGTGCAAATGTTTGGTCCTGTTGGCCGTCGCGGCGCATGCCGCGCGCCTGATGCGATTTGACTTGCAGCCAAACCAACTTTTTGGAGACGTGACCATGAAGGCTACCCACTTCGCCGCTACCGTTGCGCTCGTTGCCGCCCTGTTCGTCGTATCGACTCCCGCTTCCGCCGACTGGAACCCCATGAATCCGGCCGACGTGGCCAAGGCAAAATGGATTCAGCTTCCCGATCTCAGCCCCAACGGCCTGGACGTGCTGGACACGATCCAACCGAATACGACGCCCAACCCGCAATGGAAAACGCTGGCCGATGATTTCCTTTGCACGCAGTCGGGCCCCATTACGGACGCTCACATCTGGGGTTCGTGGCTCAGCGATGTGTTGCCCCTCAACTCGGCGGGCCTGCCCGATCCCGGCGCCATCGAGTTCAAAATCAGCTTCTGGTCCGACCAGCCGGCCGGCGGACCGATTGCTCCTTACAGCCATCCAGACCAATTGTTGTGGACCGGTCGCTTCCAGCCCGGGCAATTCAACGTGAACCCCAATGTGATCACTGCCCAGGAAGGGTTCTACGATCCCAACGTTGGCCAGGTCATCGGCACCGACACGCAAGTGTATCAATACAACTTCCCCAACCTGGTGGACGCGCTCGGTCAGAACTTCGTGCAAACGCAGGGCACCATCTACTGGTTCGAGGTGCAAGCCAATGTGCTCAACACCCTGGGCGCCGTGCCCGCCACGTTCGGTTGGAAGACGCGCGAGTTTCAGCAACACTTCAATGATGACGCCGTCTTCGCCGACACCAACGGCTTCAACGGGCCGAATACTACATTCTGGCGTGAGCTGATCTATCCGGTGGGTCATCCCTTGGCCGGCGCGTCGATGGATCTCTCTTTCGTGCTCACCGTGCCCGAACCCAGCGCGGTGGCCATGGCCGGCATGGGACTCGTGGCTCTGGTCGGCATGGTGGTTCGTCGCCGTCGCAGCGCATCGCTTGATAGTTGACGTTCGCGCGCTTGCCGTGCAAGCCGGCAAGTCGCTTCGCGGAAGCCAAGGGGCCGTCCACCACTGGGCGGTCCCTTGGCTGACAGGCTCGGGGCGCTACTGCTCGTTCCACGGGCGACCCGGCGGCATCGCGGGCGGTTCGCTCCAGTTCCAGATCGGCCGATACGTCACGTCGAGATAAGGCGTTTCCACCCGTCGTCCGCCGTCGACCAGCGACTGCAACAACGCGTCCAGCGCTCCGCTGGTCAACAATGTCCGCTCGACGTTCCAACTGGGCTTGCCCGCAAGGACCATCCGCTCGATGCCGTCGAACAGCAACTGAAAGTGATAGGCCGGCCGCGCTTCCTGCGTGGCGAACTGTGTCGACACGATCGTTTCGCTCTCGCGCCAGGCAGCGGTCCAGGCGTTTACCGCTCCGTTCAGTTCCAGCAGATACAGTCGCAATCCGTCGTGATACTCCAGCATCATCAACTTGGGCTCCGTCACCAGCTCGCGCAGCGGGCGGCCTTCTCGCCTGCCCGGCGAGCGCTGCCAGGCGGCGTCGAATAGCGCGCGATCGAACAACCCGGCATCCAGCGCCTTCCAGACCGCCTCGCCGCTGGCGCATTGCACGGCGCGCACGCCCGTCTCGCCGCCGGCACGCTGCTCGGCCAGCGACTGCACGGCCTCCAGCCCGTGAAATCCATAAGCGTCGGTCGAGCCGTAGGTGATGCCGACGATTTCTTTCAGCTTCACGCCGGGCGTAACCGCTGCCGGCGGATTGCGCCAGGTTCCCGGCACGCTCGAGCCGGCCATCAACGGAATCTTCAGCTCCCGCGCCGTGTCGTAAATGTGCCTGGCGTCCGCCCAGTTGTCGGCCAGGTGCTTGTCGACAAACACCGGCACGACGCGGCCGCTGGCGCGAAATACGGCCACAATCTCGTCCCAGAACCGCCGCTTAGGATACTGACGATTGCCCGTGGGCGACATGGGGTATTCCCCGTGCTCCGCCACCAGCAGCACACCATCGACGGCCAGCTTGCCCGTGCCCAGGGTCAGCGCATCGGCGATCGTTTCATAGACGGGAAACCGGTGCGACGCCGCCAACAGCCGGCTCATGTCGTTGGCCGGCCGCTGATCGGTGTAAAGCGACGCCAGTTTCAGTTGCGGCGCCTTCCCCTTGCCATCCAACGTATCCGTCAGCAGCATCCGGCTGACAATCACATCCGCATGCGAATTGTGGCGATACTCGGTGACAATGGCGGCGACACGGGGGGGCGGCGGCACGGCGAGCACAGGACGTTCGGCTCCCCCGAATGCCACACACAGCAATACCCAGCCGAAAACGTTTTGCCACACGGCAGGCCTCACGAACGGCAAACAACTTGGAACGCTGCCCTATTGTGGTCAGCTGCATTGCCGGCCGCAACCGGTGCGCCAACACGAGCAACGAGCAGTTCAGGGCTTTGCGAGCCGCCTTAACTCGTCGAGATCCTCGCCAGTCAATGGCGACTTGAAAAGCTCGTTAACTTGCCACAGCCCGCTCTCTCGAATCCGTGCCTTGGGTGAATGCTTACCGAGCCACATTTGCGACGGCCCACAGTCTGGACATAAGGAAACCGTCGAAGCAATCTTCGACTCCACTTCAAGGCGCCGTTCCTTGTCTAGGATCTCGACGACAATGAAGCTAAAATTGCTTCGCATGTATTCCGTGACTCGGCTCTCGATCTGGCGCAAGCGTGCCGAATCAATGCCGTCGCCGTGCTTCACTCTGGCCGTTCGGGTCGTCAAGTCGATCTCCCAATTTGGAATGAAGCTGTCGTTTTCTTGTCGCAACATGCAGCGCCCAATGTTCTTGCGGAAAATGCTGCGGTCCTTGTTCTCTTGCACGAAGTGTTGCATCAATCGTGAACGAAGCTGTTTGGCACCTGTGTGTGTGCCGACGCGGACTATTCGACGAGCACCGTGGGCCTGCTCGCCTTTCTCGAACAGGACATAAAGGCCATTGCGCGGAATTTGATCCACAGCGAACGGGAAGCCGAACATCGGCAGGCGATTGACTAGTTTGTGCAGTTCCCTGCAGAGGTCGCTAGCGGTGGAAATCGCAACTGCGGAAACAGTCGCACGATCCCGTGGTTTCTTTATCGCGGTTGCGTCCGATTCTCCCAGTGGACGGCCGCAAGCTATCGCCTGCTTTGTCGCTTGCATGGCCCGGCCAATTGGAAGTCCAGAGAATGGAAAATGCAGTTTGATACCAGTGCCTTCGAATGCGGTTTCGATCGCTTGGCGATAATCCTTGCCACCGAGTCCAATGACGGAGGTTGAACTGTCCAACCCCAGCGCCTGCACCTGCTGCTTGAGCATGGCAGCCGATACGAGTTCGTTGGATGACCGTTTGAAGGTTACGTTGTACGGGCCGGGAATTAGAAAGTCCGGCTCAATGAAGCCGTACTTCGCACTGAGAATCAGCCATTGTTCTCCGAATCGCTGAGCAAAGCCTTTATTGACCGAGAACGGTGCTCCCGTATACGCGTGTTCTGCAATAGTCGGACCGGCCTCCGGGTTTTTGTTCCAGATTTTACGTTGTCCGCACGGGACAATCACTAGATGTGGCTGTGTCATTGAGCGCACCACGCTGAGTGATTCACGATGAACGTTACAACTCCTCATCCACCACCGACCGCTTCAGCAACTCGTTCGATGGGACGCTGCGCGGATCGTGCAGCTTTTCGGCTGCTTCGCTGCCTACCACCGGCAGGCCCGTCGGATCGAGCAGGCCGGCTTGGACCAGCGTGGAGGCCTGGTCCCAGTGGATGTGCTCGTGGTGGATCTTGCCGTCCTTGAAGGTGACGACCACGACGATCGCCACCGCCAGGCGACGGCCGGTCGGCGGCACGCCCGGCAACAGCCAGTCGAGCGGCGTGGTGTGGGTGCAGCGGAAAATCAGCTCGTCGACGATGCGATCCACGCCCACCGTGCGCGAGACGACTTCGGTCTCGGTATCGGGCGGCATGTGCGGAATGAAATACTTGCCGTAGAAATGCGCAAGCTGCCGCCGGCCGATGCCACCGATCAACGTCGGCACGTGATTCACGTAGGGCTCGTCGACCATCGTGGCCATCGTGTCGTCGAGGCTGAAGTCGTCGAACTCCGCGCGCAGATGCGCTTCCCACAATTCGACCATCGCTTGCTGGCGCGGCGTCAGCGCAGATCCGTCGTTCATTCCAATCCATCCGTCGCGTACAGTTCGGCGATGCCCTCGTTGGAGTCCAGGCTTCAGCCTGTCCGGTCGTTCGCGTGGCGATTCCTGTCATCCAACGCGCAGCCTAAAGGCTGAACTCCAACAACGCTCACTCCGCCCCGGGCAGCAATTTGATCACGTCGGCCGTTTTGGCTCTGCCGCCGTGGGTCTTGCTGACCACGGCCAGCCGCACCGTCCCCTGCCGATCGATGACGAACGTGGAGGGATAGGCCGTTTCCTTGGGCGCGTCCCAGCGCAGGCCGTAGGCATTGGTGAACGCGTAGTCCGGATCGACGACGAACGAAAAGTTTTCCGGCAATTGACGGTTCTTGATGAACTCTGCCGCCTTCTCGTCCAGGTTGTCGGCCGGGCCGGGATAGACCAGCACCACGTGCGCGTTGGCGGCGGCCAGTTGCTCGGCGTGCTTCACCAGGTCGCCCACCTGGATCATGCAGATCGGACATTGATAGCCCGGATAACCTCGCAGCACGACCAGCACGACCGACGATTTCTTCAACTGGTCGTAGAGCGTAAACGGCTCGCCGCCGAGCGTGTTGAGCGTGAAGTCGGGCGGCTTGTAACCTTCGCGCGGCGCCTTGGCCGGTTCGGCCGACACCGCCGCGGCCGAACCGACGAGCGACAGACAAACGAAACCAAGCATTGCACGCATCGCAAGCAAACGGGTCATGGTCGTGGTCTCCGCCGGGAGTTTCGCAAATGTAGTGGTCCGTGACATCACCGTTTAGTGTACCGCGAGAGCGCCTCGGGATTCCACTCGACGCCCAAGCCCGGCCCGGTAGGCACCCGCAGCATTCCGTCGGCATCCAGCTCAAACCGCGGCGTGACCAGGTCTTCTACGTAGGGCACGCCCGTTTGAAATTCTACCCAGCGCGCCACCGGCATGGCCGCCGACAGCGCCAGATCGGCCGCCACGCCCACCGCCGTGTTCCAACCGTGCGGCACCAGTTGCACGCTAAACTCATACGCCAGCCACGCCAGCCGCAATCCCTCGCTCAAACCGCCGCACTTGGTCAGGTCGGGTTGGATGATGTCCACGGCGCGCTCGACAATCAACGGCATAAACGCCTGCCGCCGTGTGAGCACTTCCCCGGTGGCAATCAGCACGGGCGAAGCGGCACGCAGCTCCTTGAAGCCCGCCACGTCGTCGGGCACTAGCGCTTCTTCGAACCACACCACGCCCCAGTCGCCCAGCAGGCACGCCGTCTCGCGCGCCCAACTGACACCGTGCGGCCAGAACTGTTCGCTGCCGCCGGCGTCGACCATCAACTCCACGTCGTCGCCCACCGTCTCGCGCGCCGTCTTGATCAACTGCTCGTCGAGCTTGCGGCTCACGCGTCCAAACGGCCGCCACCCCAGCTTGATGGCGCGAAAGCCGCGCGCCGTCTGCTCGCGCAGCTTGTCGGCCAGCGCCGGCGGATCGTCGAACAGCATCGACGCATACGGCTTGATCCGATCGCGATAGTTGCCGCCCAACAGCTTGGAGACCGGCTGCCCGAGCGCCTTGCCCCACAGGTCCCACAGCGCGATGTCCAGGCCGCTGATCGTGTGCTCGACCGAGCCGCCGCGTCCCAGCCAGAACATCGACTGCCGCATGGTCTCGCTGACGCGCTGCGGCTCGAGCGCCGATTGCCCGATCAGCAGCGGCCTGAGCAACTCCAGCGAGCCCTCGACCAGCGGCCGCGTCGTGTAGCAACTGCCCAGCCCGACCGGCCCGTCGTCGCTGACCACCTCGACCAGCGTGTTGAATTGCACGTTGGGGTCGGTGCCACCGGGCCAACCGTGGTCGTCGGTGGCGCCACACAGGGCAATTGTCCGCACGCCGGCAATCTTCATCGTTGAACTCCGCAAGGCGAATGAGGATACTGTAGATCAAACAGGCTGTGGGCTGTAGGCCGTAGGCTGTCGGAAAATGCAAATCCGCAAGGGCGAGGCTCCCGCCGAGGCGGCTGCGAAAACTCGTCGAGACCAAAAACACTAGCCCGAAGCGCCAGCCCCACCAAGCATTCCGCCGAGACTCTCCGCATGACCAGCCGCGCTCTGACCGAATATCGCTACGAAAAGCTGACCTGGCCCGAGATCAACGACGCGGTCGACCTGGGCAAAGTGTGCGTGCTGCCTTGCGGCGCGGTCGAGCAGCACGGGCCGCACCTGCCGTTGGACGTCGACCTGGTTTGCCCCAGCGGCGTCGCCTACGGCGCGGCGCGCGAGATTCCGGAGAAGATGCTGGTGCTGCCGATCGTGGCCTACGGCTACACCGGGCACGTGATGGATTTTCCCGGCACGATCAACAACGACTTCGAGCACTTCATGCACCACGTGCTCGACATCGCCAAGTCGCTGGCGTATCACGGCTTCAAAAAGATCATCCTACTCAACGGCCATGGCTCGAACATGCCGAACCTCGACCTGGTGGCGCGGCGGGCCAACCTCGAAACCGACGCCGAGTGCCTGGTTTGCGCCTGGTGGCATTTGCTCACCGTCGACAAGGAGTTTTTTCCCAATTGGCGCCAGAGTAAGTTTCCCGGCGGCTGCGCGCACGCCTGCGAGTTGGAGACGTCGCTCTACATGTATCTCGACGGCGACAACGTGCGCACCGACCTGATCAAAAACGGCACGATCAGCTTCAACGAGGAAGGCAGCCCCTTTAACTGGGTCGACTTGTTCGCCGCCGGACCGGCCACGGTCATCTCTTGGACCAGCAGTTACAGCGAGTCGGGCGTGCTGGGCGAGCCCGAGTTGGCCACGCCCGAGAAAGGTCGGCAGGTGTACGAAGAAGCCGTCAAGCAGTTGGTGCGGTTCATCAGCTATTGGAAAGATCGGCCCAAGGACGTGCGTCGCGACCGCCATCGCAAGCCGCCCACCATGCCCATGCCGTGGGGCCAGCGCCCGATCGATTCCGCCAAGCCCAAGCAATAACGATGCAAAAGCGGTATCTGCAAACATCTGCTCCGGGTGGCACGGGCATTTTGCCCGTGCTGGGTGCTGCAATGTTGCTGTGCGCTGCGACTTTTGCATGTGCGTCGGATCCCGTCGCACAGCCCAGCAGCGCCGACGCCGAGTTCTTCGAAAAGGAAATCCGTCCGCTCTTGATCGCCCGCTGCCACAAGTGCCATGGCGACATGCTCCAGCCCGAGGGTGGACTGGCGCTAACTTCGCGTGCCGCGATTGTTACAGGCGGCCAGAGCGGTCCGGCCGCGGTGCCCGGCAAGCCGGCCGAGAGCCTGCTCATCGCCGCGGTTCGTCACGACGGACTGGAAATGCCACCCGAGGAGGAACGGCTCGAGTCGGTGCAGATCGCGGCGCTGGAACGGTGGATCTCGCGTGGGCTGCCTTGGCCGAAGGCCGACGCCGCGTCGCTGGCCAAGAGCCAACTCATGGCCGAAGACTCGCAGATCGCCGCCGCGCGCCAGTCGCACTGGGCCTTCCAGCCGATCGCCAATCCGCCGCTGCCGGCGGTGCGCGACGCCGCCTGGCCGCAAACGTCGATCGATGCTTTCGTACTGTCCCGGCTGGAAGCGCAGGGGATCACTCCCTCGCCACGCATCGGCTCTGGCAAGTTGCTGCGAAGGCTGTCGTTCGATCTGCTGGGGTTGCCGCCATCGCCCGACGACCTGGCGGCGCTAGAGGCCGATAGCGCGCCCGGCGCAATCGACCGCGCCGTCGAACGTTTGCTCGCGTCGCCGCACTACGGCGAGCGCTGGGCACGGCACTGGCTCGACGTGGCACGCTATGCCGACACCAAGGGCTACGTGCAATTCCAGGACGCCAATCACTATTGGGCCTATACCTACCGCGACTACGTGGTCCGCGCCTTCAACAACGACCTGCCGTACGATCGCTTCATTCTCGAGCAACTGGCGGCCGACAAGCTGCCGCTGGGCGACGATCGCCGGCCGCTGGCGGCATTGGGATTTCTCACCGTCGGCAGCGGCTTCATGAACAACCAACAGGACGTGCTGGACGATCGGGTGGACGTGGTCACGCGAGGGCTACTGGGATTGACGGTCACGTGCGCGCGTTGCCACGACCACAAGTTCGATCCGATTCCCACGCGCGACTATTACTCCCTGTACGGCGTGTTCGCCAGTTGCACCGAACCGGTCACTCCGCCACTATACGAGCCGCCTCCCGACACCGACGAGTATCGCAAGTTCGACGCCGAATTGTCCGAGCGTCAAGGCAAGCTCGACCAATTGGTCGACGAGAAGTATCGGGCGCTGGTCGAGGGCGCCCGCACGCGCGCCGCCGAATATCTGCTGGCGGCGCACGCTCAGCGCCATCAGCCGCCGCAGGAAGACTTCATGCTGCTGTCGGACCCCGACGACCCCAATCCGACGATGATCGTTCGCTACCAACTCTATCTGGAGCGCACGCGCGCTAGCGGCGATCCGATCTGGGCCATCTGGCACGCCTTGGCCGAGGTGAGCGACGAGACGTTTTCGAGTGAGGTGCGCGGCATCATCGAGCGGACGATCCAGGACGCGCCGCCGGATCATCAGGTGCATCCCTGCGTCGCGGCGGCCTTTCTGGCCGAGACGCCGGCCACGCGAGAGCAACTCGCGCAACAGTACGCCAAGTTGCTCTTGGGAGTCCACGAACTGTGGAAAGCGGAAACGGAGAGGGCCACACAGTCGAACCTTCCTCCGCCCGACGCCTTGGCCGATCCGGCGGCCGAAGCGCTGCGGCAGGTGTTCTATGGCTCCGACTCGCCGCCGATGGTGCAGCTCAGCGCGCTGAGCGAGTTGATGCTGATTCCGGACCGCGAGTCGCAAAATGTGCGCAAGAAGCTGCTCGACGAGCTCGACAAGTGGCGAGCCACGGGACCGGGGGCGCCGCCCCGAGCGATGGTGCTGGAAGATCTGCCGCAGCCAGCCCGCACGCGCGTGTTCAAGCGCGGCAATCCGAACCAGCCCGGCGAAGACGTGCCGCGCCGCTTCCTGCGCGCCCTGACCGACGGCGAGCCTCAGCCGTTTAGCGCCGCCGACAGCGGCCGGCTGGAGCTCGCACAAGCGATCGTCGATCGAGACAATCCGCTCACCGCACGCGTGATCGTCAATCGCGTATGGATGTGGCACTTCGGCACGCCGCTGGTGGGCACGCCCAGCGACTTCGGTCTGCGCAGCGATCCGCCCACGCATCCAGAACTGCTCGATCATCTGGCGTGGAACTTCATCCAGCACGGCTGGTCGCTCAAATGGCTGCACCGGCAGATCGTCCGCTCGGCCACGTATCAACAAGCCAGCGCCGATCGGCCCGAGTGCCGCGCCATCGACTCGGAAAACGCGCTCTTGTGGCGCATGAATCCGCGGCGGCTCGATTTCGAGTCGACGCGCGACGCGCTGCTTTCCATGGCAGGGACGTTAGACAATTCGCTGGGCGGCAAGCCGTTCGACGACGTAGCCGATCCGGCCTCCACGCGGCGGACGATGTATGGCCGCATCGATCGCTTGAACTTGCCCGGAGTGTTTCGCACGTTCGACTTTCCCAATCCGGATGCGTCCAGCCCCGAGCGCACGCGCACGACCATCCCGCAGCAAGCGCTCTTCCTGATGAACAACCCGCTGGCGCAGCAATGTGCAAAGCAGATGTTGGCTCGATCGGACGTCGCCAGCCTGGATGACTCGCAGAAGGTTCACCGGCTGTATCAACTGGCGTTCGCGCGGGCGCCGGCCGAGGACGAGGTCGAGTGGTCGCTAGCGTACGTAACGGACGCCGAGGATCCGACCGCCGCCTGGCAAGAACTGGCACAAGGGCTGTTGCTGGCAAACGAGTTCCTGTTCGTGGATTGAGGACTAGCGTGACACACCGCACTGACAACGGTAATGGCTCGTTGACCCGCCGCGACCTGTTGCGCCGCAGCGGCGCAGGCTTCGGCATGCTCGGCC
>JBGSYQ010000521.1:0-4112 GCA_041750795.1 Pirellulales bacterium | reverse complement strand
CTGGCCCTGGGGCGTGCGCGATCGGCGCCCGGCGGTTGCCGCGGCGGAAGCAGAGATCGACGGTTACTTCGGCGGTTTCTGGCAGTGGGCCGCCGATGTGATCGTGAGTCGCCCCGGTACGATACTCGTGTGCAGCGTGGCGCTGTTGGCGCCGATTGCCTGGCACGGCACGAGCGTGCGATTGACCTACGACATGCTCAACGAGTTGGATCCGCGCCGCCCGAGCGTCGCGGGCGCCAAGCTGGCGACGCGCCACTTTGCGGCCGGCGAGATGGCGCCCGTCACCGTGCTGGCCGTGAAGGACAACGCCAATTTCGAGTCCAAGACCATGGAGCGCGAGATCGCGCGGCTCACCAAACGCTTGTACAGCGTCGAAGGCGTCGACGTCGTGCGCAGCCTGGCCGAACCCACCGGAGACCGGCCCGGCTACCTGCAACCGTTCAGCACGAGCGGGTTGAAGAAGCTGGCCGCGCGCGAGCACAAGGTCACCAAGGCGCAGTTCGTCACCAGGCAGCCCGAGCTGGCGGGAGACGTGGCGCGGTTCGACGTCGTGTTTCACGTCGAGCCCTTTTCGCCGGCCGCCGTGGCGATGCTCGACCGGCTCGATCAGTACTTGTCGCGCTTGAGCGCCGATCCGGACTCGGCCTGGTACGGCGCCAAGTTCGTGTTTGCCGGCACGACCTCGGGGATCCGCGATCTGGCGGCCGTCACGTCCAGCGACCAAAGCTTGATCCAGCGGCTGGTCGTGTTTGGCGTGTTGGCAGTGCTGATTCTGATTCTGCGCAAGCCCTGGATTTGCTTGTACTTGATCTTGTCGGTGTTGTTCAGCTACTTCGTCACGATCGGCGCCACGCAATGGTTCTTCGCCGCGTACTACGGCGACACGTTTCAAGGCCTCGACTGGAAGGTGCCCATCTTTTTGTTCGTGATCCTGATCGCGATCGGCGCGGACTACAACATCTATCTGGTGACGCGCGTCTTGGAAGAGCAGAAGCTGCACGGCCCGATCGAGGGCCTGCGGCGTGCCGTGGCGCGCACCGGCGGCATCATCACCAGTTGCGGCGTGATCATGGCCGGCACGTTCATCTCGATGATGACCGGCACGCTGCGCGGAATCCTGGAGCTGGGTTTCGCGCTGTCGCTGGGCGTGATGCTCGATACGTGCGTGGTGCGCCCCCTGCTGGTGCCGGCCTTCCTGGCGCTGGTCGAGCGAGCCCGTGCCGGACGAGCCGATGACGAGCCTGCCGAGCTGGCCGTCGACCGTCAACTCGAGCGGGAAGCGTCGACGGCGGGCAGCTAGCCGTCCGTAGTAGCGACTTGCGTCGCCATGTTGTCATCGCATCCATGCGATGTCGCCCCGCTCCGCAGCGCAGGACGCCATGCTCAGCGATCAGGCTTTCTCTGCCGCCAGATGCGCAGATTCCAGGCGAACCAGCGCGACAGCCCGTGACTGGCAAACGTCGCAGGCGCGATCTAAAGCAATACTCGACAGCCAGTTATGCCGAGCTGGCGCGTGTCTCGTCGGCGGCCGCTAGCAGCCGCGGCACGTGACTTGCTGAGGTGGGTGGCCCTGCGGCGCATTTCCGGAGCCGCCCGCTTAGGGTCGACCGAAAAATAACTTCTCCGCAAACCTCCTCGCCCCTTGTGAGAGAGGGCAGGGTGAGGGGTTCGAACATCAGCAAGTTGTTTTTCGGTCGAACCTTAGTCCTTCCACAGTCCTTCCACCGCAACGTTTCGAGGAGTCCCAGTCCGTGAGCACTCTCAGTCAGGAAGCCATCGCCGCCGTCACCAACTACAAATCGAACGGGCAAGCTCTCAATTTCAAGGACACGCCCTCGGCCAGCGTGTTTGCCACCAACGTATTTTCGGATCGCGTGATGAAGGACCGCCTGCCCAAGGCGGTCTATAAGGCGCTGCAAAAAACGCTGCGCCACGCCGAAAAGCTGGACGACACGTTGGCGGACACCGTGGCCGCGGCCATGAAGGATTGGGCCATTGAAAAAGGGGCGACGCACTACGCCCACGTCTTCTATCCTCTCACCGGTCTGACCGCCGAGAAGCACGACAGCTTTCTCTCGCCGACCGGCGATGGCTCTGCGCTGGCCGAGTTTTCGGGCAAAGAATTGATCCAGGGCGAGCCCGATGCATCGAGCTTCCCCTCGGGTGGATTGCGCGCCACGTTCGAAGCGCGCGGTTACACCGCCTGGGATCCCACCAGCCCGGCGTACATCCTGGAGAATCCCAACGGCACAACGTTGTGCATTCCCACGGCGTTCTGTTCGTGGACCGGCGAAGCGCTGGACAAGAAAACGCCCGTGCTGCGCTCGATGCAAGCCTTGAGCAAACACGCGGCGCGCATTCTGAGGCTGTTCGGGCATACCGACTTTACGCCGGTGACGGCCTCCGCCGGTCCGGAGCAGGAATACTTCCTGATCGACCGGCACTTTTACTTCGGGCGGCCGGACCTGGTGACCACCGGGCGCACGTTGTACGGCGCAAAGCCGCCCAAGGGACAGGAGTTCGAGGATCACTACTTCGGCGCGATTCCAGAGCGGGTGTTGGCTTGCATGCTGGAAACGGAGCGCGAGTTGTACAAGCTGGGCGTGCCGGTCAAAACGCGGCACAACGAAGTGGCCCCGGCCCAGTACGAAATCGCCCCGGTTTACGAAAACGCCAACGTCGCCACCGATCATCAGCAGCTCATCATGCTGATGCTGCAGCGCGTGGCGCAGAAGTACGGCATGGCCTGCCTGCTGCACGAAAAGCCGTTCGGCGGCGTCAATGGCTCGGGCAAGCACGTCAACTGGTCGATGGGCTGCTCGCTCGGCAACCTGCTCGATCCTGGCGACAACCCGCACGAAAACGCCCAGTTCATGGTGTTCTGCGCGGCGGTGATGCGGGCCGTACACAAATATTCCGACCTGTTGCGAGCCACCGTGGCCTCCAGCGCCAACGATCATCGGCTGGGCGCCAACGAGGCTCCGCCGGCGATCATCTCGATCTTCCTGGGCGATCAGCTCTCCGAAGTGCTCGACCAGATCGAAGCGGGCGGCGCCACCAGTTCGAAGCACGCCGGCACGCTCATGATCGGCGTCGATACGCTGCCCCCCTTGCCCAAGCACGCCGGCGATCGCAATCGCACCAGTCCGTTCGCGTTCACGGGCAACCGCTTTGAGTTCCGCGCCGTGGGCTCCAGCCAGTCGATCGCCGGTCCGCTGGTGGCGTTGAACACGATCGTGGCCGAAAGCCTCGATTACATCGCCACCGAGCTGGAGACGCTGGTTGGCAACGATCCGTCGAAGCTAAACGCGGCCGTGCAGAACGTGGTGCAGGCGGTGATCAAGGAGCACAAGGCCGTCGTTTTCAACGGCGATAACTACTCAGCAGAATGGCACGCCGAAGCGGAGAAACGCGGGCTGCCGAACCTGAAGAACACGGTCGACGCACTGCCCGCCCTGATCGCGCCTAAGAACGTCGAAGTATTGGCCAAGTACGGCGTGCTGAGCGAGCGCGAGACGCACAGCCGATTCGAGATCTACGTGGAGCGGTTCTGCAAGGACATCAACACCGAAAGCCAGTCGGCGCTGGCCATCGCCAAGACGATGATCTTGCCGGCCGTCTATCGCTATCAGGGCGAGATCGCTTCGGCGGCCGCCTCGATCAAGGCCGTGCTGGGCGACGTCGACACGTCGATGCTCAAAACGCTCACCAGGTTGACCGGAGAGCTGGAAGCGGCCGTCACCGGCTTGGAAAAGGCCGTGGACGCCAGGCCCGAGGGCGGCCTGCTGGCCGAAGCAAAGCACTACCAGAACGAAGTGATTCCGGCCATGGCGGCGGCGCGCAAGGTGGCCGACAAGCTGGAATCCATCGTGGCCGACGACATCTGGCCGCTGCCCAGCTATCGAGAAATGCTGTTCATCAAGTAAGCGTCGACCGAAAAACAACTCCTCCGCAAACCTCCTCTCCCCTAGTGGGAGAGCGACTGTGTTAATTTTCAAGTCTGGTTTGGCAGTGGTTGCCAGGTTTTTTTGTCGCGCAGCATAGCGTTGAGGATGGTGAGGAGCTTGTGCATGCAGGCCACGAGTGCCACCTTTGCCTTTTTGCCTGCCTGG
>JBGSYQ010000520.1:0-5156 GCA_041750795.1 Pirellulales bacterium | reverse complement strand
GAAGGCGGAAGTAAAGACGGAAACCACTGAGACAAGCCCCGAGGGCACGACGACCACAACTGATACTCACTCGGTTGAAACCGACAAGAATTAGACATTGCCGGCGACAACCAACGAAGAAGCCTCGCCAGGGTCACGGCGAGGCTTTTTCGTGCGCGATCAGAGCAGAGTACTTGGCGTCCGTTGTTGCCGCGGCCTTTATTGGCGCCAAGCACAGGCCCGCTGTTAGTCCGTCTCGGCTACCTCGCGCCTGACGTCATAGACGATTGGTCCAACGGTGTGCACTGCGCGGATGATTCGCTCTCGCGAAACACCGAATTGCTGAGCCCAGTAGTCGAGGTCGTCAAAGTCGCGCAAGTCGATGGTTTTCGGTTGGGTAGTAGTTGCTTGGTTGCCTTCCATCGTGACCGAATCTCCAATTGATTGCGGGGCACTGAACAGTCGGAGGTCGATCCACCTTAATAACACGGTTCCGAGATCTGTAAAGGGTTGCTATGGGGGTGATCTCTGGAAGCATTGGCCCGCGGTGCGATCTGCGTCATGGCTGGCAACTCAAAGAGCGGTTGGGCTCTAGTGCGTTCGTACAGCCGGTCGTCGATCGGCAACCCGTCACGCTCCATGCGATGCTCTAGCCGCGTCAGATAGCCCAGCAGCGGTTGAATCCGCGCTTCGATGATGCGGAGCTGTTCGGGCGTGAGCTGGCGCGAGTGCATGCCGGCATTTTAGAACCTGGCGCGGCGAGTCGGCGAGGACACGAAAGGGCAAGTTAACTGCGCCTTCGCCGCCAGCCCCAGGCAGCTAGACCGACGAGTCCGAAGGCGGCCAGAATCATCGTGCTGGGTTCGGGAACCGGCGTGAATTCGTATGTCAGGGTCAGGACGCCTTGGGTCTGCCCGAACCAGGATCCTTCATCGCCATATACATCGGGACCCAAAGAGAGCCCGAAGATCCCGGGATCGCCGCGATGCTCAAAAGAGACGGTTCCCGTACCGATAAACGGAGTCACGTCCTCGGCCGATCGATTCTGGCTGTGCACTCCGTCGACGTGAAACGGCGTCGGACCAATCTCTTCCAAGTCAAAGTAAGCCTCGCCGTCCTGGACAACGCCCACATAGAAAAACGGGCTCACAGCGTCGTACCTGCTATGTGAAAACGAAGCCGTGGCATAACTGACACGCGGAGGATCCCGGGGATCCTGCGGAGGCGGTTCAAAATCCAGATCGCCGAACCACGAAACAGAAACTTCCAAGTGGGCGGTTACGGAGATCAAGGTTCCCAGAGTGGGATCGAATTGAGCGAACTCCGACTGACCGGGGCCGGCAACCCCCTGCGTGATGATCGCAGCCTCGGCGGGCATCGAAATGAGTACGCACGAAAGCGCCGCAAGCGCGAAGATGACCTTGGATTTCACTAGCTTCTTCTCTCGGAAAAGGACCCAGCGCCTGGGTCGGTTATTGTTTCCCTGCTTCGCAACCAGTTTCGGTAATCCGACACCCTACGTCCTCACTTACGTAGAGCGGGGATTGCGGACGGAACCAACGCTCCTGCTCCCAGATTTCTCAAAATTGGTCCCAATCGAGGGGGATGAGGCGCGAGCAGCTTCAGAATTCGTGCAGAGAAAGCAGGCCTTTAGAAGGGCGTTGACCCCGGAAACTATGGAACGCGCGACCGCGAGAATTGCGTTCTAACGCAAGGCTGCTTGAATGCGGCACAAGTGATTCGGGGGACTTGGTTTCTTACCCGAGGTGCTCCCATGCACCACTGCGACCTGCGGAAAAAATTGTGCGTCAGGCGAGAGTTGCACGTTCGAGCAACTGAAGATGTCGAACGGTCGCACCTACCAACGGTTGCGGCACGCTCGTTTGCAACCATGCGACGGCTGCCAGTCCTCGACTGGCGGCGTGCATCACTTCCACTGGCCGAACGAAGTCTCCCCGCGGTGCGAAGGGCGCCTTATCGGTTGCGGCTGTCTGTAACGCCGTCCCATTTCGATCGTCGGCGTGGATGCCCCCAGACGTAATAGGTCAGCATGAGGGCGATTCCAAGCACTGCGGCCGCCGGCAGGATAAGGTCAATCATGGCCGACTCCATTCTCGATGAGCGTGCCAAAAGCAAAGCCCGCCCAGCGCGGGGTAGCGACGTAGGCGGGCCGAGCGGATTGGAGTTGCCGCCACATCGTGGTCATCGGCGGCAAGGCATCACCGACTTTAAGAATCCGCGCTTCGGTGACGACGTGTCTGCCGGGGCGATTGCCGCGCTGGCCCTGCTCAGCAACCAAGGTCCGCGAGCCGCGCCGTGGAATAAGAATCTCGAAGCGTGCCGCTTTTGAACGTCGCGTTGCGACTGCGACCGTTACGACTCCCCCCGCCCGGCCAGTTCATCTTCCTTGCGTCTGCCTGCTTTGCGCGAAGAGACGTCTGGAGAGTTCTTCATCACAAAGCGATGGTCCTGCACCAGCTTCAATAGGTCAAACGAGCTAAGGATACCGACCACTTTCTTCTCGTTAGTGACCACGACGTGATGGATGTGATGGTTGCGCATGATTCGCGCGGCGAGCGATACATCTGCGTATTGCGGCACGGTGTAAATCTTCGTGATCATGAACTTGCTGATCGGGGTGCCGTGCGGGCGATCCTCCAAGAAGTCGGTCGCACTGACGATCCCCACGGGCTCATTGCTGACATTGACAACCGGGATACAGCTGACCCGATTCTCACTGAGCACTCGCTTAACATGCCCAAAAGTCTGGCTCGGAGTGGTCGACATCACTTTGGACACCATCAGGTCGTCGACTTTCGCGTTCATTGCAGCAGTTCCGGGGGCTTGGGCGGCGTGACCACGAGCTTGGTTTACCGCGGAAATGAAATATACCAGGACGCTTCGCAGCGATTGCCGCTCCGTAATTACTTATCCTTGCTTCCCTCAGAGAACGCGGCTAACAGATCCATGGTCGATACAACGCCTACCAAGTGCTTCTGGTCGTCAAGCACCACCAATCGATGTACCCGATTTCGAAGCATCAACCGCGCTGCGTGCTGTATCGTGCTCTCGATCCCAACCCCGATCGGGTCCGGCGACATCCAGGCTTGCACTGGTTCTGTCAGCAGGTCAGCGTGCTCCAGCTTCTCGACGAGGGCTTCATGGTCGAGTCCGCCTGCTTCGGATAAGGCGTTCAGCTCATCGCTTAAGTCCTTGGCGACACCCAGCAGATCGGTCACCGAGATAACCCCGACACAATGCCGCCGGGAGTCGATGACTGGCAAGGCCGAAACACGATTTTCGACCATCACTGCAAGCGCTTCACGCAACGTGTCCTGCGGGTTGGCGTAAACAACTTCGCCGCTGAGGACGTCCTTCAGGGCAATCTGCGACTTGCTCATCGTTCTCCCCATCTGCCGCGAGAATAGTTCGGCCCATTCAACATTGCTTGCTCAGAGCCCCTGTGCGATACAGCGCGCTTTCCGTGTCAAAGCAGCGCATACTCTGCCGGCCTGCGGGGGATTTTCGCTGCTGCAGGCGACTTGGAGTAGGCAAAGCAATTTCAATGCCTAAGCAGGTCTTCCGGTCGTTACTTATTTCTAGGGATGAAAATGAGCGGCAAGTCGGGGCGTAAATCGAGCGGGCTCGTGCGGTCTCCGACGAACTGCAGCTCCAGTAGATACTCCGGGCCGAATCGCATCTGCACCAAACCGGCGGCGACGAGCTGCTGAAGCGCCGCTGACATCACCGGCGCTTGGGGAATCGTCAGACGTACGCCCGTGACGTCTCGGATCGCTGCCGGGTGGACGTTTGGCTCGGGATGCGGATTGGACCGCACGAACGGCAGGTAGAACAGCAGCGGTTCGACGCGTTCCACTCCGGTCCCGACTTCAATCGCCAGCCCCTCCGGCAAATACGGCGGGCGATACGACCAGGTCGGAAACGGCGGCGCGTCCGCAACGTCGCCAGCGGGGCGAAACACGAGCCCCAGCGGACACGCGACGTTCGATCGCTGCCAGCGATCCCAAAGCCCGGTGGGCCGTACGACCTCGCTCTGAGCTTCGGCTGCGTCATGAACCCACAGCAGCTCGATAAATACACTTTCAAAAAAGAACCGCCGGTTGGCGGTCCCTTGCCCCGGATGCACGTTGCGCGAACCCTCCGTCAGCCCATGGGCCCGCAACAGCTCGGCCTCAGGAGCGCCTGCGGCACAAAACAAGATTACATGGTCGAGCGCGGGAGACATAGGCAATCAGGGCGTGGGCTATCGAATGCGGCAAACGGCTCACGTCACTATACTCGCTCACCCTTCGTCGCGTGACTGCCGCACTCGATCAGCGGCTGGCCAGGCTTGCCAACGATCATCGAGTCGTCAACGTGTCCGGTGCGCTGAAGTACCTGCTTGAACACATCGGCTCCAGTCAAACGTAGCCGCTCGCGTGCCGCAGAGCGGTTCGTGCCCCGCGGTTCAGTGGTTGTTTCATCGGTCGATGTGACCCGACGCGCGCTGTTTTCGCCGAAGTCTGCGCCTGTTGGCGTTCCGAAAAACGGTCCATTTCTGCGCCAGGGTCGCATCACGCTGTATTGTAAGTCTCAAGTCTGCCCGGTTCATGAATTGTGCGAAGTGGCACTCCAGTTGCACTTCGTCCGACCGCTCGTTTGTGAGTAGACATGCAAGCGGCCCCGGGTTCTGTCGATGTGGGCAGGGCTCGGGCATTTTTGAATAGCCCGCCCCGAGCGCCAGTGAAGTCCGACGCCGGGGAGGTCCCGCGTGCGGGCTGGTACAATGCCCACCTAGCTCGAACACAATCTAACACTGGACGTGCCTCATGGCGACGACTACCGAACCAGCGCGTCGCGCTCTTTCGAGGCCCCTTTCGACGAACCCAGTGCAAATCTACTGGCCTATGCGATACCAGCGCGATGGGTCGTGGCTCGTGTTCTTGAGCGCCCTCCCATGATTCAGCATCGCCGTCGAGTGGGATGGTGACTGCAGAACGCGTACGGCGGAGGGCATTGGTCGCTATCCCGCCATTTTCTTGGTTGTGTCCGCCAGGCCGGATATGCTGATGGTGAATTCCAAAGTCCGCATCGCTCATAGCGTCCTGGGGAGTCGCCGCGCAATGCAATGCACGCAGACCGCGCCACTGGCTGGCCATATCAGTCGCAGGCTATTC
>JBGSYQ010000519.1:0-3543 GCA_041750795.1 Pirellulales bacterium | reverse complement strand
GCGCGTTTTGCTGTGCCGTTGGAGCGTGCGTGCCCGGCTGCCAGATGGGTCTTGAGCGCGCGGCCGGTGTGCGATTTGTCATCGGCCGCGACGACTTGCGGCGTGCCGACGGCCACGATCTCGCCACCGCCGGCGCCCCCTTCGGGCCCCAGGTCGATGATCCAATCGGCCGTTTTGATCACGTCCAGATTGTGCTCGACCACCAGCACGGTGTTGCCCGCGTCGACAAAGTCGTGCAGCACTTTGAGCAGCAGCTTGATATCGGCAAAGTGCAAGCCGGTGGTGGGCTCGTCGAGCAGGTAGAGCGTTTGCCCGGTGCTTTTCTTGACCAACTCGCGTGCCAGCTTGATGCGCTGCGCTTCTCCGCCGGAAAGCGTGGGGGACGGTTGGCCCAGCTTCAAGTAGTCGAGCCCCACGTCGTGCAGCGTTTGCAGCTTGTGGCGAATCTTGGGGATGTTCTCGAAGTGTTCGAGCGCCTGCTGCACGTCCATCTCCAGCACTTCGGCGATGCTCTTGCCCTTGAAGCGCACTTGCAGCGTTTCGCGATTGAAGCGATGGCCCTCGCACACCGGGCAAGTCACCCACACGTCGGCCAGAAAATCCATTTCCAGCTTGTTCGAGCCGTTCCCCTCGCAGGCCTCGCAGCGCCCGCCGGAGACGTTGAAGCTGAAGCGGCCGGCCTTGTAGCCCCGCGTTTTCGACTCGGGCAGGCGCGTGTACAGGTCGCGGATTTCGTCGAACAGCTTGATGTAGGTGGCCGGGTTCGAGCGCGGCGTGCGGCCGATGGGCGACTGATCGATGGCGATCAGTTTGTCCAAATGGTCGAGTCCCTCGATGGCGTCGTGCTCGCCGGGGTCGCCTTCGCCGCCATTGAGATCGCGCCGCAGCGATTCGACGATGATGTCGCCCACCAGCGAGCTTTTGCCCGAACCGCTGACTCCGGTGATGCACACCAGCGCGCCTAGCGGAATCTCGACGTCGACGTTCTTGAGATTGTTGTGCCGGGCGCCGCGCACGCGCAGGAACTTGTCGCCGATCGGACGCGGCTTTTCGGGTACGGCAATCGAATCGGCACCCGCAAGAAAGCGGCCGGTGATGCTGCGCGGCGCTTTGGAAATGGCGTCGGCGTCGCCCGTGGCCACGACTTCGCCGCCGCGCACGCCGGGGCCGGGGCCAAAGTCGATGATGTGGTCGGCGGCGCGCATCGTGTCTTCGTCGTGCTCGACCACCACCACCGTGTTGCCCAAGTCGCGCAATTGCGTGAGCGTGTCGAGCAGCCGGTCGTTGTCGCGCGGGTGCAGGCCGATCGACGGCTCGTCCAGAATGTAAAGCACGCCCACCAGGCCGCAGCCGATTTGTCCGGCCAGCCGGATGCGTTGCGACTCTCCGCCCGAGAGGGTCGGCGCCGTGCGATCGAGGGCCAGATAGTCGAGCCCCACGTTGCTCAAAAACCCCAGCCGCCCGCGGATTTCTTTGAGCACCTCGCTGGCAATCAGCGTGCCTGTGGCGTCGAGCTGCAAGGCACTGAAAAAATCGACTGCTTCGCTGATGGCCAGGTTGCACACTTCGGGCAGCGAACGTGCGGGCCGGTCGGCGAACTGGGGATGCTGTGTCGTGATTCTCACGGCGCGTGCTTGCGGATTGAGCCGCTGGCCGCTGCACTCGCCGCAGGGCATCACGTGCATGAATTTTTCGAGCTGCCGCAGTTGCATCTTGCTCTGCGAGTTGCGGTGCTTGTCGAGCAGCGAAGGGATGATGCCCTCGAACTTGCCGCCGTATTTGTGTCCGCCGGAGCCTTGCCGCCAGGTGAAAGTGATGTGCGCGTCGCCGGTGCCCCACAGCCACAGTTGTTGGAGCGGCTCGTCCAGGTCGCGCCAGGGCGTTTCGAGCATCGTCCCCTTGGGCAGTTCCTGCACGTGCTCGACCGTGGAAGCCACACCCTGATAGATGTGTCGGCGCCAGCGCCCCATGTCGCGCCAGACGCCGATCAACTCGAAGCAGCCGTCCTTGAAACTCAAGGCGTCGTTCGGCACGAGCAGATTCGGATCGAAGCTGTACAACTCGCCCAAGCCGTCGCACGAGGTACACATGCCCTGCGGGCTGTTGAAGCTGAAAAGCTGCGGGCTGGGCGGCTCGAAGCTGATGCCGCAGTGCGTGCAAGCATAGTGGGCCGAAAGTGTCAGATCGCCGTCGGCCGTGCCGGCGACGTTGCGTTTCCGCCCGCGCTTGCCTTTGATGGGCGCTTCTGTCGGAGCGGCCTCATCGAGCGGCGCGTCGATCGCCACGATCAAGCTGCCCTGTCCCATCTTCAGCGCCAGCTCGACCGCCTCGGCCAACCGGGCGCGCGATTGGCCGGCCACCAGCCGATCGATCACCACCTCGATCGTGTGCCGCATCTGCCGGTCGAGCCCCAGGTCGTCGTCGAGCGTGACGATCGCGCCATCGACGCGGGCCCGAGCGAACCCTTGCTTGAGCAAATCGGTGAACAGATCGCGATACTCGCCCTTTTGCGCTTTGATCATCGGCGCCAACACCGCGAACCGCGTGCCGGGGTCGATCGCGGCGATCCGCTCGATGATCTGCTCGCGAGTCTGGGCCGTGATCGGGCGATCGCACTGCGGGCAGTGCCCCTGCCCGGTGCGCGCAAACAGCACGCGCAGGTAGTCGTAGATCTCGGTGATGGTGCCGACCGTGGAGCGCGGGTTCTGGCCGGACGATTTTTGCGAGATCGAGATCGACGGGCTCAGGCCGCCGATAAAGTCGACGTCGGGCTTGGGCATCTGGCCCAGAAACTGCCGCGCGAAGCTGGAAAGGCTTTCGACGTAGCGCCGCTGTCCTTCGGCATACAACGTGTCGAAGGCCAGCGAGCTTTTGCCACTGCCGCTGACGCCGGTGAGGCAGATCAAGCGGTTGCGCGGCAGCGTGAGATGAACGTCCCGCAGATTGTGCTCGCGGGCTCCCTTGATAACGATGTCGGCGGCCATCGGCGAGTCTTGAGTCCGTTCGCGGCGATCGAGTAGACGAACCCTAAATTGTAGGAGACAACCGTACAGACCGACTAGGGCTCAAAATCGCGTGACCCCACGAATTCCAAACATCGCGACAAGAACAGGGCAAGTCGCCCGATAATTTCTGGCACGGTTGTTGGCGACGCGGTCGGCCGGCGAACTGCGGAAGGCGAACTTCGGAAAGCGCCGGGCGCGCCCGTCGTGGCCAGCTAGCGACTGGTTGGCCAGCTCGTGAATGGCGATTCGGTCTGGACCAGCAGAGGGGTTTTTGCGACACTCTGCGACCCCAAAATTCCGGCGGACGGCGACCATGCGCGGTTAACCCCAGGTTCGCGCTGCCGGCGCCCGGGTCGAATCGAGCTTGAGGACGAACTCATGACGAGCCGTCGTTGCGTTGTCTGGGCGATTGCCGCGGCACTCTGTTGCAGCGTCTCTGCAGCAGCCGAACCGGCGCGCCTGCCGGTGGCAAAGCCGCCCAGCCTGTGGAGCAAGCTGTTCGGCAAGACGCACAGCGCGCCGCTGGCACGGCCGTTGC
>JBGSYQ010000518.1:0-3584 GCA_041750795.1 Pirellulales bacterium | reverse complement strand
GCGCTCGCCCGGGCCATGGCGGCGCTCAAGTGCCGCGGCCCCGGCCGCCTGACGGTTGCCCACTTCAACCATCGCCTGCGCGGCGCAGGCTCGGACGGCGACCAGCAGTTCGTGCAAGAACTGGCCCGGCAGTTGGAACTGGACTGCGTGGTCGAATCCGTCGACGTTTCGCTTCCCGGCGGCCAGGGCGATGGACTCGAGGCGGCGGCGCGACACGCACGCTACGCGTTCCTGCAGCGCGTGGCCCAGGCCCAGGGAGCTCGATACCTGGTCACGGCCCACACGGCCGACGACCAGGCAGAGACCGTTTTGCATCATGTGCTGCGAGGCTCCGGGCTGGCCGGGCTGGCGGGAATGGCACGCGCTCGCCCGCTCGGACCCGCCGTGACGCTGGTTCGGCCGCTCTTGGCGTTTCGCCGGCAAGAGCTGCTGGACTATCTGACCGTGCTCCAGCAGCCCTATCGCGACGACGTCTCGAACCAGGATCTTCGATTCACGCGCAATCGCATCCGCCACGAGTTGCTGCCGCTGTTGGTGCGTGACTATCGGCCCGCGGCGGTCGAAGCGCTGGTGCGACTGGCAACGCTGGCGGGCGATGCGCAGCGGCTGGTCGATGCGGCGGCCGACGACTTACTCGACCGCGCGATCGTGGCTTCGGACGCCGATCGCGTGACACTCGACTGCGTATCGCTATCCACGGCCGACCGCCACCTGGTGCGCGAAGTGCTCATGGCGGTTTGGCGGCGGCAAGCCTGGCCGTTGCAGGATATGGGTTTCGTCGCATGGGATGCGCTGGCTGGCATGGCGCAGGGCGAAAGCGGCGCCCCGCAGCGCGTGTTTCCCGGCGCGATCACGGCGCGCAAGCTCGACGACCGGCTCGAGTTGCAGGCCACAGGCAAGGGATCGGGCGATCTCGACGATCCCACAGCGACGCCTCAGGCCTGATCGGCTTGCGAATCCTCGTAGATTGCTTCCTTGGCGGTCGGCTCGTGCGTCGTTTCGTGCTCCACGCCGCCGGGACCGATCTCGACCAGTTTGTAGCCGCCGATGGCGCGGAAATAGAGAATCAGCAACAGGTAGCCGGCTGCCATCGCGGCGGGCACCAGCGCGGTGACTTTGAGCGCTTGCTGCTTACCGTAGGTCTCCGCCTGTACCACGTCCTCGTAGGCTGGATCGTCCTTGGGCAGCGCGGCGACTTTCTGTCCGTCGAATCCGCGCACCGGCTTGAAGAGCAGGAACGAGTTTTCTTCCGTGGAAGCGACCTGCTCGTAGGCCGATGGATCGGTATGCTCGAGTCGCGAGGCCATGAAGACGTCCTGGGTATAGCCGATGCCCGGACCGCCCAACATGCCTGCCGAGAGCATGCCAATGCCTCCCATCGCTCCCAGCCCCAGTGCCCCCGCCTTGGGAAAACGTTCGCCGACGACGCCCAGCATCGTGGGCCAGAAGAACGTCTTGCCGATGCCGTAGATGGTGGCGGGAATCAAAATGGCCGCCACCGTGGCCGAGCCGACCATGCTGCCCATCATGAACAGGCCGATCGCGGCCAGCACGGCGCTGACAAACAGCAGGCCCAACGGATTGATGCGCTCGACGATTGGACCGGCAAAGAATCGCAACACGAACATTAGCCCGGCCGTATAGACCAGCAGCAGCACGCTGTTTTCGATATAGCCGCTCATGATGTTCGTGATCCAGCTATCGGTGCCCAGCTCGACATAGCCGACCATCGCGTGCAGCACGAGCAGAAACAGCAATAATGGCGCCGCGAACTGGGCGACCATCTCGCCGAACTTGACGCCCGCGGCACGTGCTTCGGAAATCGGAAACTTCTCCTTGAGCACGATCACGCCGTACCACAGCGTGGGGATCAGGAAGAACATCATGGGAATTTCCCAGGGCAGCTTTTGCACGACGCACTTGTCGCCGACGAAGCAAAACGCCAGCAAGCCGCCCAGAATCATGCCGCCGGGCCAGCCCGCGTGAAGAATGTTCAAGTAGTGCGTCTTCTGCTTGGGATAGAGCGTGGCCACCAGCGGATTGATGGCCGCCTCGCACATGCCGTTGGCCAGCGAGAACATGAACATACCGATATAAAGGCACCAATACGTGGCGTTCTTGCCGGCGTCGCCGCCGCCCCAGGCTTCGTAGACTGGCGTGGCCGCCAAGGTGAGCACTGCCGACGACGTGTGCAGCAAGAAAGCGCCGATCAGAATGATTTTGTAGCCGATGCGATCGGCAAACAGGCTGAAGCCGATGATCGTGAAGGCCATGCCGGTCAGGCCGCCGCCGGTGATGGTTCCCAAATCCGTCTTCGTAAAGCCGAATTGGGCACCCCACTCGGCCAACACGTCGCCTCGGATGGCGAAACCCATCCCCGCCGCGATCAGGGTCAGGAAGCTGGCCCAGAAAATCTTGCCGCTGGTCTGCATGGACTCAATCTCCGCCAGGAGGACGTGGGGTGGGCTGCCTGAGTCCGCGCCGAATCGAGTGAACGAGCTCTCCGAACGCGCGGATAGACTCCCGAGTATACAAGGCGTGCTAGCCAAGTAAACGGACGGAAGTTGCACATTTAAGGCAATTTCCAAGTTGCCTGGAGGCGTGCGACCGGCTAACGCGGCCATGCGTAACCCCTTGCCCAGATTAGCAGCCGGTTTGCGACGGTTTGAAGCTGGCTTGCCCCATGCGGCGCTGGCCCCTACGATGTGCGGCCCGCAACTCCCGCCCAGGCGTCGATGCGCCCACGATGACACGACTTACCACCACTGGCCCGATGTGGATCGCGATCCTGGCGGTCGCCCTGGTCGCCCGCCTGGCGGTCGGCGCATGGTGGCAATCGCGCCTGCCGGCTGACCAGAGCTTTTTCTTTGGCGATAGCGACTCCTACTGGCAACTCGGTGGCGCCATTGCCGCTGGCGAGCCCTATCAATACCAGTCGCCCGAGGCGCGCGTGCTGCGTACGCCCGGTTATCCGGTGCTCCTGGCCGGGGTGTTCCTGCTGTTGCCAGAGCAAACTCCGGTGATGGCGGCACGGGCCTTGAGCGCCGTGTTTGGAACGCTGGCCGTTGGGGCCGTGGGCTGGTGGACCACGTTGCTCTTCGACCAGCGCGCCGGCCTCATCGCCGGCTGGTTGGCCGCGCTCTATCCCGGCGCTGTGTCCATGGGCGCCTTCGTGTTGAGCGAAGCGCCGTTTTGTCCATTCATGATCTTGCACCTGGCGCTGTGGGGGCTGGCATGGCGCAGTGCAACGGGCTCGCGCGCCGTCGGACTGGCGCTCGGGGGAGGAGTCGCCGCGGCCATCGCGACGTTGATCCGCCCGAGTTGGCTATTGTTCTTGCCCTTTGCCTGGGCGATCGGCATGGTGTTCGATCGTCGGCGCAGCCGGCAACTGGTGATTGGCCTGGCGATGTCGGCCAGCTTCGCTGCGTGCATGCTGCCGTGGTGGATCCGCAATGCTCGAGTGACGGGGCACTTCGTGGCCACCACGCTGCAACTCGGCGCAAGCCTCTACGACGGCTGGCGACCTACGGCCGATGGCGCCAGCGACATGAGCTTCGTGCCCGAGTTCGCCGACCAGCAGCGCG
>JBGSYQ010000517.1:0-11741 GCA_041750795.1 Pirellulales bacterium | reverse complement strand
GAGGCCCCAGGTTCCTCCCCCGCACCCCCACCTCCTTCCCTCTTCTCTGTTGTTCCGCGGAGAAGTTGGCAAGTAGTCGATGCACGGCGCGACGATCGAGGGCTTTCCGGGTCCTGGCAGTCTGTTGCAAAATGCCGTTGTGGTGTTTTTCAACAAGCGTCAGGTGCGAAGCAAAGCTGCCTGTTCGAAAACGATGACGGACCACTCTTATTAGACCCATTTGGCGACGAGCGACCGCAGGGCGTTTCCCCTCCGGCCTCCAGCCTGCTTATGATTGCCAAAGACATCAAGAACGGCGCGGTGCTCAATTACAACGGCGCGCCGTGCATGATCGAATCGATCAACGTGCAAAGCCCGTCGGCGCGCGGCGCGGCCACGATCTACAAGTATCGGGCCCGCAACCTGGTCACCAAGCAGAAGATCGATATCGTGCTGCGCGGAGGCGAGTCGCTGGACGAGGCCGATTTCGAGCGCCGCCCGGCCAAGCTGATGTACGCGGATGCCACGCACATGCACTTCCTCGATCAGACCGATTACAACCAGTATTCGCTGCTGCTGGCGGACGTCGAGTACGAGTCGCAGTTTCTCACCGACCAGCTCGAAGGCGTGCAGGTGCTGATCTACAACGACGAGTGCGTGGGCATCCAACTGCCGGCCACGGTCGAGCTGAAAGTCACCGAGTGCGATCCGGGCGTCAAAGGCAACTCGGCCACCGGGCGCACCAAGCCGGCGAAGCTGGAAACGGGGCTCGTCGTCCACGTGCCCGAGTACCTCTCGCAAGGCGAAACCGTGAAGGTGGATACGCGGACGGCGGAGTTTTTGAGCCGGGCGTAGTAAGTGAGTACGTGCGCGGGACGTTGACGATGCTGGGCGCAGGCGGCCGCTGGACACTGACTCGTTCCACTTGGCGGCGCACGGCCACCCGTGGCAGCGAAAGTGGAATCAGGGACTGAGCACGGGTGGACTGCGCCACCCGTGGCACATGGCACTCGAGCCGGCTACGCAATCCAGCGGGCTACTTCTTGCGCTTCTTGGCCGCTTTTTTGCCGGGGGCCTTCTTGGTGGATTTCTTGGCGGGCTTTGCCTTGGCGGCCGTGGCCGACTTTTTCTTGCCTTTGCCGAAGGCCGCTTCCCAACCGTCGGAATACTTCTTCGTTGCGCCTACGCGAATGATCGACACCTTCGGGTACCTCGTAGCTGTTGACTGCGTAAAGTGCGGGAGACTCGCCCGCGATTTCCAAGCGTTAGATATAGAGCCAAGCGCGCTTGCGGGTCAAGTGTGACGGCCAATGTTGTAACGGCCCGACACGGCCCGCGAAGCGCCGAGCGCGCCGACACGTCACTCTAAAACAACGGCGGCTTGCCGAGCTTGCGGCGGATGATGGCCCACTGTCCGCCGTGCATCAGCCAATGCGACCCCTGCATCGTGAATACCGATCCGACCGTCGGACAATAGCTGCGCATCGCTTCGGGTCCGGGCTGGTCCAAGTCGTCGTCGCTTAACGATTCCAGCAACGCAAAGGTCGCCGCGCGCTGCTCCTGGGCCAGCTTGAGATATTCGCCTTTCGTCAAGAAGTCGGCGGGATTGTCGCTCGCCGCGGTCTCCTTGTTGTATTTTGCCGCAAAACCCTCGGGCAGCTTGGGCATGGCGCCCGGCTTGACGGCCGAGAGCATGTCGTGCTCCGCGGCGATCAGGTGCCCCAGTTGCCAGGCGATGTGGTTGGTGCCCGGCAACGGACGTTCCAGCAGTTGGGCGTCCGTCAGATCGTCGAGATAGGCCGTGCAAACAAAAGCCGCCATATCGATGCCCGCTTTGGTCGCGTTCTTGCCGTTCATGAAACGCTCCTGGATTCGATGGGAGGTCCGGTTGACCGTCGGTCCGTGACAGGGGGACGGCTGCGGTGTGGTCCTTGATTGTTGCACGAACCAGCGAGATTTTGCAACAGCCGCGTCAGCGGCGACAGGCGTGTCGCCGCTACGCGGCCTGCCCGAATCAGTGGCCGATTTGTTTCCGTGACCTGACGGCCACGGCTACACGCTATCGCCGCTCACGCGGCTCGATGGCGGGCCGTGTAGACTTAATGCTGCAACTTCTTGTACTTGATGCGATGGGGCTGGTCGGCTTCGGTACCGAGGCGCTGGTGGCGCTGTTGCTCGTACGTTTCGAAGTTGCCTTCGCACCAGTGGACGTAGCTGTCCCCCTCGAAGGCCAGGATGTGCGTGGCCACGCGATCGAGGAACCAGCGATCGTGGGTGATGATGACGGCGCAGCCCGCGAAGTTGAGGATCGCCTCTTCCAGGGCGCGCAGCGTGTCGACATCCAGATCGTTGGTGGGCTCGTCCAGCAGCAGCACGTTGCAGCCTTGCCGCAGCAGCTTGGCCAGGTGGACGCGATTGCGTTCGCCGCCCGAAAGGTTGCCGACCTTCTTCTGCTGGTCCTGCCCCTGGAAATTGAAGCGGGCGACGTACGCGCGGGCGTTCATTTTGCGCTTGCCCATTTCCAGCGTGTCGTGCCCGCCGGAGATCTCGTCGAATACCGAGTTATTGGGCTTAAGCGCGTCGCGATTCTGATCGACGTAGCCGAGCTCGACCGAGTCGCCGCGGCGGATTTCGCCACCGTCGGGCTGCTCCTGGCCGATGATCATGCGAAACAGCGTGGTCTTGCCGACGCCGTTGGGACCGATCACGCCGACGATGCCGCCGGGCGGCAGGCGAAAGCTGAGATCCTCGATGAGCAACCGGTCTCCAAAGCCCTTGGAGACGTTCTGGCACTCGATCACCAGATCGCCCAAGTGCTTGCTGGCGGGGATTTGAATCTCCAGTTCGTTGTCGCGGTCGAGCGCAGCGGCCTGCGACAGCTCCTCGAACGCTCGGATGCGCGCCTTGTTCTTGGCCTGGCGGGCGCGCGGCGCCATGCGAATCCACTCCAACTCGCTGGCGAGCGATTTCTGCCGGGCCGAGGCTGCCTTCTCTTCGGCCGCCAGCCGGTTCTTCTTCTGTTCGAGCCAGGAGGAGTAGTTGCCTTCCCAGGGAATGCCCTGGCCGCGATCGAGCTCGAGAATCCAGCCGGCGACGTTGTCGAGAAAGTAGCGGTCGTGGGTGACGGCCACCACGGTGCCGGGATACTCGGCCAGATGCCGTTCGAGCCAGGCCACGCTTTCGGCGTCCAAGTGGTTGGTCGGTTCGTCCAAGAGCAACAGGTCGGGGCGCTCCAGCAGGATCTTGCACAGCGCCACGCGGCGCCGCTCGCCGCCGGAAAGCGTCGTCACGTCGGCATCGCCGGGCGGCAGGTTCATGGCGTCCATGGCGATTTCGACCTGGCGGTCGAGTTCCCAGGCGTTGAGCGCCTCGATCTGGTCCTGCACCTTGGCTTGTTCGGCCAACAGCTTGTCCATTTGCTCCGGCGCCATGTCTTCGCCGAGCTTTGCGTTGATCTCGTCGAAGCGGCGGAGGATGGCACGCGTGGGCTCGACGGCCTCTTCCACGTTGCCAAAAACGTCCTTGTCGGGATTGAGCTGCGGCTCTTGCGAAAGATAGCCGACCGTGTAGCCGCCGGTGAGCTGCGCTTCGCCTTCGAAGTCGCGATCGATGCCGGCCATGATCCGCAGCAGCGTACTCTTGCCCGAGCCGTTCTTGCCCAGCACGCCGATCTTGGCGCCGGGATAAAAGGCCAGCCAGATGTCCTTGAGCACCTCGCGCTGGCCGTGCTTCTTGGTCAGGCGGGCGATTTGATAGATGTATTGCTTGCCCATGACGTCCTATTCCCACTCGATCGTGGCCGGGGGCTTGGAGCTGATGTCGTAGACCACGCGGTTGACGCCGGGCACTTCGTTGATGATGCGGGTCGACATGCGAGCCAAGATCTCATACGGCAAGTGGGTCCAGTCGGCCGTCATGAAGTCTTCGGTCGTGACGCAGCGCACGCACACCGTGTCCTGATACGTCCGGGCGTCGCCCATCACGCCCACGCTTTGCACGGGCAGCAGCACGGCGAACACCTGCGACGTTTGCCGATACAGCCCGGCGTCCTTGATTTCCTGCACCACGATGGCGTCGGCCTCGCGGAGCGTGTCGAGCCGGATTTTGGTCACTTCGCCCAGGCAGCGCACTGCCAGGCCGGGACCGGGAAACGGATGTCGCCAGACGATGTCTTCGGGCAAGCCGAGTTGCAGGCCCAGGCGGCGCACTTCGTCCTTGAACAGGTCGCGCAAGGGCTCGATCAATTCGAAGCTGAGGTCTTCGGGCAGGCCGCCCACGTTGTGGTGCAACTTGATGGTGGCGGCCGGGCCGTCGACGGCGGCGCCGCTTTCGATCACGTCGGGATAGAGCGTGCCTTGGGCCAGGAAGCGGGCGCCCTGAATCTTGACGGCCTCGTCGGTGAAGCACTCGATGAACGCACGGCCGATGCGGCGGCGCTTTTCCTGCGGATCGGTGACGCCGGCCAGCGCCGCCAGGAACCTGGCCTCCGCTTTGACGACGTGCAGGTCGGTGTGAAAGTGGTCGGAGAATTCCTCGATAACGGATGCTTCCTCCGCCTTGCGCAACAGGCCGTTGTCGATCAGGATGCACGAGAGTTGCGGGCCGATGGCGCGATAGATCAAGGCGGCGGTGACCGAGGAATCCACGCCGCCGGAGAGCCCGCAAATCACGCGGTCGCTGCCCACGCGCTGGCGAATCTGCTCGATGGCCTGATCGGCGAAATCGCCCAGTTGCCACGCGCCGGTGCAGCCGCAGATCTTGGTGAGGAAATTGGCCAACACCCGCGAGCCCAGCGGCGTGTGCGTCACCTCGGGATGAAACTGCAAGGCATAGACCGGCAGTTGCTTGTGCTTGATGGCCGCCACGGGGCAGGTGCGCGTCTGGGCCAGCGGCTCGAAGTCGTCTGAGATGACCGAGGCCTGATCGCCGTGGCTCATCCAAACTTCCATGTCGTCGGGCAGGCCGTCGAACAGATCGGCGTGCGACGTGATGTGAACACCGGCGCGACCGAACTCGCGTGCCGGCGCGCTATCGACGCGGCCGCCCAGCGCCTCGCAGGCCAGGTGCAAGCCGTAGCAGATTCCCAGCACCGGGATGCCCAAGCGGAAGATGCCCGGATCGCACTTAGGGGCGCCGGCCTCGTACACGCTGGAAGGACCGCCGGAAAGGATGATGCCGCGGGGATTGAGCTGGCGGATGCGTTCGGCCGAGATGTCGTGCCGCACGATTTCGCAATACACGTGCTGCTCTCGCACGCGGCGCGCGATCAACTGGGCGTACTGCGAGCCGAAGTCGAGGACCAGCACCCGTTCATCGGCGACCAGGCCGGCGGGCTCGATCTTGGCGGCAGCCGTTGTGCTCTTCACGCTGGGTGTCCTCGTCCGTCCGCCGGTGTCCGCGTTCGATAGCCATTCAATAAAAAGACCCGTCAACACGACGGGCGGCCAAGCGAACGATTATAGGGTGTGCCGGTCGGCACGACTAGGGGCCGAGGCCGTGGGTGGTGTCGGCCGATGCGGTTACGATTGGAGCCAGGAACAATGACCGTCACAAATGAGCATCGTTGCGCATACTGCGAAAAAGATGCGGACGAATTGTGTGAGAAATGTGGGGGATGTCCGAATTGCTGCGATTCAAAATTGCACTGTGAATCCTGTGGCAACCCGCAATCCATTCGCGGATGTCCAGATTGCAAGTGCCGAACAGCCGCCCCCTGCTAGAATGCCGGTATGGGCCGATGGTGGAAATTCGCTGTAGCCGTGGTTGTGGTAGCGTTCCTCGCGGCGCTCTTACAGCCTGCGATGCAACCAGCCAGCGAGCCTGAGGGAGAGGCTGAGTTTTTCAGAACCCACCGCGCGGCGGAGCATCCCGATGACCCCCGCCCCTAGGCGCCGCTGGCCTCAGTTCGCAATTGCCGCCGTTGCCGCCAGCCTTATCGTGGTATGGGCCGCCTTGCACCTTTATGCTGCGATGGCCGTGGGGATGCTAATGGTGGGAATTTCGCTGATCATTGGCTTACTGGTCGCCGTCCGATTCGTCATTCGGAACTTCCGGAACACCGGCGATTAAGTGAGCATGTGCCAACCACCAACCCGCCACAGAATCCAGCAACACACTGTTAAGACACTACCAGGCCGTGGGGCACGGGGCGTGGATGCCGCCGGCAACGGCGCCGTGGCGCGCCGTTCGGATGTTGGCAGCCGCGGACAGCCCGTTGGCGCATTCGACGAACCGCTAGGGGCCGAAGACCGAGCGGACCGCGTCGTCGAGGATCTGCCACAGCGCGTCGAAGTCGACGGGCTTGGTCAGGTGATGGTCGGCGCCGGCATCGCGCGACTTGTCGACGGTGGCCGCACGGCCGTCTCCCGAAACGATGACAACGACCATCGATTCGCAGCCGGCCAGCCCGCGAATTCTGCGCGCCAGTTCATGCCCATCGATGCCGGGCATGTCGATGTCGAGCAGCGCGACGTGGGGTTGGAATCGGAGCATCGCGTCGAACGCGGAGAGTCCGTCGTGCGCGATTTCAACAGCATGTCCTCGCATCTCGAGCACCTGGCCAAAAGTAAGGGCGGTGCTTCGATGATCGTCGGCCACAAGAATGCGGAGACTGTGTGACGTGCTCATCGCTGCCGTGAGTGTAGACACGCCCCCAGTGCGGAACAGGGTGAATTTTTAACAGTCCGTTGAAGAATGCCGTCGTGGCATTTTTCAACCTCGCCAAGTGCAAAGCAAAGCTTCCCACGGCTCGCAAAATAACGACTTACGTCGCTATTTTGTCATCGCATCCCTGCGATGTCACAGCCCGTCGAATTCTTCAACGGGCTGCTAACCTGATCGTCGCGCGGGACTATCAATCAATCGCTGGGCCAATCGCTGGGCAACGGTGACGCAATCCAGCAATGCCTGCACGTGACAAAGCCGCGAGAGCTCGCGGGGATCGAACGGACAACGGCGACGGTGGTGCCTGGTCAACGATACGAAGCACCCGGCGCATCGGTTCGGGCCGGCTGGCCGAGGCAGCAATTCGCGGGGATTCCCAAGTGTGGAAACCGAACCATCGATGCCCGTGGAAAAAGTGCCGTGACAGGAAGGCCGTGCCGCGAGCCGGCGGGTCGACCGGCGCACGACCGTGGGATCGCCAGCGATCACGAATCGCGAAGATGGCGGCGTTGCCGGGCCGATTGTCGACGATCTGGTCGACCACTATAGTACAAGACATGCTCATTCTATTGACGAACGACGACGGGATTTACGCGCCGGGTTTAGCGGCCATGGAGCGCGAGTTGGAACAATTGGGCGACGTGTACGTCGTGGCGCCGGCGACGGAGCAAAGCGGCATGGGGCATGCGATCACCTATTTGAATCCGCTGGTGGTGAAGGAACTGTTCGAGGGGCGGCAGCGGCGCGGCTGGGCCGTCGAGGGAAGCCCGGCCGATTGCGTCAAGATCGGGATCTTCGAGTTCTGCCCGCGACTGCCCGACCTGGTCGTCAGCGGCATCAACGGGGGGCTGAACGCGGGGATCAACGTGTTGTATTCCGGCACGGTGGCGGCGGCGATCGAAGGAGCGTTCTTCGGGATCACCAGCATCGCTGTCTCGTTGGAGTTCAGCGAGCATGCCGAGTTCGATCGGGCGGCGGTGTTGGCGCGGCAAGTGATCCAGCAGATTCTGGCGCAAAAGGGCCCCGCGCCGCAGTTGTATAATGTGAACCTGCCCACGGCGGCGATGCGAGCGAGCGAAATCCGCGTGCGCACCGTGCCGATGGGGCTGGAACGCAGCGGCGAGCAGTACGAGAAACGCGTCGACCCGCGGGGACGGAGTTATTTCTGGGCCCTTTCCAGCCCGGTTTCGGCGACGGCGGGGCACGAAACGGACGTTTCGGCCCTGGCACAAGGCGCAATCACGGTTTCTCCGCTCGATTTTGACTTGACCAAGCGCTCGCTGTTGGCAGAAATGGAGCCGTGGACGTTTGCGTTTCCAAAACCGCCATGAGCGATCCGGACAGGTCGCCCAGGACTAACGAGAACCGAGGAGCGAGCCATGAGATATCTGTCGATCGCGATCGCGGGGCTGATCGTGGCAGTTCACTGCGGCTGTGAGGCGGCCGCCCCGCCCCAAACCGCCGAGAAGTTGGAAACGGCGCCGAGCCCACCGCCGCCCGCCGCTCCGGCCGAACCGGCAGTGGCAGAGTCGATTCCAACCACCACTCAACGCGGCAAAGCGCAAATCGCGGATGTGGCCGCGGCGGCGCGCGCGAAAAAAGCAGCGGAAGATGAGTCCGGCGACATGCCGGCCGACGCGGCGTCCGATCCACCAGCCCCCGATGCGGCTCCACCCGACTCCGCGCCGCCCGCCGATGACGAACTGTCCGCGGCCGAGGTCGGCGTGGGGGTCAAGGGCAAGGACTACGGCGGACCGGGATTCGTCACCACGCCCATCGAAACCATGTTCACGATCGAAGAGCGCATCGCGTTCGACGTGCAGATTCCCAACTCGATGAAGATCTACAAAGCGGCGCACGACAACAAGGGGCCGGCATCGCACGAAGAATTCATGGATATCATCATCAAGGAAAACGCCGTGCAACTGCCCGATCTGCCGCCCGGCAGCGTCTATTGGTACGATGCCAAAAGCGAGCAGTTGATGGTGCGCACTCCGAAGCCGGATGCGGGCAGCGAGTAGACTGACGAATTCTGAGACAGGTTGTTAGCGGCGGCCGCCGAAAGGCTCCGTCATCTGGTAGTCGTGGATCAGCCACTGATCGCCGACGCGGTGCAGCGTGACGGTGAACTTGCGGATCACGGTTTCGTAGGGCACTTCGCCGCGGGTGTCGCTGCCCACGACGCGGCCGGTGAACGATGCTCGGACCGAAGGCGGATCGGTCGCGGCAGCGGGCTCAATTTCCAAGTCGCGACCGATATGTGCGTCGCGCACACGAAACCGGCCCAACACGTTGGCGACTTCGGTGCGGCGCGGACTGTTGGGCGTGAACAATGCCAGCACGGCCGACGGGTCGTTCCACTCGAGGGTCGTTTCCGCTCGGGATAGCGCGTTCTCGATCTCTTCACGCTCGGTGACGACCAACCGCTCGAGCACCACCAGCCCCGACGTGAGGATCAACACGACCACCATCGCCACCAGCACGATCCCGCGCCCGCTGCGCACCAGCACGATGGCCAGGATCAGTTCCAGCACGACTCCGGTCGTCAGCGCCGGCCAGGGACTTTCCAGCAGCCAGGTCATGGCGTTTCCTCCGCCGGCGGGGACGCGCGGGCCGCGGTGTGCCGGCCGCGACGGTACATGGCCGCAGACAGGACCAGGAGTGCCAACAGCACCAGCGCGATCGGCCACAAGGTGATCAACAGTTCGCCGGCGGCCGGCGGCGCTGCTTCACCTTCCTGGCCGGTCGTACGTCGGGACGGCTCGCCCTCGACGCGCCGCCGCGCTATCTCTTGCCGCGCGTGGTACTGCAACTCAAGGCGTCGCTGGCGCTCGGAGTATTTTGGCCACACGATCAGCAGCACCACCAGGCCCGTGGCGCAGAACAACATCATCCAGAACCAGGGCGAATCGGTCGCGGCCGGTTTCGCTTCGCGCGGTACTTCAGACGGCAAGGCAGACATGCGGGCGATCCTCTGCTGCTAGCGCGCGGGCGTGGCCCTTGCTGTCCACTCTACCACAAAGCCATCGATCCGTGGCGTGCCGTGCGATTTGGTGTGCGGCAACTGTTTGTGGCAGAGTAGCTGAAGTCGCCAGACTTCCGATGGCGTTGGCTGAATTCTGGCGAATCCAGCTACAAGTTCGCTTGGCCGGCAATGACCGCTAGCGGCGAACCTTGGCAAACAGCGGCCCGCCGTATTGCGCGACGTCGCCCAACTGTTCCTCGATGCGCAGCAGTTGGTTGTACTTGGCCATGCGATCGGTGCGCGACGCGCTGCCGGTCTTGATCTGACCGGTGGAAAGTGCGACGGCCAGGTCGGCAATCGTGGCGTCTTCGGTTTCGCCGCTGCGGTGGCTGGCAACGGTGGTATAGCCGTTGCGCTGGGCGAGCTGGATGGCTTCGATGGTTTCGCTGAGCGTGCCGATCTGATTGACCTTGATCAGGATGCTGTTGGCGATATGGCCTTCGATGCCGCGCTGCAGGCGCCTGGTGTTGGTGACGAACAGGTCGTCGCCGACCAGTTGCACCTTGTCTCCCAGCCGCTCGGTCAGCCTGGCCCAGCCCTCCCAGTCGTCCTCGCTGCAGCCGTCTTCGATCGAGCAGATGGGATACTTGTCGACCCAGCCGGCCAACAGGTCGATCATGGCGCCGGCGTCGAGTTGCTGGCCTTCGATCTGGTAAGTCTTTTTCTTGTCGTCGTAGAACTCGGTGGCGGCCACGTCCAGCGCGATCCACACCTGCTCGCCGGCCCGATAGCCGGCCTGTTCGATGGCCTCCAGGATCAAGTCGATGGCGGCGGCGTTGCTGGGCAGGTCGGGGGCAAAGCCGCCTTCGTCGCCGACGCTCGTGTTGAGCTTCTTGTCGTGCAGCACCTTCTTCAAGTGGTGAAAGATCTCGGTGCCGCAGCGCAGCGCTTCGTGGAATTCGCTGAAGCCCAACGGCATGACCATGAACTCCTGCACGTCGACCGAGTTGTCGGCGTGCTGCCCGCCGTTGATGATGTTCATCATCGGCGCCGGCAGCAGCCGCGCTCCCGGCCCGCCGAGATAGCGATACAGGGGCAGCCCGCAGTATGAGGCCGCGGCCTTGGCCACGGCCTGCAGCACGCCCTTGCCCAGATAGGCGTCCTTGGTGGCGGTGTCGCGCAGCTCCCAGGCCTCGTGGACGCCGGTGCTGGCGCCGCTGGGCACGCTGGCGCGGCCGAACGAGCCGTCGACCAACAGGACGTCGACTTCCACGGTCGGGTTGCCGCGACTATCAAAAATCTGGCGGCCACGGATATCAGCAATCGAGCTCATCGACTCCCTCGGTTGTTTTCAGTTGTAAGCGGGCTGTAAAAAAGCGCGGTCGCGCGGCGGCACGATCAACGCCGGCGGACCGTCGGACGGAATCATCCATCAGACGGACTCGAACACTTCGACATTCACGTTCTTGACCATCGATTGCACTTTCGTGCGGAACTCGGCCATGTGCGGCGCCGTCAGGTGCGCCTGCAGGGCCGGCAGCGACTCCCACTGCTCGTGCATGACGATGCAATCGGTTCGCGGCCGTGCCTTGGCGGGATCGGCCAGCGGCACTTCGACGCTGGGAGCGTAGGCGATGCAGCCCGCTTCGGCGCGCACCAGCGGCAACAAGTCGCGCTGCGCGGCCAGGAACGGCTCGCGCGTGCCTTCGGCCAACTCGATCGTGGCTACGACGTAGATCATTTCGTCCCTCGGCAACACATGCTGTTGAGCTCCAGGGAGGCTCGTCAGCACTCCCCCTACCAGGTTTGGGGCATTGTGGAAAAGTTGGCCGGGTTCGGCAATGGGGGTGCGAAGGCGTGGGGCCTTTTATTCGAGCGTGGTCTGCTCGATGGCCTGGGACGCCAGCGCAGACTCGTCGACGGGCTGGTTGCAAGCATCGGCAGCAAGCGGAAGCTCGTGCTTCCCTGCGAAGAGGTGCGCCGTGCCAGGAACCTGTTCCAGCGCTCCGCCGCAATGGGCGGCCAGAGCCGCAGCGACCGGGAATGAAGCTGGGCCCAAGGCGGCGCCGCTCACCGTGCAGCGAACGTTCGACGCCGCGCACGCCTGGTGGATGGCCACGGCGGGCGTCAGGCC
>JBGSYQ010000516.1:0-3694 GCA_041750795.1 Pirellulales bacterium | reverse complement strand
TATGAAAAGGTCGTGGCAGACGCCGGCGCGCCGCAAGCGCTGCGTGACGAAGCCGCTACTCGGCTGGCACAGGTGCGCGAAGACGTGGCGCTGGTGAGCTTTGCCGGTTTGATGCCGCCCGACGTGATGGCCTTTGCCGAGTTGGACCAGCCGGGCGAGCACATCGAGCGGATTCTGAAAATGGTCGGGCTGGTGCGCGGGCCCGGCGAAGCGGCGCCAACCGGACCGGGCGTTCCGCTGGGGAATGGATTGGTGCTGCCGGCCGACTTTACGGTCAGCCCGGCGCTGGTCGGCGAGTTGAAGAAGCTGCGCGGCGCGGCGGTGGGAATCACGGCCATCAACGACCGCGGCATGCCGTCGGGACTGGCCGTGATCCACCCGGGCGATTGCGATCTGCTGCGCGGCGCGATCGAGACGGCCGTGCAGGTGCTGGAGCCGGGCGAGCCGGTTGCAGGGTTCAAGACGTATCGCAATCCCGAGTTTGGCTGGGTGATGCTCACGGCGCGGCTGGTGGTGGCCAGCGACTCGCGCGAGCAACTGTCGGCAGCGGTCGCGCGGCTGCGCGATCCGGCCAGCGACAGCCTGGCCAAACGACCCGAGTTTCAGCGTGTCTACCAGGAGATCGGGCGACCGTGCATTTTTGCTTTTGCCGACGGGCAGCAGATCGTGAAGCGCTTTGGCTCGCAATTGCGGGGACAGGAAGGGGCCATGATCCGCACGCTGCTGGATCTCGACCATTTCGAAAGCGCGGCGGTGGCGCTGGGCACGACCGACAACGCCATCCAACTGCGCGCGGAAGTGAACCTGATGCCGGGGCATCGCAACATGGCGTACGCCCTGATCCGCACGGCGCCGATCACCAAGCGGTCGCTGGGCATGGTGCCCAAGGGGGCCGCCGGCGTGGTGGTGATCGGGCTCAATCCGCCGGCCGAGGGCGCGCCGCCGGCAAGCGCCGACGGCAATCAGCCGCCGATGGTCAGCGCGATGGACATCGGACGCGAGTTTTTCCACAACATCGACGAACTTGCCGTGTTTGCCATGCCGCCGGCCAGCGACAGTGCGGCCGGCAAGTTTCCCGAAGTGGCGGCAGTGATCGCCGTGAAGGACGTCGAAAAATCGGCGGCGCTGTGGAACCAGATTCTGACGATCGCCTCGCTGTTTGGCGCCAAGACGACGTCGCCGCCGGCCGAGGTGACGATCGAAGGCCAGCCGGGGCACAGCTATCAGTTCGACGGGCTGCCGGCGATCCACGTAGTGCGCTCGCCCGAGCGCGGCCTGGTCATCGGTACGCAAGACGCCGTGGCCGCAGCGCTCAAAGCGGCGGCCGACGGTGAGTCTATCGAAAAGGACGAAGCGTTTGCCGGACTGTTGGCGCACGTGACGCCGCACACGAGCAAGGCCGTGCTGGTGGACGTCGGCCGAGCGGTGGGCATGGCAGCGGCCATGTCGCGCGGCAACGACGCGCGCGAACTGGCCATGATCGCCCAACTGGTCAGCACGATGAAGGTATCGCTCGTGACCGACGAAGCGCCGAACCAGTTAGTGATCCGCGCCGAAGTGAGCGGTCTGCCCAAGTATCAAGACGTGTTGCCGATCTTGCGTGAGGGGATGGGCAAGGCGGCCGGTGCCAAGAAGACGGCGATAAAGTAGCAGTTGGCAGCGACTTGGCCTAAGGCGATATCTCGGCTGACACGCCATATCATTGATTGAATAGCGTTGCCCAATTTGGCTCAAACTTGCTCAGGTTGGGCGCAAGCAGCTCGTCGCGGTCGGGTGGCGTTTCATTGATTGCCGTGCTGTCGAAAAGATGGATGGTCTGTTCGCGGTTCGGTTTGATGATTCGGTGTGCCCGCACATGGAGATCGCGAGGATCAAGGATCAAATCTACCTGTTGAATCTCGATCACAGGTTGCAAACGTTTCGGGACGGCCGTTATCAGGATGCCTTCGTCATGCTGTTGCCAGGTTAGTTTGTACTTCAAAAGCACGCTGCGAGCGTTGACCCTGGCGCAAAGTGGCAGGACGTGCTCCAATTGCGCGGCGGCCATTACTGCGCCGATGGCGCCTAACTTCTGGAAGAAGGATAGTTGTCCAAAGTTGGCTAACTGCTCTATGGCTTGCTCGTGCTGCGCATCCGTAGCGGATAGATAGGTCGCTCGGTCCAGATCGATTAGCAATAGCCCGCCATTCCAGACGCAGTGTACTTCGCTGGGGACCAAGTAAGCAGCCCGGTCGGTTGATTCCCAGTAGAAACGCCCATGGCCGCGAACAGGCTTTTGGCGTTGGCCGCCGTGGTCGATTTGCAGGCGAGTAAAATTGACGTCGATAGTGGTTGTTCGATGCGAGGCGAGCTCCCACTTTGCCAGAATCGCTTGCATGACGAGCGCTTGGTCGTCGGCTAACGCGGCGACAGGAGCGGCGCACAGCGCCAGGGAGACAGCAAGATTGACCACCGGTTTCATGAGGCACCCTTGCGAGATAGTCTGTCAGCGCGCTTGGCGAACAGCTCAGCGCACACGAACTTTGCCGTCGCTGGCCATGATGGCTTCGGGTTCCTGATCCGGCAGCGGCGGCGAGGACTTCGGCGCGTCGATTGGTGATGGTTCGCCGCGACGTGCGAAATCGAGCAGCTTGGGCGGATGGACCGCTTTCTCGCCTTCGATCACGATGACGCGATCGACCTGATTCGCCAAATCGTAGTGGACCTCGACTTTGACGTCGGTGCCGTCGGCCAGCGTTTCGGCGGGCAAGCCCACCACTTCCCACAGGCCCAACGTGGCCACGTCGGCTGCGCCGTGGAACATGGCACGGGCGGCCTTGGTCGTCTTGGTGTAACCTTGCTTGAAAGAGAAAACGTCGACCTTGGCGCCGTTGCGCTCTTCGCTATAGGTGGGAGCGCCGAACTCAGCGATGACATGATTGCGCGGTACGCCGCTCAATAGCACGCTCATGTCGCGTTTCCCGGGTTGCCGGGTGGCTTTGACCGCGGCACAGCCCGAGACGAGCATTGCCACCAGCAAGGACGCGGCGATTGCGATTCGGCCGGACGTGTAGTATTCCATGGCATGAGTCCGGCGGTGGGAGGCGGGATTGGGATTGAAATCGCTCGTGCGAGGCGGAGGATCGTAGTGCCGTTTGCCAGTCGCGGTCAACGGGTTTAATTGCGACGAGGCCAGCACGGCCAGTCAAGCTAGCAGTGACAGCCACTGGGGAATGCGTTCGAACACCGGTCAGACGGCAGCGGCGCCGGTCGCTCGCTTTCGAGCCGCAGCACGCCAAAGCGTGGACTTCGACCAGCACTGGCGCGGTGCCAGCGCCACTTATCTGGTCGGCGTCACTTGCCGGTCAGTTCGTCGGCCAGCTTTTCGGCGCCGTAGAGCTTGCGCATGGCTTCGATGATGGCGGCGGAGTGGACGGAGATGGCCCGTGCTTCTTTGTCGCTGTAGACGAAGTCGAGCACCAGCGATTGGATGTTGCCGTCAAAGATGATGCCCACGAACTCACCCGCCCGGTTCACCACCGGGCTGCCGGAGTTGCCGCCGATGATGTCGGCCGTGCAGACGAAATTGAACGGCGTGTCGAGCTCGAGCTGGTCCTTGTGCTCATGCCAGCTCGCAGGCAGTTTCCACGGCTCTTTGCCGCCGTGGGCCTTCTCATGCTCGAAGGCGCCGCCCAGCGTGGTCCAGGGAGCCACG
>JBGSYQ010000515.1:0-3535 GCA_041750795.1 Pirellulales bacterium | reverse complement strand
GGCACGCCCGGCGCCGATGGCGCCGCGCTCCATTCGTCGACGGGTACCGACGGCCGTTCCGCGCCCCGCGCGCCGGGCCGCAGGTAAGACCAGTAAATGCCGGTCAACTCACCGATCGCCTTGGCAAAGTCGCCCGATTTGACCGTCGATCCGGCCACGTCGTGCCAACTGTCGAGCGGAAATTCGTACGTGATCCGCTCCAAGGGCGGCAGCGCCGTGCAGCGCCGCGCGTGCTTGATGCGGGCCATCAACTCGACGTCGAAAATCCACCGCGTGCCAAACGGCTGCGCCAACACCGACGCCAGGTCCGGCGTGGCGCGAAACAACTTGGCGCCGCACTGCGTATCGAACACGCGCACTCCGAGGGCCAACGAGGCCGTGTTGGCGAACAGCCGCCCCAACCAATAGCGCAGCGGGCGGCGGTCGATCTGGTGCCCCAGCAGCCGCATCCGTGTGCCAATCACCAACTCGATCTGCGGCTTCGTGTCCAACACGCGAGCAAACGCGTCGACGTCGTTCAGCGGAGTCGCCAGGTCGGCGTCCCAGAAGCCGACGTAGTCGGGCGTCGAGCGCAGCGCGTGCAGCATCCCTTGCCGGACGGCCTCGGCCTTGCCCACGTTCTGGGCCAGGTGCAAAAAGCTGAATCGGTGCGGATGGTTGCCGTGCAGATGCGCCAATAACTCCAGCGTCTCGTCGCGGCTGCCATCGTCGACGAACAACAACTCCGCACCGTCGCCGCGCCGTCCATATTCCTGGATCGCGCGCATGTTGAGCCGCCGTGCTTCGTTGAAACAGGGAACGATCACAACCGTGCGCGACATGAGAACGTCCTTGTTCTGGCGTGGCGGCGTGCAACTGCCCGCTTGCTATCCTGCGCGGACCATCTATACCGCAAGCCCGCACGAAAACACAAGATCACTCGGCATGCACCCGGGCTAGCGGGGCGGGCGCGTGCTAGCGGAGCGTCAACCCGATTCATTCGGGTGACGCGGAACGACCGCCAAAGACGTAAGTGCTTTGGCGCAAATAAACAACTTGTGCTTCGCCCAAACCGGTCAATCCGAAAACGAGGCTTTGACGAAGCACTAGCGGTGATTGCCGGGACCGGTGGCGTCTTCCATCTCCGCAATGTATTGCCGCAGCCGCTCGACCTCATCGGTGACGTGGTGCAGCTTCAGCATGTTCTCCACCCGCTTCACCAGTTCGAGCTTGTTGACGGGCTTGCTGAGGAAGTCGTCGGTGCCGGCCTCAACCGCGCGCTCGATATCGCCCAACTCATTGAGCGCCGTCACCATCAGGATCATGATGTCCCGCGTCTGGGGGTCGGTCTTCAGCTTTTCGCAGACCTCGAAACCGCTCAGCTTGGGCATCATCACGTCCAGCAGGATCAAGTCGGGCTTGAACGACGCAACCTTGTCCAGCGTGTCGCGCCCGTCCACGGCCACCCCGATTTCGCAGTCGACCCCGCTCAGATACGCCTCCAACAACTCGACGTTGGGGCCGTTGTCGTCCGCGATCAAAATCCGGCTTTTCCGGGCCGAGTTATTCATGCCAGCGTCCAAGATTCCAGGCGAACTCCGTCCATCCCGCTCGAGGTGCAATTATAAGGCGGAGCGGACCCGGCGAGAATGGCACTCCCTGCGCGCCGCTGGCGCGGCACAGCGGCGCATAAAAAACGCAAGGGCATCGTTTTTGCCACGATCCAAAGGATCTTTTACGAAGGAATCGCCGCGGTTTTTGTGTTTCGACACGATCGTGCGATGACAAAAATACGCTTGCGATGTCTCCGTTTGACAAAAATACGCCCTTGCTGGCAGCTACGTCCTGCAAGGCCCATGCCGAAGCGGACAAACCGGCCAGCCTCCGAAAACTCCGACCATTCGGGGCGCGCCCTTCCGTCGATCGCCAGGCACTTGATCTCCTGACATGCAATCGGCCGGTCAACGGGCATCCAACGCGACCGCTCACACGTCGTCGCTGTCCACCTCGGCCAGCCGCGCCGCCGGCACCGGAAACTGCTGGCAGAGGTCAAATATCTCGCCGCGAATCTGCGTGTGCAGCCGCGCGTCGTCCGGCGCTTTGAGCGCTTGAAACATCCAGCCGGCGATCCGCCGCATTTCCGCCGGGCCCATGCCGCGGGTGGTCAGCGCCGGCGTGCCGATGCGAATGCCCGAGGGATCCATCGGCTTGCGCTCGTCGTAGGGGATCATGTTCTTGTTGAGCGTGATCCCGCAGCGGTCGAGAATCTCCTCGGCCAGCTTGCCGCCAATGCCCAGCGTCGTGACGTCCCATAGCATCAGGTGATTGTCGGTGCCGCCGCTAACCAGTCGGGCCCCGCCGGCCATCAGCGCATCGGCCAGCGTCTTCGCGTTCTCGATGATTGCGGCGGCATACTGTTTGAACGTCGGCTCCAGTGCCTCCTTGAAGCAAATCGCCTTGCCCGCGATCACGTGCATCAACGGCCCGCCCTGCGTGCCCGGAAACACCGAACGGTCCAGGTCCTTGGCGTACTCGGCCTTGCACATCGCCAGGCCGGCGCGCGGGCCGCGCAGCGTTTTGTGCGTGGTGGTGGTGACAAAATCGGCCACCGGCACCGGGTTGTCGTGCAAGCCGGCCGCCACCAGGCCGGCGTAGTGCGCCATATCGACAAACAGCTTTGCGCCGACCTCTTGAGCAATTTCAGCGAATTTGCCGTGCTCGATTTCGCGCGGATAGGCGCTGGCGCCGGCCACGATCATCTTCGGCTTGTGCTCGCGCGCCAGCCGGGCCACCTGGTCGAAGTCCAGGCGATGCGTGTCGCGCGTCACTCCATAGCTCACGAAGTGAAACAAAATGCCCGACACGTTGAGCTTCATGCCGTGGGTCAGGTGCCCGCCGTGCGCCAGATCGAGCCCCAGGATGGTGTCGCCCGGTTGCGCCGCGGTCAAATAGACGGCGAAGTTGGCCTGGCTGCCGGCGTGGGGTTGCACGTTGGCGTGTTCGGCCCCGAAAAGCTGCCTGGCACGGTCACGCGCCAACGTTTCGATCACGTCCACGTGCTCGCAACCGCCGTAGTAGCGCCGGCCCGGATAGCCCTCGGCATACTTGTTCGTCAGCACGCTGCCCGCCGCCTGCATGACGGCGGGACTGGTGTAGTTTTCGCTGGCGATCAACTCCAGCCCCTCTTGCTGGCGATCCATCTCCAGCGCCAGAGCGGCCCAAACTTCGGGATCTGCTTCGGCAATGAAATTCATGACATCCAGGCGTTGCGGGTGGAAAGGGTGGCAATCCGTCCACATTGTCCGATCTGCCCCGCGCTTCGTCAATTGTCGATTCGCTGGACAAGCAACGGACGTCAACAGCGCGGTCGCTGCCATCTATTCCGGCGCAATCTCCACCGACAGCGTGCCGGCGTTGTCCGACAGGCTATCGGGCGCGTCGTTGATGCGCAAATAGAGCGTGCCGTCGCGCTCGGCGGTGAGTACGGCGTCCAGCCCGATCGCCTGCGGCAGCACCAGGCCGCTTGTGCCGGCCGCGCCGTCGTCGGCGCGCACGG
>JBGSYQ010000514.1:0-11855 GCA_041750795.1 Pirellulales bacterium | reverse complement strand
TGATCGTTGCCGTCGACAGCTCGGCAACCATGCACCCACAAGCGCGGATGGAGGGCGTGCGGCGTGCGCTCGTGAAGCTGGCTCAACACATGGACGCCAGCGACCGCGTGACGCTGGTACGCTGCGCCGACAGCCCGACCGTCCTGGCCGCCAGCGCCTCGCGCGACGAATTGACAGCTCTGCTCGAATCCAATGCGTTGAGCGTCACCGGCGGCCCGGCGAACTTGTCCGGGGCGATCGAAGCGGCCTGGAAAATCGCCCGCGATGCACACGCGGCCGAGCCGCGGCGCGTCGTCGTCATTACCGGCAGCCGCGGCAACTACGATCAGGCCGAGCTTCCCAATTCGGCCCAACAGTTGGGCGAGCTGGCGCAGAGCAACGTCCCTTGGCGACTGGTGCGCCTAAGCGCGGATGCGAACGACGCGCATTGGGGCAAGCTGGCCGAGCAGGCCGGCGGCCAGGTCATCGCAGCGCAATCGCCCGACGACGTCTACCAGCAAATGCTCGAAGCCATGACCGGTTGGCCCGCCAAGGTGGCCAAGGAAGTCTCGGTCACGCTGAGCTTCAACCCGCAGGCCGTGGCCGCCTATCGCCTCATCGGCCACGAGGCAACGACGCTGACCGGTCTCTCGCCGAGTCCGCTTTCGATCGATCTGGGAGTCGACCAGACGGCAACCGGGGTTTACGAAGTTTCGCTCAAGCCGGGTGCGGTCGAGTCGGTCGGAGCGATCGAAGTCCTCTGGCAGCATCCGGCATCGGGCCAGGCGGGGCGCATCGTGCGACCCATCCTCAGGAGCCAACTGGCCGAGTCGTTCTTCGCAGCGCCCAGTTGGTTTCAAGAGGCCGTGCTCGTGGCCAAGGCCGCCGAATCCTTGCGCGGCTCGACCTATCTGCCCGCGACCCGGCCGGTCGCCCCAGTCCTCGATCTGGCCTCGCGCGTCGACGCGAGCCTGGCACAGCAGCCCGACGTCCGCGCGCTGGTCGAGTTGCTCAAGAAGGCCGAAAAGCCTCGCTAGATTCGTTGCGACTCGATCATTCGCTTCGCGACCATCTCCGCCGCGGGTCGCTGTCAAGGCAAATCTCAAATTAGTTTGCCGGGCTTTGCTTCGCACTTGGCGAGGGTGAAAAATGCCACGACGGCATTTTTCAACAGGCTGATAGTCCCAAATCCTCACGCGACCGGCGGTTGTGTATCGCCGATTGAGATTATAATCTGCTTGAGGGGCACTCGTTTCGGAAACAGGTTTTCAAAACCGCCGCGCACTACTCGGCGCCGGTTGTGAAACGGTTTCCAGCAATTCCAAGACGCTTGGATCGTGGAATGGACCGCCAAGAGGTTTAGTGCCGGCCGCACCCAGGACGAAGCGGAGGCGGACCGGAACGTCGGCGCAGCACTTGCGGAACGTGCCGCGTCTGGGGCGAGCAACGCTCGTCGCTTGTGGCTTCACGTGAGAGATTCATGATGCACGTCGCCTGGTGGCGGAAGCTCGCAATACTTCTGGCGATCGGCGGCGGCCTGGCCACCAGCGCCGCGGCCGTCGAGCCTGTCGACGAGTTTCTCACCGCTCTGCGGCAGCGCCAGTGGTTCGACCAGGCGAATGCCTATCTCGACGCCTTGCAGCTCAATCCGCAGCTCGACGAGTCGATCCGCCAGCAACTGCTCTACGAGCGCGGCCTGAACGATTTGCAAGCGGCCGCCACGGCACGCGATCCGGCAACGCGCGAGGCGCAACTGCTGCGGGCCGCCGAGTCGTTCGCCTCGTTCGCCGGCCGCTTCCCCGATCATCCGCTGGCCGGCTCGGCCAACGTCCAACTCGGCTCGGTTCAGATCGAGCGCGCCCGCGCCGCCGTTGCGGCGGCCGCCGGCTCCGCTCAAAAAGACCAGGACCTTGACGCCGCGCGCCGGCAATTCGAAGAGGCTCGCCGGCAGTTCGACGGCGCGATCGAGGACCTGGCAGCGCGATTGGCCCAATTGCCCAAGCTCGTCGATCCGAACGACAAGGACACCGCCGCCCGCAAGCAGCAACTCTCCGGCAACTTGGCGCAATTGCAGTTGCTGCGTCCGACGATCGACTATGAGCTGGCCGCCACGCATCCGTCGGGAAGCGCGGCTGCCAGCAAGCACCTGGAGGCCGCGGCCGCCAGCTATCGCGCATTGTACGAAGCGTATCGCACGCGCGCCACCGGATTGCTGGCCCGCTTGTGGGAGGGTCGCTGCTATCAGCAGCTCCATAAAACGCCGCAAGCGCTGGCATGTTTTCGCGAGTTGATGGAATTGCCCGCGGCCGAGGAAACGCGCGTCCTGCGCACCAAGAGCACGCGCCATGCGCTGGAATGCCTCACGTCCAGCGGCGAGCAGAAGTTTGCCGAGGCCGTCGAGCGCGGCCAACGCTGGGAAAAAGAATCCGGCGCCAGCGCCACCGACCCCGATGCCCTGGCGATTCGCTACCTGACGGCCGTGGCCCTGCAGGGACAATCGAGCGCGCTACCCGTCAAAGATCCCGATCGCAAGAAGCTGGCCGGCTTTGCCCGCGACTACGTCGTGCCGGTCGCTCGACAGCCGGGCGAGTATCAACGGCCTGCCAAGATGCTGCTGGTCGCCTTGGCCGGCAACAAGGACGCCAAGGACGCTGCCGACGGCGCGCTGCAAGCCACGTTCGCCGACCTGTTCGAGCAAGGCAAGCAATCCATCGCGCAAATGCAAGCGGTGGAAGCCGAGATCCATGCCCTGCGGACCAAGGGAGACGACGCCGCGCTGCAGAGCTTGCAGCAGCAGAAGGAAACCGCCGCCAACGAAGCGCGCCGCTGGCTGCACGAGGCCCTGCGCGCAAGCGACGCCAACACCAGCATCGACGACCTGAATTCCGCCCGCTACTATCTTTGCTTTTTGAATTGGGACGCCGGCCGCCTGCACGATGCGGCCGTGCTGGGCGAGTTTCTCGCCCAGCGTTATCCCGACAGCAGCGCCGGCCGCCAGGGTGCCCGCATCGCGTTGGCGGCCTATGTCAAGATGTACGCCGACTCGACCGGCGACCAGAAGCAATTCGAGATCGCGCAGATCGAGCGCATGGGAGACGCGATCCTCAAGCGCTGGCCAGGCACCGAGGAGTCGGACGAGGCCGCCTTGCAGCTACTCAATTTTGCCGCCAGCCGCAGCGATTGGGACAAGGCCATCTCGTATCTGAGCGGCATCTCGCCCGATTCGCCGCGGCGCGGCCAGGCCGAGCTGCGCGCCGGGCAGACCCTGTGGTCCGCCTATCTGCGCCGCGCGCAGCTTCCCGAGGACGAACGCCCGCCGCAGGCAGAGCTCGACGCGCTCAAGCAGCGCGCTCAGGAAGTTTTGGCCGAGGGCATCGGCCGCATGGAGAAAGCCGGCAATGTCGACGCCACGCTGGCCGCCGCCGTCTTCGCCATGGCGCAGATCTGCGTCGACACCGGGCAACCGGACGAGGCCATCGCCTGGCTCGAAAACGAAAAGGTCGGTCCGCTCGCGCTCGTCGAGGCCAAGCATCCCATCGCCGCGCGCCAGGGATTCGCCATCGAAACCTACAAGCTGGCGCTGCGCGCCTACGTGGCGGTCACGCCGCAACAAGTCGACAAGGCGGAAGCCGCCATGGACGCGCTGGAAGGCCTGGTGCAGGGCGCCGGCGACGCCAACGCCGCCGAGAACCTCACCAAGATCTACGTCAGCCTGGGACGCGAGCTCGAACAACAATTGCAGGATCTGCGCAAAAGCGGCCAGACCAAGCAACTGGAAACCGTCTCCAAAGCCTTCGAGATCTTTCTCGACCGCGTCACCAAGCGCGACTCGGGAAACAGCTATGCGTCGCTCAACTGGGTGGGCGAAACTTACTTCAGCCTGGGCGCCGGTTTCGACGCCGGCCCCGGCAAGGTGTCGCCCCAGGCCACGGCCTACTTCGCCAAGGCCGCCGACGCCTACCAGCGCATGCTCGACACCGTAAAGGAAGACCCCAAGTTCAAAGACAATCCGGAAAGCCTGACCGGCGCACGGCTGCGCCTGGCCGACTGCTATCGCCGGGCTGGCAAGTTCGACGAAGCGCTGGCCGTCGTGCTCGACGTCCTCAAGCAAAAGCCGATGCTCTTGCCGGCCCAGGTGCAAGCGGCCGAGACGCTGCAAGCCCGCGGGGCGATCGACCCCAAAAACTACGGCCTGGCGATCCTGGGCGATCGGCCCGCCAGGGATGGCAAGAACGCCATTTGGGGCTGGGCCAAGCTCTCGCAGCTTACGATGAGCAACGAGCAGTTTGCCGGCACGTTTCACCACGCACGGTTAAACCTGGCGGAATCGCGGCTGCGCTATGCGTTGACGGAAAAAGATGCAACCAGGCGAGCCAACATCCTGGCAGCCGCCAGGCAGGATCTGTGGACCACCTATAAGCTTCGCCCGGACCTCGGCGGCGAAGACACCACCGTACGCTACGACCGACTGCTCAAGCAGATTCAAAACGGCCTGGGCCAGCAGGAGTCGGGCTTGCAGGAATTCCGAGACCGCAACAACGCCAGTACGGCCGAAGCCACGACGCAATAATCCCCCCATCGCGAGTTTTATCATGAACCGGTTGCCGCTCCTCGTTGCGTTCTGCTGCGGTCTTGCCGCCTGTGCTGCGCCGGCAATGGCCATCGACCGCGTCAAGCTGAAGTCGGGCTCCCAGGCCACGGGCACGGTCACCGCGATCAGCCCCACCGAGGTCGTCGTCGAATTGGGCGCCACGAAGCGCCCGCACCCGGTCAACGAAATCGACTCCATCACGTTCGACGAGGAGCCCAACGAGCTGACGCAGGCCCGCTTCGCTGTCGCCACGGGACGCTATGCCGACGCGACGGAGCTGCTGGCGAAAATCAAGTCGGGCCAGGTGAAGCGCCCGGCGGTCGCCCAGGACGTCGAGTTTTACAAAGCCATTGCCGGCGCCCGCGCCGCGCTGGCCGGCCAGGGTTCGGTGGCCGATGCCGGTCGAGCGCTGGTGGCCTTCGAGCGTGCGCACCCTGAAAGCTTTCACTACTTCGAGGTCTGCGAAGTGCTGGGCGATTTGCTGAGCACGGCCAACTTGCCCGACCGCGCCGAAGGTTTCTACTCCAAGCTGGCCGCGGCGCCCTGGCCGGAAACAAAGATGCGTGCTGCCGTGCTGCAAGGACGCGCGCTGGTCGGCCAGAAAAAGTACCAGCCGGCCGTTGCCAAGTTCGACGAGGCGCTGGCCATGACCGCAACCGGCGACCAGATCGACGCTTTGAAGCTGGCCGCCATGCTCGGCAAGGCCGAGGCACAAGCCGGCGGCGGCGGCTTCGACCAGGCCGTCGGCGCCGTCGAAACGATCATCGCCCAGGCCGATCCCGAGAACCAGGAGCTGCACGCGCGAGCCTACAACGTGCTGGGAAACTGCTACCGCGCGGCCGGCAAGAAGCAGGAGGCGCTGCTCGCCTTCCTGCACGTCGATCTGCTGTATTCGCGGTTTCCCGTGCAACACGCCGAGGCGCTGGCCAACCTGGCCACGCTGTGGGCGGAAGTCGACAAGGCCGATCGCGCGGCACAAGCGCAGAGCACGCTTTTGGAAAAGTATCCCCAAAGCGCCTGGGCGCAAAAATAACCTCGCCAGTCGCGTGACGCCGCCACGTCACCCTTGGCGAAATGCACAACCAGCCACTACACTGACGCGGGCCACGAACCTCACGTCCAACGGGCGGAAATTCAGCAGCGGCGGACGTCGACGCCGGGTCGTTCCACGCGCTGGCAATCGAATCAGACAAGGAGCATTCATGCGGTACCCCACTCGCCTGCGCTTTCGAATATGGGCCGTCGCGTCCCTGCTGGTGCTCACGCTGTGTGCCAGCGCGGCGCCGGACACCTGGTGGACCAGCGCGGCACTGGCCCAGGCCCCCGCGGCGCCGGCCGACGCCGCCGACGAGGCTCCGCAACAGCAAAGCGCGCTGGCGTTCTATTTTCGCGCCCTGGGACTGACCTATACCATCGCGTTCTTGTTCCTGTCGTTCGTGTTCGTGGCGCTGATCGTCATGAACGTGATGTCCATCCGACGCCAGAGCATGGTACCGCCCGACCTGATCGCCAACTTCGAAACGCTGTTGAACGAAAAGCGCTATCAGGAAGCGTACGAGCTGGCCAAGAACGACGAGAGCTTCCTGGGGCACGTGCTGTCGGCCGGCTTGGCCAAGCTGCAGGACGGCTATTCGCAGGCGGTCGAGGCCATGCAGGAAGTGGGCGAAGACGAGAACATGAAGCTCGAACAGCGCTTGAGCTACATCGCCCTGATCGGCACCGTCAGCCCGATGGTCGGCCTGCTGGGAACGGTCAACGGCATGGTGCGCGCGTTCCGCGTGATCGCCACCAGCGCCACGCAGCCCAAGCCGTCCGACCTGGCCGACGGAATCTCGACCGCGCTCATCACCACGCTGGTCGGGCTGTTGCTGGCCATTCCGGCGATCGCACTGTTTGGTATTTTTCGCAATCGGCTGGCAAGGCTGGTGCTTGAGGTGGGCATTTACAGCGAACGGTTGATGAGCCGCTTTCAAAACGTCGGCGGCAAAAAGCCGACCACCCCGTAACGGGCGCGCGCGGCACGGTTGCCGCTTGCCGCCCATGCCCGTGATCGAAAGCGACCATCCATGAAATTCGAGCGCAAGCGACCGACGGATTCGCCGGAACCGGACATGACGCCGATGATCGACATGACGTTTCAGTTGATCGCGTTCTTCATGGTGCTGTTGAACTTCGGCGAAAGCGAGGTGGATGCCCGCATCAAGCTCCCGTCCAGCGAGCTGGCCAAGCCGCCCGAGGCCCAGTTCGTGGCCCCCTTGGTGCTGCAACTCACCAAGGACGATCGCATCATCTTCGGCGGCGAACCGATCCCCATCGCCGCCATGGATCGCCACCTCCGCAACGAACGACGATTCCTCGAGCTCAACGGCACCGACGTGACCGAGGCCACCGTCGTGCTGCGCGCCGACGCCGACGCCAAAACCGGCGTCGTGCAGGAGGTGATTCAAATGTGCCAGGACAACGGCTTCGAGAAGTTCGCCCTGCGCGCCAAGCAAGAGCTCGAGGAGAAACGGTGACGCCATGAAGCTCCGTCACACGTCGACCACCGTGCCCAACAAGGTGGACATGCAGATGACGCCGATGATCGACATCGTGTTTCTGCTGCTCATCTTCTTCCTGTTCAGCTTCAAGATCGTGGCGGTCGAAGGAGATTTCAACATCCGCATGCCGGCCGCCGGCGCCGGCGCGGCCGCCCTCGAACCGCAATTGCCCATCAAGGTGCGCCTGATTGCCGACGCGGAAGGAAACCTGTCCGGCATTCAAATGGCCGACCGGCCGGTGGCCAGCTTCGCGGCCCTGCACGAGCAGGTGATGAGCATCGTGGGCAACGACGCCGGACCCAACGCAGCCGCGGCCAACACCGAGGCCGAGCTCAATTGCGACTACAATCTGAAGTATCAGTACGTGATCAACGCCATCACGGCCATTTCGGGCTACGTCACGCCCGACGGTCACATCGTCAAGCTGATCCAGAAGATCAAGTTCGCGCCCCCCAAGAAGCCCGCCTGATCGGCCGGCTTGCCGCCGGCGCGGTTCCGCCGGCGCCCGCTCGCCGGCGTTTCCCGTTCACTATCCGCGCGGGTGGAACTCTTTGTGTACCGCCTTGAGCCGCGCGGGGTCGACGTGCGTGTAGATTTGCGTCGTGGCGATACTGGCATGGCCTAACATCTCCTGCACCTGGCGCAAGTCGGCGCCGCCGGCCAGCACGTGCGTGGCAAAGCTGTGGCGCAACGTGTGCGGGCTCATCTCCGACGCGATCCCCACGCGACCGGCATAGCGCTTGAAGAGCTCCCAAATCCGTTCGCGCCGCAAGCGCATCCCGCGCCGCGAAACCAACAACCACTTCGGCGGCGGCGAACGATGCGCCGCCAGCACCGGCCGTTCCTTGGCCAGATAGTCGCGCACCGCCAGGATAGCACGCCGGCCCAGCGGCACCATCCGTTCCTTGTCCCCCTTGCCGCGGCAAATGCAGAACGCCTGGTCCAAATGCACCTGCTCGATCGTCAGGTTGGAAACCTCCGACGCTCGGCAGCCGGTGGCGTACAACAGCTCGAGCAACGCGCGATCGCGCCGCCACAACGGCTCGCCCGGCTGCGGGCTCTCCAACAGCTTCTCGACCATCGTCGCCGACAGCACGTGCGGCACGCGCTCCCACAGCTTCTGGCTGCCCAGCAGCTCCGCCAGGTTGTCAGTCATCAAGCCTTCGAGCTGCAAATAGCGAAAGAAAATCCGCAGCGACGCAATGTGCCGCGCCACACTGGCCGGCGCCAGCTTCCGCTGATTGAGCCAGCCCACGTAGTCGGCCAGTTCCTGAATGGTCAATTGCCCCACGCGCCGCCCCGCCAGCCAATCGTAAAACCGCCGCAGATCGCGGTGATAGGCCACCACCGTGTTTTCCGACAGGTGGCACTCGCTGCGCAAATAGTCCACGAACGAATCGATCCAGCGACCCGTCACCACGCCGGCGGCCACCTTGGCGGGCTTCAGCAGTTTGCGACGCGGACCGCCCATGGGGATGACAGGCTGGAGGCTGGAGGCGGGAGGCTGGAGGACGAAACGGACGAAGGAGGACGAAACGGTGAGGGGTTGGAGAATCAGGAAGTTGTTTTTCGGTCGACCCAAGGGCGCAATCAATGACACTGTGCTTGCTTTCGACGACGATAACCGGTCGGCTTGACCCATTTGCCCACTGCCGGAGTGTCCCCTATGTTACAGAGGCCCAAGTTGCCCAAATCGTCCGTCGTTGCTTGACCGCCGCGTATCGCCGGGGCCGCAACATCGATCCAGTCATCACAACGCGCAAATCCAACAATCCCGCCAGCCGTCCAGGAGATCCATCGTGAAGGTGCTCGTTACGGGCGGAGCCGGCTATATCGGCAGTCACGCGGTGCGCTTGCTGGCACAAGCGGGGCACGACGTCTGGGTGTACGACAATCTCTGCTACGGCCATCGCCAGGCCGTGCCGCACGGGCGGTTGATCGAAGGCGAGCTGATGGATCGCCCGCGGCTGGTGGAATCGATTCGCGCGCACGGCATCGAGGCGCTGATGCACTTTGCCGCGTTCGCGTTCGTGGGCGAGTCGGTCGAAGATCCGGCAAAGTACTATCAGAACAACGTCGTGGCCAGCCTCAACCTGCTGGAGGCCATGCGCGAGGCCGGGGTCTGGCGGATCGTCTTTTCCAGCACCACGGCCACGTACGGCGTGCCGGCGAAAGTGCCCATCACCGAGGACGAGCCGCAGCGGCCGATCAATCCCTATGGCTTCTGCAAGCTGGTGATCGAGGAAGCGTTGGCCGACTATGCACGCGCCTACGGCTTTGGATATGCCGCCTTGCGCTACTTCAACGCGGCCGGCGCCAGTCCCAGCGGAGAAATCGGCGAAGACCACCATCCCGAAACGCACTTGATCCCCATCGTGCTGCAAGTGGCCCTGGGACAGCGCGAGCACATCTCCGTCTTCGGCAACGACTATCCAACGCCCGACGGCACGTGCATTCGCGATTACATCCACGTCGACGATTTGGCTTCGGCCCACGCGCTGGCGCTCGACAAGCTGGCGGCGGGCAAGGGCCTGGAGCTCAATCTCGGCACCGGCCGCGGCAACAGCGTGCGCGAAGTGATCGACGCTTGCCGGCGCGTCACCGGCCACGCCATTCCCGAAGTCTTCGGCCCGCGCCGCCCCGGCGACCCGCCCGAGCTGGTCGCCGATTCGCACAAGGCCCAGCAGATGCTCGAATGGCGCCCGCGCTACATGGACATCGAATCGATCGTCCGCACCGCCTGGCGCTGGCACTCAACCCATCCGCACGGCTACGAAAAGTAACTTGGCAGCGCAAGCGGCCCGCAGTGATCCGGCGTATGGGTGGCGGCACTCATCGGCTGATGTGACGAAGCCTTTTGCTGGCCGGTCGCTCGGGGCCGTGGTATTCTGGATCGCAGGAGGTGCTCACGATGGCCTATCAATTTCCCCCGGATGTCGAGAAGCTCGTCAACGAGCAGATGACCGCCAGCGGGTACGGCTCGCAGGACGACGTGTTGCGCGACGCATTGCAGGTTCTTCGAGAGCTCCAGGCCCGCAGGGATCAATTGCGTTCGGACGTACAGGTCGGCATTGAACAGGCCAATCAAGGACGGGCCGGCCACTTGGACGTCAACGACTTGATCGACCGCTGCACCCGCAAGCTGGCCGAAGAAGGCATCATCGACTGATGGCCACAGTCGTCTGGACCTCGGCCGCCGAGGGTGACCTGGAAGAAGTCTTCCTCTACGGCGCATAAACCCTGACTTCCGCCGATTGTTGGTCCTCCGCCGCTGCTGGGGTAGAATGGCCCCCGGCCTTGGCGCTGCTGATGGCGCCTGGGCGTTGATGCACGCGGGAGCGCGGAGTGTGGATACCATGCCGATCGTTGCGCTGTCGGAAATGATCAATGGCCAGGAGGGCGATCTGTTCGTGCTGATGACCGCCAAGGAAGAGCTGACCACGCGCGACGGCAAGCCGTATTTCAAAGTCGGCTTTCGCGACCACGCGCGGGAAGTCGCGTTTCCCATCTGGAACGATTCGCCCTGGGGCGCCGACTGCCGCGATGCCTGGCGCCCCGGCTCGTTCTACAAGCTGCGCGCCGTCTATCGCGAAACCAACTATGGCCCCCAGCTCGAGCTGCGCAAAATTCGCGAAGTGTGCGGCGCCGACAAGTCCGAGGGCTTCTCCCCCGCGATGTGTCTGCCGCAATCGGCCTTCGACACCGAAGCCATGTTCGCCGAGCTACTGTCGATCGCCCGCGAAAAAATCGACGATGGCCCGCTCTGCAGCCTGGTCGTCGACCTCCTGCAGGCCAATCGCCCGGCGCTGCTGACGTTGCCCGCGGCCACGCACAATCATCATGCCTTCATCGGCGGCTGGCTGGAGCACGTGCTGAGCGTCACGCGCACCTGCGTCTACCTGGCCGAGAAGTACGACGACTACTATCCCGACATGTCCCCGCCGTTGCACAAGGGCCTGGTCGTAGCCGGCGGCATCCTGCACGACATCGGCAAGCTGCGCGAAATCGAGGAGCGCCCGCAAGGCGCCGAGTACACCGCGGCCGGCAACCTGATCGGCCACATCCTGCAAGGGCGCGACATCCTCCGCGAGGCGGCCGCCGGCCGCGACATCGACGCCGAGTTGCAGCTGCGGCTGGAGCACATCATCATCTCGCACCAGCGCTTGCCCGAATGGGGCTCGCCCAAGCCGCCCATGACGCCCGAGGCGCTGCTGGTCCACTACGCCGACGACGTCGACGCCAAGTACCAGATGTTCGTCAACATCCTCCGCGACGACTCGAACCCCGGGCCGGTCACCTCGCGCAGAAACGCGCTCGGGCAAAAGATCTATCGCGGCGGAGCGTGACCGCGCGGTCTTGACCCGGCGGACAAGAAAGATCGCCCCTCACCGCCCGGACTGCGCTGCGCGCTGCTGACGCTCGGGTATCGACGCTCGGCCTGATGTCTCGCTCGTTCGCCGCACCTGCGCCCCAAGTTGCGCCAGCTTGCGCTCCAGCCGCTCATAGCCGCGGTCGAGATGGTGCAAGCGGCGGACCGTGGTTTCACCGTCGGCCGCCAGGCCGGCCAGCACCAGCGCGGCGCTGGCGCGCAGATCGGACGCTTCGACCGTCGCGCCCGATAGTCGCTCAACGCCGTCGATGCTGCACGCGGACCCGCGCCGTTCGATCCGGGCGCCGAGTCGGCGCAACTCGTCGATGTGTTGTAACCGGTTCGGAAACACGCGGTCCCCCTCGACGCTGCGTCC
>JBGSYQ010000513.1:0-8706 GCA_041750795.1 Pirellulales bacterium | reverse complement strand
GGCACCGGCGGCGCCGGCGCGGGCTTCGTGCAGGGTGGCGCCGGCACCGTGGGCGGCTTCATGGGCTTGCTGCAACAACTGCAGCAAGTCCGCAACGCCCAGGCGAATGTCGATTCCCAGTTGCGCACGCTGGGACTGCTCGAAGCCAATCTCGATGCCGGCCTGATCGACATCGTGCAAGTGGACCAGTTCCGCCAGAACATCGAATCGGCGCGCGCCAACTTGCTCAGCCAGCAAGTCCTCTATCAAACGCGATTGGATACGTTCAAGACGTCACTGCTGGCGTTCCCGCCGGACGTCGACGTGGAGATCGACGACACGGTATTGCGCCAGTTCGAGTTCGTGGACCGCAAGACGATTGCCGTGCAGCGCCTGATCGACGATTTCGTCGACGTGGTCGGTGAGTTGCCGGCGGAGCCTTCGCCGGCCGACCTCGCCAACGGACTGCAAGTCATCGGGGAACTGCGGAACCAGGTGGCCGCGGAATTCGAATCCGGCCACGCTGACCTGACGGCGCTGGATGCCAAGGTCCCCGAACGAAAGGCCAACATGAGGCCGGCGCAGATCGCCGTGTTCGACGAAGAACTGGCCAAGCTCGAGCAGAGCCTGGAAGACGTGGAAAACCGCTTCCGGCAAACGGGCCCGATCCTGCAACGCATGCGCGACGCAGTCGGCTCCGAGTCGTCTGCGGAGTTAACCGACCAACTCGTGGCCCTGGCGACGGGACTTTCCGGTCTGACGCAAGAGCTGATCCTGGTGAAGGCGCGGGCGCGCTTGGAGTCGATCACCGTGCCGCGCGTCAAGCTCGATTCCGTGAAAGCCTTGGACATCGCCCGCGCCAATCGCTTGGATTGGATGAACAACCGCGCCTCGTTGGTCGACCAGTGGCGGCTGATCGCCTTTAACGCCAACGCGCTCAAAGCGGGGTTGGACGTCTTCGTTGACGGTGACATCGGCACCGTCGGCGACAACGGCCTGGCGTTTAACAGCAACAACGGCAGCATGCGCGTCGGCATGCGGTTCGATGCGCCGTTTACGCGCCGCCTGGAACGCAACAACTACCGCTCCGTGCTCATCCAGTATCAAATCGAACGGCGACAGTTGTACCAGTATCAGGACGGCGTCAATTTCAGCTTGCGCAGCCTGCTGCGGGCGTTGAACCAGTTGGAAGTGAACCTGGAGATCCAGCGACGAGCGATGGTCATCGCCATCCGCCGCGTCGACAAAACGCGCGAAGACTTGAACGAGCCGCCTCCGCCGACCTTGCCCGGCCAGCCCGTGCAGCTTCTGGGGCCCACCGTGGCGCAGAACCTGATCTTCGCCCTGAACGACTTGCTGGCCTCGCAAAACGTGTTCATGAGCGTGATCTTGGCCCACTACGAGAGCCGAATCCTGCTGTACCGAGAGCTGGGCATCATGGAACTGGACGACTGCGGCATCTGGATCGATAAGCCGATCGACGAATCCGACTGGTTGACCGAGGACCAATGCCCGGTGCCTCCCGCCGTGCCGCAAGCCTGGCTCGACGAAGCGGGCGTCAGCGTTAAAGACGTCGAAGCGTATGCGGCCAGCCAGGCCGAAATGGGAAACCTTGACCCGGCAGATGTGGATTTGATGACGCTGCCCCAGGGCGACTTCGACGAGCAGGACGCCGACGTCGCCGCTGGCTCTGCCCAAAAGCCCAAGCGCGATGTTCTCAGCCTGCTACCCATCGAAGGGCTGCCGCGTCGCCGCGATGAGCCGCAGCCGCTGGCACGAGAAACGACCGGCCGCGTGTCGCCACCGGTCGCCGAGCCGGGGCGAGGGCGACACTATGACGGCGACATGCCGCTGCCCCCCGAGACGATGGACGACGAAGATCTCGAGGAGGCGACGCCTTCGGTGGGAGCACCGGCCCGATCGGCTCGCGGTGGGCCTATTCTGCGCCGTTAACCCCCCCTTGCTCCGGCGGCCAGATCCACCGCTGCCCACCTTGAACTGAAGCTCGTAAGAGGTGAGAATGGGAGTGTGGAAACGCAACCCGCGCTTGCACTTCCCGCCGATCGACTCCCGCCAACCGTCCGACTGCTTGGCCTTCGGGGCTTCAACTATGGCGATTCCCACCACGGAAGACGCGGCACAATCCTCCAGATTCTCAGCGGCGCTCCAGGGCATTGACGAAGTGCCGCATGCGCCACCGCCGCGCCGTGGTCGCATCGGGCGGTTGATCAAACTGGTGCTCGTCCTGGCGGCAGTGGCAGGCACGGCGGCGGCTGCGTATAGCTTTCGCGATATGCTGTTGCCGGCGCCCACAACCAGCCAGATATTGACCGAGGAAGTGCGCCGCGCCGACCTCGTCGTGTCGATCACCGAAGACGGCACCGTCGAAAGCTCGCACAACACCGATATCAAGTGTGACGTGCAGGGAGGCAGCACGATCCTGTGGATTGTCACCGATGGCATTCAGGTGAAAAAGGGCGACGAGCTGGTGCGACTCGATGCGTCGGCCATTGAAGACCAGGTGAATGCCCAGAAGATCCTCTACGAAAAGGCCCGCGCCGCGATGATCGACGCGGAAAAGCTTTACGAAGCGGCCGAAATCTCCGTGCAAGAGTACAAAGAGGGCATCTACCTGCAAACGCTGCAGCAGTTGGAGGCCAACGTCACGGTCGCCAAGGAGAACCTCGAAAGCTCGCGAAACTCGCTGCAACACACGATCAAGATGCATCGCAAGGGATACGTCACCGACTTGCAGCGCGACGCGCAGGCCTTTGCCGTGCAGCGATCGGAATTAGACCTGCAAGTGGCCGAAACGGCCAAGGACGTGCTCGAAAAGTTCACGCGCGCCAAGACCCTCGTGGGGCTGGAGAGCACGCGCGACTCGTCCAAGGCAAAAATGGCCTCGGAAAAGGCGGCCTTCGAGTTGGAGGACGTTCGACTCGAGCGGTTGCAGAGCCAGTTGCAAAACTGCGTCATCAACGCGCCCGACGACGGCATGGTGGTGTACGCCAACGACACCGAGCAATCGCGGCGCGGCAATCAGCAGTCGATCATCGAGGAAGGCGCGCTGGTCCGCGAGCGGCAAACCATCTTGCGCTTGCCCGACCTGTCGCGCATGCAAGTCAGGAGCACGGTCCACGAATCCAAGGTCGACAGTCTCAAACGCGGCATGCTGGCACGCGTCCGCATTCAGGACCGCGACTATCAAGGCACCGTCACGTCGATTGCCACCCAGGCCGAGCCGTCGAACTGGTTTTCCGGCAACGTCAAAGAGTACGGCGCCGTCATCAGCATCGACAGCGATCCGGTCGGCTTGCGACCGGGCATGACCGCCGCGGTGGAAGTGCTGATCGCCAACCTCACTAACGTGCTCAGCGTGCCGGTGCAGGCGGTGGTGGAGAAGTCCGGCAAGTTCTATTGCTGGGTCAACACGTCGGCGGGGATCGAAGCACGCCCGGTGGTGCTCGGCCTGGCCAACAACACGCGCATCGAAATCAAGGACGGACTGGTCGAGGGCGAGCGCGTGCTGCTGAATCCGCGCGCCGTCGTGCAGGAAGCTCGCGACGAGACCAAGGCCGACGAATCGGTGGACGTCAAGGAGCGGTTTGGCGGCGATCAGCCCAAGAGCATGCCCGCCATCGGCGGAGCGCCCGAAGGGCGCGGCGCCGGCGGGCCGGGCGGGCCAGGCGGCGGCTTCAGCATCTCGAACTTCGACACCGACAAAGACGGCAAAATCAGCCGCGAGGAAGCTCCGGAACAGATGAAAGCCGGCTTCGATCGGATCGACACCAATGGCGACGGCTTCATCGACCAGCAGGAGTTCGCCGCCATTCGCCGACGCATGCAGCAACAAGGGGGCGGTGGACCGCCTGGAGGACCCGCTGGCGGACCGTAGTCTCCGCGCATCGGGCCGCGGCGCAATAAAAAAGCGCTCGCCGTGCGAGCGCGCCGCTGGCATCCGTTCGTTTCGTAAGAGGCGCTTCTCCGTGGGATCGAGATTCCTTCAGACCCTCCGGCTGGGACTCAAGAGCCTGTTGCTGCACAAGCTGCGCTCGGGGCTGGCCATTCTCGGCATCTTCATCGGAGTGACCGCGGTGATCTGGCTGGTCGCCATGGGCGAGGGCGTCAGCTACCAGGCGCAGCAGCAGATCAAGGATCTGGGCGCCAACAACATCATCGTTCGCAGCGCCAAGCCGCCCTCGGACGTGACGCGCGGCGGTGGTTTCGTGATCGCCTACGGGCTGTTGCGCGACGACTACGACCGCATCGTCTCCAACGTGCCCACGCTGCTGCAAGCCGTCCCCATGCGCGAAATCCGCAAGGAAATCCGCTATATGGACAAAGTCTCCGATGCGCGCATCGTCGGTTGCACGGCCAAGTACCTCGACATCAACAATCTGCGCGTCGAACGCGGCCGCTTTCTCAGCGACAAGGATCTGGAAGAAGCCAACAACGTGGCGGTGATCGGCAACAAGGCCGCCGCCACGCTGTTTCCCTATGAGGATCCCCGCGGCAAGTTCATCCAGATCGAAGACCAGTTCTATACGGTCATCGGTCAGACGGCCTCAAAAACTCCTTCCGCCGGAATCGGCGGCAGCCTTTCGGCGCAGGACTATAACAACGACATCTATATCCCGCTCACCACGCTTCGCTGGCGGATCGGCGACATGGTCATCACGGCACGCTCCGGCAGTCGCGAGGGCGAGCAGGTGGAACTGAGCCAGATCACCGTCACCGTGCGCGACATCGATCAGGTGGACCAGACCTCGGAAATCATCGAGTCGTTGCTGCGCAAGTCGCACCCCAACGGCGACTACGCCATCGTGGTGCCCAAGGAATTGCTGCGGCAGGCCGAGATTCTGCAAATGATGTTCAACCTGCTGCTGATCCTGATCGCCGGCATCGCGCTGTTGGTCGGGGGCATCGGCATCATGAACATCATGCTGGCCACCGTGACCGAGCGCACCCGCGAGATCGGCATCCGCCGCGCCTTGGGCGCCAAGCAAAGCGACATCGTATCACAGTTTCTCAGCGAGACCGTGGTGTTGTCGGCCACTGGCGGTGCGTTGGGCGTGTTTTTCGGCTTTCTGGTCAACCCGGTCATCAGCGGCACGCGCTACACCTTTGGCCGACTGTTTCCCGACATTCTGGCGGCCATTCCCGACAATATCCGCGATCTGGAGCCCCGCATCGCGGCCTGGAGCGTGATTGCCGCCTTTTTGATTTCGGTGGCCGTGGGAGTGTTGTTCGGCCTCTATCCGGCCCGCCGCGCAGCTAAAATGGATCCCATCGAAGCACTCCGCCACGAGTAACAGCGCCACGAATAACGCCGCCCCGCAAACAAGAAGCTCAATCCCGTGAAACTGGCCGCACGCGTCGTCGATGTCCGCAAAGATTATGTCCTCAAGGGCGGCATCGTGGTGCGCGCGCTGCGCGGCGTGTCGATCGACTTTCCCGAAGGCGATTTCGTCGCCATCATGGGACACTCGGGCTCGGGCAAGAGTACGCTCTTGAATCTGCTGGGGTGCCTCGACCGCGCCAGCGACGGTCAATACATCCTCGGCGGCCAGGACGTTTCGCAACTGAACGACGACGAGCTATCCGGCATCCGCTGCCGCTACCTGGGCTTCATTTTCCAGTCGTACAACCTGATTCCGCAGTTGACGGTCGTCGAGAACATTGAGTTGCCGCTCTACTACCAGGGCAACAATTCGTTGGCGGCCAAGGCCCGCTGCGTGGAACTGGCCAGGATGGTCGGGCTGGGAGACCGCTTGGATCACCGCCCGTTTCAGCTCTCCGGCGGTCAGCAACAGCGCGTGGCCATCGCGCGGGCGCTGGTGAACAACCCGCACGTCATCCTGGCCGACGAGCCCACCGGAAACCTGGACTCGGCCACCGGCGAAGAGATCATGCAGATGCTCGAAGCGCTCAACGGCGCCGGTAAGACCATCATCATGGTCACGCACGAGCCCGACATCGCCGCCCGCGCCCACCGCACCATACGCATGCGCGACGGCCTGCTGGAAACCCACTCCCCCGCCAGCGCGCTGAGCTAGCGTGCGGCCGAGTCACGCGCCCGTCTGCCGATGGATGCTTCCACGAAGGAAGCAATCCGCAGATTTCGCAGATGAGTTTATGCCCGCCGCGCGGCGCAACCACCAAGTCGCGTCTGAGGCTGATAGCAAGATCTGCGTGCGAAATCTGCGGATCGAATCCGGCGTGTGCTAACCGTCTCTCACTGCGGCCACTCGCCCTGCGGCATGGCGCGCAGGCTGAGCTTCCGCGGATCGACGACCACGTGCTTGATGCGCTGGCGCTTCCAGGTGTAGGTGGTGTGAATCAGGCCGTCGGGCGTGACGATCACGGCGGGATAGGAATACTCGCCCGGCTCGGACTCCAGCACCAGGCCCGCTTGCCACGAGCGCCCGTCGGCCGAAACGGCCAGGTTGATCGGGCTGCGGCCGCGCGGCGTGTGGTTATAGATCAACACGCAACGCCCGTCCGGCAGGTTGGCCGCGTCAATGCCGCTGTTGGGGTTGGGCAACTCGGTCGCTGCCAGTGCGCTCCACGTGCGGCCGCCGTCACTCGACCACGTTTCCACGATCTGTCGCTGCCGGCTGCGGCACAGCATCTGCAGTTTGCCCTCGGGATGCACGAGAATTGTCGGCTGGATGACGCCGAACGTTTCGTGGTTCTCCAGCGAGGCGGTCTTCGTCCACGTCTGGCCGCCGTCGTCGCTGGCTTCCAGGTGGACGCGCCAGCCGTCGTGCTCGGTGCTCGAAGGCGACAGCAGCCGATTCTCGAACAGGATCGGTTTGTTCTTGATCGGCCCTAAAATGCCCTCGGGCAAGCGGCGCGGCTCGGACCAGGATTTGCCGCCATCGTCGGACGTGATGAGCATGCCCCACCACGCGCGCGGATTCGGGCCCACCTTGTAATACAACTGCAACGCGCCGCCGGGCATCTGAAACAGCACCGGGTTCCAGCACGGATAGCGCTGGGTCGGCGACTCGACGCCATTGGCCACTTCCACCGGCGCGCTCCACCGCTTGCCGTCGTGCCGCGCCACCCAAATGCCGACGTCCGCGTTCCCCTCGTCCGTGCCGCCAAACCAGGCGGCCACCAGCCCGCCCGGCGTGTGCTCGATCGTCGAGGCATGGCAGGAGGGAAAGCTGGCTTCCTCGTAGATAAACTCGTTGACCAGCACCGCACTGTCTTCGTCCGCCCGCGTTGCGGCACACGTTGTCAGCAGAAAGCAGGTGGATAGCACAAAAACACCGGCAGCGCGAATCGGGGAAGCAAGCATCGAGGGATCTCCGCGAGGAAGAGCAAGGGTGATTGGCTGGGGCCTCTATTAAAACGGCCCAACCGCGCCCAAACAACCCTGCCATGCGCGCTTCGGGTCGACCGAAAAATAACTTCTCCGCGTCTCCCCTCGCCCCTTGTGGGAGAGGGCAGGGTGAGGGGTTGGAAAATCAGGAGGTTGTTTTTCGGTCGAACCTTCGGCCCACCGTCGGGATCCTCGCCGCGCGCTGGGCGGCTATTCGTGCTCGCTGCGGACGCTGACGTCGCCCGACTCGTCGATTTCGATCGACAGCACGTGCGGATGGCAGCAAACGGGGCAGTCCTCGACGTACTGCTGGTGCGGTCCGCCCGAGGGATCGATCGGAATCACGATCTCCTCACCGCACGAGTCGCAGATATAAGTAGCTTCGTCTCGCATGCTAGCCGTCCGTGTCGCAGTGATTCCTAGCGAGGCACCCCGTCAGTCGTGCATGTGCCACGGGCGGCAAAGTCCACCCGTGCTCCCACTCGCCTACACAAGCGCATGTGCCACGGGTGGCAAAGTCCACCCGTGCTCTTTGTCGCTTACGCCAGCGCCTTGCGTACCGCCTCGCGCGTTTTCTCCAGGCCGCTGCGTGCGACGTACAGCGCGTCCTGGGTCCAGTACTCGCGGTTGAACACTTCCAGCGAGAGCATGCCGCGATAGCCGGCGTCGCGCAGCCCGCGGAACAGCGTGTCCAACGGGGCTACCCCGTCGCCGGGGAACACGCGATGGGCGTCGGTGATCTCGGCTTGGGGCGGCTCGGCCGGATAGTCGTTGATGTGAAAGCCGCCGTAGCCAACGCCCGAGATCATCCGCACGCTCTCATAGCTGGAGCCGCCTTTGTAAAGATGGTAGCTGTCGGCCAGGACGGCTGCCCGCGGATGCCCCGTGGCGACGGCCACGTAGGCCACGTCGCTCAGCTTGTTGAGCACGCGGGCAAAGCCCCACAATTCGAGCACTGGCACGATGCCGTGCTTGTCGCCCAGCTCGAGCAGCACGCCGTAACGCTCGGCAATCGTGTCCAGGCTGGCGTGGTCGCGCTCCGAATATCCGGCCGGAGGGGCGGCCAGACACGTGGCGCCGATCTCGGCGGCCATGTCCATGATGCGCCGCGCTTCCTCCAATCCCTTGGCACGCCGTGCATCGTCGTCGACGATCCACTCGGCAAAGCCGATCAAACCGACCACCGACAAGCCCTGGTCGGCGATGCGCTGGCGCAATTCGGCGCGCGTGCCGCCGGCCTGCTCGTGCGCGTCGATTTCGTTCACCCACGGTTCGATGCCCTGGTAGCCGGCCCGGGCGACGATGTCGATCTCGGCCGCCAGGGGCAGCTTCTGGCCGCGGATGGTGCTGGTGTTCAAAGCGTAGCCGAACGGCTCGGCCGGCGGGGCTTCGGCGGC
>JBGSYQ010000512.1:0-1839 GCA_041750795.1 Pirellulales bacterium | reverse complement strand
CCGGCACCCAAGCCGGCAGCGGCGGCAACGGACCGGGCCGTAGCTCCAGCGCGCGCAGGGCACCTTGATAGGGACGGTCGATGAGCAGCGCCGCCTCGACCGACCACTCGCACGGCTCCACCGCGTCGAAGTGGATGCTGCCGGCGATTCCCTGCAGCGCCGTGAAGCCCATCCGGTCGGCGGACTCCAGCGTGCTCTCTTGGGGCTCTTCCTCGTCAGCAGCGGACTTCTCGCCGCCGGCGGATTGTTTCGCTTCCTCTTGCTCGGCCTTGTCCCGCGCTTGCAAGAGCTCCAACAGCTCAAAGGGCCGCAGGAAGAAGCTGACGTTGGCCGGATTGCCCGTGCCGATGGCCGCGGGCTGATCGCCCAATTCGGGCGGCATGCCGAGCGAGGGATGGCCGTGCGCCTCCAACAGGGCCGCGGCGGTGGCCGGACTGGCGGCAATGCCATAGAAATTGTCCGCGCGGAACATGACCGGCGTCCATTCCGAGTCTTCCATCTCGGGATTGGTGAACAGCGTCAGCTCGGCGATCGGGTGCTGATCGGTGACGGCATCATAGCCTTTGCTCTTGAAGTAGTCGGTTGCGGCGATCAGGCAGGGGGGCGCGTCGGTGGCCGACTTGTCGGCGGCAAACAACCAGGCGATACCGAACGATTCATCGTGCAACGGCATCACGATCACGCCGCCGGGATCGTGCGTCTTGGCCAGATCGCCCCAATCGAAACCGAAAATCGGCCTCATCCGCAGCAAGCTGCCACGATCGCCTTTGGCCAGCGCCTCCAGCAGCGGCGCGAACACAGGCCCGGTCAATTTCCGGCCGATTGTGGTTTTTTGGAATGCTTCGCAGGTGGCCGCGGCATCGCCGGTGTACACGGCCAGGCACACGTTGGCCGGCACGCGCGCCAAAAACAGCTCGCGCGGATCCGCGGCGTCCAAAGTCGACGTCAAACCTACGACTACCGCCAACGCGGCCATCCAAGTACGAATCATGTTCACGATTGCCAAATCCGGTGCTCGAAGGATCGAAGGAGCCAGAGTTGCGGTTGCCGCGCGAGACTGAGCAAAGGCCGGCGACTTCGCCGCATACCCCGAGGAGGTGCCAGCACGAGCAGCGATGGGCCCCGACACGCCGCAGAGGAGTTGAGAGGAGTTACTGTGGCGTTCATTATGGATACGCACCGCCAGGCCCGCAAGTTGTCGAGCACGCGCCTGCGCGAGCAAACTCGCCGGCGCAGCGGCCGAATCGCTTCAACGAAATATTCGCTCACAGGCTACAGGACCGGCGCACTAGAGACGACCGCCACAGCCGTTGCAATCGGCACCTTGCATGGCGATTCCGGGCGTTGCCAGCTATCATAGAGTTTCACCCTCCCTGGCGCCGTCACCGCGACTTCTCTTCAGTTCTTCCGTCAGCGCACGCCCATGCCCCTACTCGAAGCGATTCAAGTTTGGAAGGAGTACGGCAGCGCCGGCAGCGTCAAGGTGCAAGCGCTGGCGGGCGTCGATGCGCGCGTGGAGGCCGGCGAGTTTCTGGCCATCATGGGTCCGTCGGGCTGCGGCAAGAGCAGCTTGCTGCACCTGCTGGGCGGCGTCGACACGCCCACGGCCGGCCGCGTGCTCTTTGAAGGCGCCGATTTCAGCAGCCAGAGCGATCAGCAGCGCAGCATCGTGCGCCGCCGGCGCCTGGGCTTTGTGTTTCAGAAAATGAACCTGCTGCCCACGCTGACCGCGCTGGAGAACGTCACCATGCCCATGACGTTCGCCAACGTCGACCCGGACGACGCACGCGACCGCGGCTACGAAATTCTTCAGCGTGTGGGTATCGGCCACCGATGGAG
>JBGSYQ010000511.1:0-12093 GCA_041750795.1 Pirellulales bacterium | reverse complement strand
GGCGCCGCCGGGAGGCCGCGAGGATGCGGGCTGGGTGAACGGCAACTTCTTCATCGTGCCGCGCGGGGCGCGGAATGCGGCGGGCGCTTGGGCGTTCATGAAGTTCTGGAGCGGCTTCGACGGGCACGAGGACGAGGCCGCGCGTGCGTGCGCCGCCGGCGGATGGATTCCGGCTTCGCAGCGAGTGGTCGAGCATCTGACGTTTCAGGATTTTTTGCGGCAGCATCCGTTGTTCGCCACGTTCGTCGAGCTGGCCGGCAGCGGGGCGCAAGTGCCGACGCCGCCGATCGCCGGGGCGCAGTTCTACCAGGACGAGGTGATTCGGGCAGCCGAGAATGCGATGTACAAGCTGACTCCGCCGGACGAAGCGCTGGAACGGGTGAGCCGGCGCATGCAAGCGCGACGGGAGGGCGTGGCCGATGAGTAAACGCAGTCGGCGACGCGTGGACCGCCGCAGCCCGCCCGGGTGGCTGGCGCATGGGCTGCTGCTGGCGGTGGCGGCCTTGTTTGCCGCGCCGCTGGTGTGGATGGTGCTGACGTCGTTCAAGCCGGCCGAGCAGATCGCGTCCGATCCGCACCGCGTGCTGCCGGTCGAGTGGCGTGCGGCCAACTATCTGGAGGCGGTGACGACGACGCCCTACTTTCGCTATTTGCGCAATTCGCTGGTGCTGTGCGCCGGCAGCGTGGCGGGGACGCTGTGGAGTTGTTCGCTGGCGGCCTATGCGTTTGCGCGGTTGAAGTGGCCGCTGCGCAACCAGGTGTTCGCGCTGCTGGTGGCCACGATGCTGTTGCCGTGGCACGTGACGATGATCCCGCGGTTTCTGCTGTTGCGCGAGTTGGGGATGTACAACACGCTGGCGGCGCTGATCGTGCCGACGTTCCTGGGCAACGCGTTTTCGATCTTCCTGCTGCGGCAGTTCTTTCTGACGATACCGGAAGAGCTGAGCGAGGCGGCGCGGTTGGACGGGTGCAGCGAGTGGGGCATCTTCTGGCGGATCATGCTGCCGTTGGCGCGGCCGGCGCTGGCGACGGTGGCGCTGTTCCAGTTCGTTGCTTCGTGGAACGATTTCAACGGGCCGCTGTTGTTTTTGAACGATCCGTCGCGGTTTCCGCTGGCGTACGGGCTGGAGCAGTTCGTCAGTTCGTATTCGAGCCAGACGAACCTGCTGATGGCGGCGGCGGTGCTGTTCACGTTGCCGATCGTGATTCTGTTTTTCTTCACGCAGCGCACGTTCATGCGCGGGATCGCCACGACGGGGCTGAAGGGTTGAACGAGCGCGAGGCTCGTGCGAGCGCAGCGGTTGAGGGTGCAAAGCGGCCGGGGCGCGTTGTCCGGGGCACATTGTCTGCGGACGGGCACATTGTCCGGGGACGGGCACATTGCCGGCGGACGCTGTGTGCAAGTGTGGGGAGCCGGGCGCGCTGCAAGCGCGTTAGCCGCGGCGAGTCTGGAGTGGCCGCGGGTGAATCAGCGTTTGCGGTGGCGGATCTTGGAGCGCATGCGACGTTTCTTGCGTCCGAGTTTCCGCCGACCCTTACCGGTTTTTTTCGTACCCACACACGGCTCCGTTGAAAAGCAATCGACCGCCCCCGTGATCGCCGTCGGGCCCACATGCCACGTCAGCGCGCGTGCCGCCAGCGGGGCACGCGAAGAACCCATGATTGTAGCAGCCGAATTGCGAGGGACGCAAGAGCTGGAAAAGGTGGTCGTGGTGCGGTTTGAAGGGGGATTGAGGGAAATCAGCGATGGCGGCGCGTTCCGTGATATGTCAATCCTGTTGAATTCTTCAGGGGCGAGCGAAAATGACTTTCTGATTCTCTGACCCCTCACCCTGCCCTCTCCCACAAGGGGCGAGGGGAGATGCGGACAAGTTGCTCTTCGATCGACCGTTAGCAGGCTGCTACGCCGCGTGGTATGCCGGTGAAGAACTCGTCGCCCGTGGCGCGGAGCTATGCCGGTCGGGCAAAGTGTGCCGGCTGAACGTCGTTGTTGAGCCTGCGGAATTCCGAAGCTGCTAAGTTCGCACGGCCCGTTCGGCCGATCGGTTTCAATGGGCGGAGCTTGTCGTGTGTCAACGTCGTCGCGCCTGGACTCTCTCGTCCGACGTCGGCTCGGCCCTCTGGAATTGCGGTGTTCTCGATGATTCAGCGGCCTTTTTTCCGCCTGGTTCTTGTTGCGCTGTTTGCGCTGTCGGCGGACCTGTCGGCGGGCCTGGTCCAGCGGTGCCGGGCGGACGAGTTGCTGCTGCTGTCCTCGCGGCGCACCGGCGAGGACTTGCTCAGCGAGCCACTTCCGCCGGAAGTTGAAAGGGCTGGCAACCGGATCCTGCTGGCAGCACAGCCACCGGGGGAAGGCGTCGGCCAGGACCAGGATTTGTTTCCCGGCGCGCCGCTTGCGCCGCTGGCCGAGGCACGCGCGGCGGACGACGGCGCGTGTACGCCCCAGAAGGCAGCCGCGCTAGGCAAAGCGGCGGCCGGCGCGTACCGCGACCCGTTCTACGACAACAACTTCGAGTATCTGAACGACCCGTGCTACGACGGGTGCCTGCTCGGCGAGCGCTTCAAGCAGTGGCGCTGCCCGCTGGGGCGCCAATGTACGACGCTCGATTTGGGCGGGCAGTACCGCCTGCGGTTTCAGGACGAGATCAACATGCGCGGTCTGGGCCTGACGGGCCTCGACGACCAGTTCTTGCTGCGGCGACTGCGGCTGTATGCCAACTGGAACGTGAGCGACAACGTGCGCGTGTACGGAGAGTACCTCGGCGCGACGAGCGACTACGAAGACTTTTTGCCGCGCGCGATCGACGAGAACCCGCACGAATTGCAAAACATGTTCGTCGACCTGCGGCTGGTCGAGGGCCAGGACGGCGACTTGTGGGCCCGCGGAGGCCGGCAAGAGCTGCTTTACGGTTCGCAGCGATTGATTTCGCCGTTGGACTGGGCCAACACGCGTCGTACGTTCGACGGCGCGAAGATCTACTATCAAGGCGACGACTGGAGCCTGGACGGATTCTGGGTGCAGCCCATCTTTGCCGAGCCCCAGAGCCTGGATTCGCCCGACGGCACGCAGGAATTCTACGCGCTGTGGTGGTCGTACCGCGGGATTCCGGACGAACTGGTCGATCTGTACTGGATCGGCTATGCCGACTACGACGCACCGTTCGCGGCCGCCAGCACGTTCAAGTTTCAAACCGCCGGCCTGCACTGGAAGCGGCAACGCGATCAATGGCTGGCCGAGTTCGAAGGCGGCTATCAGTTTGGCGAGTTCGGCGATCTGAGCCATTCCGCGGGTTTCTTCACGATCGGCGTGGGACGCGAGCTGCCGAACCTGCCGTGGAATCCGGTGCTGTGGGTGTACTTCGACTGGGCGTCGGGCGACGACACGATCGGCAACGGCTTCAATCAGCTCTTTCCGCTGGGCCACAAGTATCTCGGTTTCATGGATTTCTTCGCACGCACGAACATCGAGGACTTCAACGTGCTGCTGGAGACCGCGCCGGCCGAGAAATGGAAGTGCATTGTCTGGTGGCACGTCTTCAACCTGCAAAACGGCAGCGACGTGCCGTATCGGATCAACGGGCTACCCTACACCGAGACGCCCGGCGGCAGCCAGTATCTGGGCCAGGAGCTCGACTTGCTGGCCATCTGGAATCAGACGCCGCGTATGAGCTGGCTCTTCGGCTACTCGCACTTTTTCACCGGCGCCTGGTTCCGCACCAACCCGACGCCCCCGCCGTACACGGGAGATGCCGATTTCGTCTATGTGCAGTGGCAGGCAAACTTCTGACCGTTTGCGCATCTGACCGTTCGCACAAGCGGCGGTCGCCTTGTGAGCCGTGGTGAGGCGCCTGCACGCCAAGCGGCCCCCCTCGCTTGGCGATGGATGTGATGACGCTTCTCTGTTTCGCTTTGCTGTATCGCTTCGCCGGGCCAATCACCTCCGGCGAGGATTCAGCAGCGCCCGAAGGGGTTCCCGATCTCTCTTTCGGGTTAGCCGGTCAGGGCGACGGCGCGGCGCGGGTTGCAGCGTGGGTCTGGGGCGTCGTTCCATTCGACCAGCTCGGCCCGCATGACGCGGGTGGTGCCTGGGGCTTTGATGCCGAGGCGGACGCGATGGCCGCGTACCTCAAGGACCGTGATGGTGACGTCATCTCCGATACGCAATTCCTCGCCTTGCTTTCGACTAAGTACTAGCATCGCACTCTCCTCCGTGATTGAAGGGCTGAGAGAATCAAGTCTCTCGTGATCCGAAGTGGATGGCCGGTGGGGAGGTGCAAATGGAGTGCCGCGGCGGGGGCGATTTTTCGGCGCAGGCGGAAGCGCCCGCAGACGGCGAACTTAAGGACGCTATCGCGCGAGACGCCAGCGTGAAGTTACAGCAAAGCTGTGAGCCAAAATGCGCGCCACGATGTGCCATGTTGGCAGCTTGCTGCCCAGGCGGACGAGAAGAAAAGGTGGCAGGAACCTTTTTCTTGACTCATCCGCCTCCGCAAGTAGAACCCGGCACATCCCGCCAGCCCCACGGCCGCCATAAGAAAAGTGCTCGGCTCGGGAACGGGGGTGAGGGTTACCCGCATGAGGTTTCCGACGTTCGACGCGCCGTCGAAATCATCGACGTACAGCGTGATTTCGCCGCCGGTCGCCAGTTGCGTGCCCAGGTCGAACTCGCGCACCTGAAACTGCCCCTGTGCGTCGGGTCCATCGTCGCCGGTAGCAATTAGGGTGCCGCCGCTTGAGTAAAAATACGAGGTCAACTGGCCGCTTGTGAACCCAAATCGGCCGCCGTAGAAGTCGAAGCCGGTATTGACCATCATCTGCACCTCGACCTGGTAGGGCAGGTCGATGATCAGAGAGCCGACCGTTAGCGCGAACTCTGGTGAGTCTTCATAGATGTGACGAGAGGTCAACGAGGTAACGCCCGTGCCGCCGTAGTTGGGAGATACCCCAAACTTGTCGTCGGATTGAACGTCGGAGTTGGGCTGCGGAAATCCGATCTGGGGTTCGGTCAAGTTGATGGCGTTGGCAGGAGAATAGGAAACCGTCGCGCCGGGCGTCACAGCAAACGGAGGATCGGAGAAGGGAGGATGGATGGTGACGATCACTTCTGCCCATGCAGGGGCACAAAGGCAGACAGCCGCCAAAGTCGCCAGGATGGCCGTAGGGTTCATTAGACTGCCCTCTCATCTTATGGGGGTGATTCGGAATCGTTCGGACAACCCCGCCATGATACCCCGGAGTCCGGCCAGTCTGGCTTCATTTCAAAGTGAACCACTACCCCTTTTCCCGCCAATTTGCATTCCCCCTGGGCGCAAACGTATCATGATGGCTTGTCCTGCCACGCTCATTGACTCGTCCTGCCGTTGGGTTTTTCTTTGGGGAAGGTTTTTGCGATGAAGCTGTTTTTTGCCGGTCGTGCGTCGCTGGGGTTGTTGCTGGTGGGATTGCTGCTCGGGGGAGCCGGGGCCAGCGGGCAGACGGTGTTTCCGTCGCCGGATTGGCTGGTGGCGGAGCCGGCCTCGCAGTCGATGTCGGCCGACGGATTGGCCAAGGTCGGGCAGTGGTTGAAGGACAGCGGCGCGAAGGCCGGGCTGGTGGTGCGGCACGGGCAGATCGTGGGCGAATGGTACTTCGACGACGCCACGCCGGCGAGCAAGTATCTGGTGTACTCCACGTCGAAGTCGTTTGCCAGCACGGCGGCGGGACTGGCCATTGCCGATGGCAAGCTGACCTTGGACAGCAAGCTGGGCGAGTTCTTTCCCCAGGCCGAGCCGGCGCTGAAGCGCGAGATCACCGTGCGGCAACTGCTGTCGATGACGTCGGGCGCGCACAGCGACAACTCGATTTTGCAGCGCGAAGACTTGTTCGACTATGTGCTCAACGAACTGCCGATGGATTTTCCGCCCGGCGAAAAGTGGGAGTACAACAACTCGGGCTTGTCGCTGCTGGGGCCGATGATCGAGAAGGCGACCGGCAAGAACCTGGCGCAGATTCTCGACGAGCAGGTATTCGAGACGATCGGCATCACCAAGGACGATTGGAGCTGGGACGATCGCGACGGGCAGCCCCTGCCCTACTCGGGCCTGCACATCACGGCACGCGGGCTGGCGCGCTTCGGCCTGCTGGCGTTGAACAAAGGGCAGTGGAAAGGAAAGAAGCTGATCTCGACCAACTGGATGAGCGAAGCGATGCACGCCTCGCAGGAGTTGAACAAGAGCTACGGCTACTTGTGGTGGAACAACAGCACGGGCGCCTGGAAGGGCGTGCCCGCGGACGCCTTCGCCGCGATGGGCAAGTTCGGCAACAGCATGCTGGTGGCGCCGAGCCTGGACTTGATCGTGCTGCGGCAGATCGGCGACGACTCGGGCAACGAGCGCGACGCGAAGCTGGAGGAGCTGTTCGCGCTGGCCGCCGCCGCGGTGACCGACGCCAGCCCTTCGTTGCAAGTGGCCGACACGCCCAGCGACCTGGAAGTGGAGAAGACGTTTACGAACTTCCGCATCCAGCGGCCCATCTTGCTGACGCACGCGGGCGATGGCTCGAACCGGGTGTTCATCCCCTCGCAGTTGGGCAAGATCTACGTGTTGCCGAACGATCCGTCGGTCGAAGAGCCCGAGCTGTTCATGGATATCTCGGATCGCGTGGTGTATGAGGACAAGCAGAACGAGAAGGGTTTGCTGGGGCTGGCGTTCCATCCGAAGTATCGCGAGAACGGCGAGTTCTTCGTGTACTACACGCCGACCGACACCAAGCCGCACGCCACGGCCGTTTCGCAGTTCCGCGTGTCGAGCGACGACCCGAACAAGGCCGATCCCAATTCGGAAGAGCGGCTGCTGGTGGTCGAGCAGCCGTTTTGGAATCACGAAGGGGGCACCGTGGTCTTCGGGCCCGACGGCTATCTGTACATCGCGCTGGGAGACGGCGGGCTGGCCAACGATCCGTATAAGAACGGCCAGAATCTCAACGCGCTGTTGGGCAAGATCCTGCGGATCGACGTCGATCGCAAGGACGACGGCCTGGCGTACGCGATTCCCAAGGACAATCCGTTCGTGGGCCAGGATGGCAAGCGGGGCGAGATTTGGGCGTATGGGATGCGCAATCCGTGGCGGATCGCCTTCGATCGCGAGACCGGCACGCTGTGGTGCGGCGACGTGGGGCAGGATCTGTGGGAAGAGATCGACCTGATCGTCAAAGGGGGCAACTACGGCTGGAGCAAGCGCGAAGGCTTTCACAAGTTCGGCGCCGCCGGCGCGGAAGCCAGCGCCGAGTTCGTCGAGCCCATCTGGGAGTACCACCACGAGATCGGCAAGTCGATCACCGGCGGACACGTCTATCGCGGCAAGAAGTTTCCCGAACTGGTCGGCTGCTATTTGTACGCCGACTATGTGACCGGCAAGGTGTGGGCACTGCGGTACGACGAAGCGAACCAGAAGGTGCTGGCCAACTATACGATCAGCGGCAACATCATGCCCATTATGTCGTTCGGCGAAGACGAGCAAGGCGAGTCGTACTATACGACGGACACGGGCTCGATTTTTACGTTTAAGCGGAAGTAGGCGGGAGGCTGTAGGCTGTAGGCTGTAGGCGGGAGGAAACGAAGGCAAGCCAGTGGGGTCAGCAGCAGTAGCCGCAAGCGATGGCGGAAATATCATGCACACACCAGCGCAGCCGCCGATGCGCATCCCCTCCAGCCTCCAGCCTCCGGCCTCCAGCCTGATGACAAGCATTCACGATCTATCGGCGATCGATGGCTTGCGACGGCGGATGAAGCTTGACGTCGGGTGGCTGCGGCGGCTGCGGAATCGCTTCTATAAGCAGCACGGCTCGGCAGCCGAGGCGCTTTGCGAGTTGCCGGCGGATGCTCGGGCGGTGTTCGCCGACGAAGTGGAGTTTCATCCGCTGACGCCGGCCGGCCGGCACGACTCGGCGCTCGACGGCGCGACGAAGCTGGTGTTTCGCACGGCGCAGGGATTGCTGATCGAGACGGTGATCCTGCGAATGACCAGCGGGCGCACGGCGGCGTGCTTGTCGACGCAGGTGGGCTGCGCCGCGAACTGCGATTTTTGCGCCACCGGCAAGATGGGCATCGCGCGGAACCTGTCGGCGGCGGAGATTCTCGACCAGCTCATCCAGGTCAACCAGTTGCTGGCGGACGAGGGGCGCTCGGTGCGCAACGTGGTGTTCATGGGCATGGGCGAGCCCTTTCACAACGAAGACGAGCTGCACACCGCCCTGCAAGTACTGATCGATGCGGGCTGCTTTCACCTGAATCCGAAACGGCTGCTGGTTTCGACGGTGGGCGTGCCTGCCGCGATGGTGCGCTGCGCCGAGCGGTTTCCGCTGGTGCGCCAGGCGCTCAGCCTGCACAGCGCGCGGCAGGAAGTGCGCGAGCGGATCATGCCGATCGCGCGGCGTCACTCGCTGGGCGAGGCGCTGGTACAGGTGAGGGCGACGTGCGGGCACGCGGTGATGATCGAGTACCTGATGCTGGCGGGCGTGAACGATGGGCCGGACGACGCGGCGGCGCTGGTCGATTATTTGCGCGACGTGCCGGTCCACGTCAACTTGATTCCCTACAATCCGATCGCCGCGGCGCCGCACCTGGCGGGCAGCGACGAGGCGACGCGCGGCGAGTTTTCGCGAGCGCTCAAAGCGGCCGGCTTCCCGGTGACGACGCGCTATTCGCTGGGAGCCGACATCGCCGCGGCCTGCGGCCAATTGGTGCGGCAGGAACACCGGCGCGCATCGGCGACAACGCGTCGAGGGGATCGCGCGGTGGACTTGCACGAGCAACCCATGCGCTGAACAGGCCCGCGGTCGTCGGACGGGGAATTGCGCAGCGGTCAGGGTTGTGGCGTCGGCACGGCGTCGGCCGGAAGCAGTCCCTTGTCGATGTATTCGTCGACGCCCAGCAGCTTGGGATCCTTGGTGTTTTCGCCGGTGATGGCGGGAATGGGGCGATGGTCGAACCACTCGTCGAAGGGGAGCATGCCGGCGGGAACGGGCTCGGCAACGCTCGGCCCGCAGAACGAGCTCATCCACAGATCCGATTCGGCGTCGAGGCGCTCGTCTGCGATGTACAAGTCATACTTGATGGCGTAGCTGACGTCGCCTTGAATTCGCCGGCCTTCGAATCTGCCCATGTAGAGATAGATCAGACCCGCCAGGTGGTTGCCCCGCGGCTGTTTGCGAATGGGGATGCGGGCGGCCCAGCGCTGGCCTTCCTCGATCGCTTCCAGCAGCGTGGGTTTGTCGGGGAGCGGCTCGTCGCGCTGGTGCTCGAAGAATTCCTCGCTGAAGAAGACCGTGGCCATCATGCGCCGGTCGAACAGCATGTCGGGTGTGCCGGGCGCCCGCTCGATCTCGAAATAGACGTACAGTCCCTCGGCCGGAATCGGATCGCCCACGCCGACGACGTTGCCCTTGGCATCGCACAGGTGGACGTGGAACGTGGCGGTCAGGTAATGGCCGTTGTTGAACAGTTCGGGATTGCGCTCGCAATTGCCGCGATAGTAGGTGCCGGCAACTCGAATCGGGTGGTTGGGACGGACCGGCACGGGCGGATAGCCAAAGACGGTCTTCGACCAGGAACTTTGATGCCTGGCGTTGACGGCCTGGAGCCTGGCCAACTGCTCGTCGGTGTGAAGCTGGTGGCCGCGCAGGAACATCAGGGCCAGCCCGCCCAGCATGCACAGCCACAAGAGCGTCAACTCGCGGGGCGTCAAGTAGGCGGCCAGCGCGCCGAAGCGCCCCGACGCCCAGCGGCGCTGTTGTTTCCGTGCCGTCTTGGCGCGCGAGACGACGAACAACAGCAGTTGCCCGACCACGAAGGCGACGGCGTAAGGCTGGATGTACGCGTACTCGAATTCGTGGCGCTGAAACCAATCGGCCAGGCGCTCGGCCGACTGGTCGTACAGCGAGCGCTGGTCGGCATTCGCGGCCTCACTTTCCTGCGCGGGCCAGGCGGCGCCTTGCTCGACCCAGCGGCGAATCGTGTCGATTTGGTCGGTTGAGAGCGCCGGGGCGTTCTTGGGCATGCGATAGGCACGCTCGGTCGAGGACACGCGGCGATGGATTTCGTTGGTGTCGAGCGTGCCGCCGACGATGGTCGCGCCGCTGTAGCCGCCGGCCTGGGCGTGCGTGCGCCCGTCGAGTCGCAGCCCGCTGCTCTGTACTTCCGGGCCGTGACACTTCACGCAGTGGGCCGCGAAGATTGGCTGAACGTCGACGGCGAAGTCGATGGCCCGCTGGTCCACGGCGGTCTGCGCTTCGTCCAGCGCGATTGCGATTGGCGCAAAGCTGGCCAGCGCGAGTAACGCGAATAGCGCGCCGATCGCCGTCGCCATGCGTAGTGCCGGCGCTGCGGATGGCGCGCGGCTGTCGGAGGTGGATTTGCCCATGCTTACGGGTACCGGGCGTCAAACGGACTGGATCACTTCCCACTTCGCTGCATCGGTTTCGCTCTTCCAGAGGTCACCCATTTCCTCGCCCTCCAGAATGCTCTGCACAATGCTCGCAAGCGGGTCGGGGATTACCAGCGCGATCACGTCGCCGCCGGACCGCTTGGAGATCTTATGAATCGCTTTTTTTACCCGTGCCTTCGCTTGCTCGATCGTTTCACCGCCTGGCGGGCAAAGATTGCAGGGTGAATCTTGACCTTGCTTGTAGACCTTTGGTTGGGTGCGGCGGACCTCTTCGATCAACTTGCCGTGCCACAAGCCATGGTCGAGATTGCGAAAGCACTCCACGACTTTGACTTTGATGCCGCGGCCTTGTGCCACACGCGTGGCGGTTTCAAGTGCGGACTCACAGGGAGCAGACAAAATCTGATCGAGTTCGAGATCCGCAAGTTCGGCCGCGATCCGTTCGACCTGCACACGGCCACACTCGCTCAGCGGCATGTCGAGACAGCCCTTCATGCGACCTTGGTCGTCGAATTCAGTCGCGCCGGGGCGCACTAACACTACGCGAGACATTTCGGAATGATGCCCAATCAGTGCGCTGGGAAAAAGTAGATTAAGAAACAAGGTTCCCTCGTAAATCGTTGATCGCCCGTCCATAGTCACTCTGGCCAAAAATGGCAGAGCCAACGACAAATAAATCACACCCGGCCGATCGGCATTGACCGATCGTGTGGTTATCAATCCCGCCATCGATCTCCAGCAGCAGGTCAGGAAAACGCTCTCGCAACGTCCGCAGCTTGTTCACAGCATTGGGATTGAAAGATTGGCCGCCGAACCCGGCTGCGACACTCATCACCAGCACCAAATCGCAGTGCGGCACGGCCGGCAGGATCGCATCCAATGGAGTATCGGGGTTAAGAGCGATCCCAACCGCAACGCCGAGATCGCCAATCGCACCGGCCACGGAAACCGGATCGCTAACCGCCTCGACATGAAACGTGATCAGATCAGCCCCGGCATCGACGAATTGCTCGGCATACTTCAGCGGATCGCTGATCATCAGGTGGACGTCCAGCAGCAACCCGGTGTGCCGCCGCAAGCCTTTGACGATCGGCATCCCGTAAGTCAAATTCGGCACAAAATGCCCATCCATGACATCCAGATGCAAGACCTGAGTGCCCGCTGCTTCGAGCTGCTCGACCTCGCCTCGTAGGTTGCCAAAATCACACATCAGCAAACTCGGCAGGATGGCCGGAGTTGCAGCGCGGAGGTTATCAAGTACCTGGGTGGACATGGAGACCGTTGGAATAGCCAGCTGGTCAGCTCAGTGTTGGTAACCACTCCGCGATTGGACGCGAAATCGGTTCACCGGCCAGCAACGCGGCCCACAGTGAGCTGGGGACCGGTGCGGCACGCTGCCGACGGTGGTCCCAGTAGCATCACGTTGATCTGCGCACCCCCGGTTTGTCAATTGGCTAACTTCCAGCAAGCAGCGATTGCTAGCACTAAAGCGACCTAAAATGGCGATTGTGGCGGATGTGCCGCCTTTATTGGGTTGATTTGCCTCCGAATCTTTCTTGCCGTTAATCGGCTCTGGAGGATATCGGTCGCCGGTCTGGACAAGGGCGAGTGCTTTGTCACAGCCTAAAAATTAGGCCTATTCAGACGCTATCGTAGGCTCGCGACAAGGAGC
>JBGSYQ010000510.1:0-1583 GCA_041750795.1 Pirellulales bacterium | reverse complement strand
CAGGCTGGCCACGCCCAAGCCGCCGAGCACCGCGGCCAGCCGCCACAATTGCGTGATCGTGCGCAGCCGCGGCAGCGGCACTTCCGGCGTGATTTTCCAATGCGGAGGTCGCATGACGGCATCCATGATCGGCGGGGAACGTCGCGACCGCAAGGATATCAAGCCCTCCGGCGAGCCCCAACGCCAGTTGCCTGGCGGCGATTGCGCCGTGCGAACCACGGGCGGCCGCTGCTATCAATCGTCGGCGACCCAAACTGGCGTTGTTGGCGACCGGACCGCTAGCGTAGACTTCCGCCCCCGGCAGGATGCCGCGCCTAAGAGGGACCGATGGCCCTCTTTCCTTCACGTGCAGGGATGCCCATGTCAGCGCGAAATCAATTGGTGCTAGCGGCCGTTGCCTCGCTGGTGTTCTTCGTCAACCTGGGCGGCGCCCATCTGTGGGACGTCGACGAGGCGATCTTCGCCCAAAGCGCCAAGGAAATGTTCGAACGGGGCGACTACGTCGTGCCGCACTTCAATGGCGAGCTATTTACGCACAAGCCGGCCTTCATGTATTGGATGATGATCGCCGGGTATCAGATGTTCGGGCCCACCGAGTTTGCGGCGCGATTCTGGTCGGCCGTGTTCGGCGTCGGCAGCGTGCTGGCGACCTATCACCTCGGGCGGTTGATGTTTTCGCCGCGCGTGGGTTTCTGGGCCGGACTGAGCCTGGCCACCTGCGTCCAGTTCAACGTCATTGCGCGCGCGGCGACTCCGGATGCGTATCTTGTGTTCTTCTCGGCGCTGGCGGTGCTGTTGTTCGTAAGAGCCACCGCCACGGCGCGGATCGCCTCGGGCATGCCCAACGAGCGAAACGCTCCCTGGTCCGGGCAAACGGTGTTCGAGCCATCCTGGCTCGGCTGGGCGTCGGCCTATGCCGCGATGGGATGCGGCGTGTTGACCAAGGGACCGATCGGCGTGGTGCTGCCCACGGCCACCATCGGACTGTTCCTGCTGGTGATGCGCGCCCCGGCAATCGCATTGGTGCAAGGCGCCGGCTGGCGCGGCGCGCTACGAAACGCATGGCGCTGGACGTTGAACGTGGCGTCGCCGCGGTTGTTCTTCTACACGGTGTGGAGCATGCGCCCGCTGACGGCCGTAGCCATGATGCTCCTGGTGGCCGGTCCGTGGTACGCGCTGGTGGGCATGCGCACCGACGGCGAGTTTCTGGCGGGCTTTTTCGGCGTCCACAACTTCGGCCGCTTCCTCAACGCGATGGAGAATCATCGCGGGCCGATCATTTATTACCTGGTGGCGATTGCCGTGGGCTTCTTTCCCTGGTCGGTGTTTTTCGCGCCGGGCTTAGTTAGCATGCGGAAAGAGTTGACTCCGGCCGGTCCTTGGCGGCCCGGCTATGTGATGGTCGGCTCGTGGCTGGCGGTGTGGATCGGATTCTTTTCGCTGGCCGGGACGAAGCTGCCCAGCTATGTCGCGCCGGCTTACCCGGCGCTGGCGCTGTTCATGGGTGCCTTTGTCGATCGCTGGCTGCGCGAACCTGCGGCCCTGTCGCGCGCCGCGGGGCGGCTGGCGTGGGGCACGGTGGC
>JBGSYQ010000509.1:0-30825 GCA_041750795.1 Pirellulales bacterium | reverse complement strand
CCGCCAAACGGCGTCGAGTCGCTTGCTCAGGTCGTGGATCATGTCGTGGTCGTGATCCCGGATCGCCGAGGTCTTCCCAATGAGATCGTCCTTCTGAATGTCCTTCTCGGCCATGGCGCACCTCTTTTTCGGGTGAAAGTTACGGGTAGAACCGATTGGCAACGCCTCGACACTCGATTTTATCTCGTCTCTTTCGAGGCGGCAATGATTTGCGCGGGATCGGCGACTCCCGCCCCCTATCACCCGCCCGGGGATTGGACCCAGCGGGAGACGCAGGGAGACAATCACTCCCGTCAGTCCGCAGAGTCGCGTCGGTCACATCGACCGCGGTGTGTCGGACCGAACGCGAAGTCGGTTGCGTCAAGTAGCGGCCCTCCAAAGAAGATTGCCGGCTACCAAGCTGGGAGTTGTGCGACACGATCACTCAGGCGAGTGCGCCGTCGTCGAAGTGCGCTCGAAAAGATCTGAGTGCTAGTCTTTCCGCGCGGTTTGACTTTTTTCACGCTCTATGCGGTAAGCGTCCAGGTCCGCGCGAATCGCCTGCAGATCCTCGTCGCCTAGGCGCTGCCTAGTGCCTGCGAGCATCGACAGGAAATGATCGATTTCCACGGGTTCCCCCGGATAGCCGCAGTTTCCCCCCGGGCCGACGGACGTCGACAGGACTTTGCCCGAGGCATCGAGAATCACCATCCAGGGCACGCCACTTATATTGGAGGGCCGGAAACGCGCGGCGACTTCTTGACCGTGCGGCATGCGCATTGTGTCTAGCTTGAGGTCGACGAAATCGCGAGACAAGACGGGTTCGTGTTTGCCCAGGAATTGCGTCAGTACTTTGCACCAGCCGCAATAGGGATTGCCGACGTGCAGCAGGACCCGTTTATTCTCGTCGGTTGCCTGCCGCAGGGCTGCAGCCAGCAAGTCTTCGGCGTTAACGGGTTCAGGCTGCCACTTTTTTAGAAACGCCACCACAGCCTGCGGATCGTGCTTCGGCCCGACTTCGAGCGAACTTGTCTCCTGGTTAATCAGCACCTCGCCCTGGCCGTCGAGAATGGTCAGGTGCGGGAAAGCGTACTTTGTATCCTTGCCGCCATAGCTTTGCATCAGTTCGCGATTGCTCGCTGAATCGACCAGGACCAGCTCGTATTCCTCGGCCACGATCGGATGGACGAGCTCGTCGTGGTGGAAGACGTCGTGCAACTTATAGCACCAGCCGCACCAGTTGCCGCCCCATTCGATGAGCACATGTTTTCGTTCTAGCTTGGCCCGCTTGAGAGCCGCGGCAATGAGTTCCTTTCCGTCGGCCTCCGGGTCGTAGATCGGCTCGCGCTTAGGCTTCGCCTCGTCGGCGGTCGGCTTCGCGGCCGGCACGTCGGTCGGGGCAGCCGGTGGCTCCGCTTGGCCGCAAGCGGCATAAAGTGCGCTTGTTAGCAGCGCCGCACTACAGAACCGCAGCGTATGATGCGCTCGCTGATACGTCATGTCGCACCTCCCGGGCAAGTGAAAGAAAGGAACGCGAACAGGCCAGTACGTGACCGCTACAACGCCCATTGTAGTGCTCGGATGCCGGTCGGCCAACGAATTATTGGAGCAGGCGCAACGGCCAGCAGACTCGGATCAGATCTGGGACCGAGCGGTTGCCGTGTTGAAAGTCGAACAGGCGAGGCAAAGTGCGGGAAGTGACGAACGAGACGCTTGAATCACGTCGGTCACATCGACCTCGCCTAGCTTGCCTCCGTGAAGGGTCGTCGGCAGCAAGGACACCGGCCGTCGTGGCCCCGGAGTAGAGCCATAAAAGCGGACGGCTGTGGGAGCGTCATAATTGCCATGAATGCGAGCGGGGCTCGAGGCGCGTAGTGCCGATGCGTGATTCCCCCGACAGAATGTCCCAGAATCTCAATTGATGATTCGGGCACGCGCTCATCGTAGTACGTGGCGCAGGTCTTCCTGAGATCTTTTAGCTCCCAGCATTCATCCTGTCCGGTCTCCACGTTCTTTCTGGGCTGAATGCCTGCAAGGGCACACAGTTGCTGGAATCGAGCGTTCGGTCGCGATCCGCCTCCAAGAAAACGGGACCGTCATCACGAAGTTGTGCTATTGCGAGGCTTTTCAGATGCGCGTGCACTACGCGATTCATCGGCCGATCGAATGCTTTGCCGGTTTTCGCTCGTCGGTAATAGAGCCAACCCCACGGCGACTGTTCCTTTGACTGGCCATCCGGCGACTGCCGACCCCAGAACACTTGCCGCCAAAGGATCGGCTCGTGATCGGGCATCGATTTCCAGATCGTTCCAGTGTCGAGCCCGTGGTTGAAAAATAAGACCAGTGCTGACCGCCAATAGTGACCGATTGAAATGGCGTCGTCCCAGCCGCGTGGTCGCCTCATCCGATATGTTGCGAAATAGAGGGCATTGATCTCTGGCTTGGTCAGGTAGTGCCTACCTGCGACATCCCGTTGTGGCTTTGGCTTGGGAAACCGCGGTGGTGCATCGATGAGTTCTTGGTCCCATGCCCAAGAAAGAACAACTCGAAACTGTTCGCGCGCCTTGTTGGCCGTTCGCCCTGGATTAGAGCCTTCTTCTGCAACTGCCCTTTCGTAAACCCAATCCAAAAACTCTCGAATCTCCTTGCGTCCGACTCTCTCGATCGGTACGCCACGACCCCACTGATTCCATTTCCGTAGCGTCGTCTGATATTCGGCTCGGGTCCCTCGCGCCGGATTTGTAGCACGCAGGTAGTTTGTTACGGCGGACTTGAAGGTCGTCGGAATTTTACAGGTCCCGATGTCGCCGGCGATTGCTTCACTGCTCAGTCCCATGATCCGACGGCACGTTGCGCCTCCGGCTAGGTTGCGGCCTTGTCCAAGGCACGAGAGATCCGCCCGTCGCTCGTTGCGTCAGGCTGTCCATCGAAGATAATTCCTGAGCAAGGCGGTTGAAATCTGTCCCGTGGGCGACACCCGACGCGTCGGACCGAAGTAGAACTTGCAACAACCACGACCGGAACCTCCAAGTGACGAGAGGCCGGCACAGCACAGAGAATTTGAATTACGTTCCACTTGCAGTTCTTAGTTCACGCAACTTACAGATCTCGGCCAACTTGGTTGGCGGATGTACGACGCACTGTGGCGTGGTATCATCGCAATCTATGGGTTCTCGCTCGTACGAGTTTTTCGGAATGAGCGGATCGGCTGCAAGATACGAACGCGTGGATTAACTCGAACGGGATAGGACGGCTGATGCTAGGCAAACTATTTCAACGAGTTTCAGAGGCGCCGACGAATCCGCACGCTGCGCAGGCGATGAGCGAGTTTGACGTTGCCGACCTGTATCGGGGGCCAGTACAGGTCGATAACGGGCAAGCCGTCGAAGCATTGCCCTTGGACGAGAAGCTGCGGCAAGCGTACTTCTGGATCGTCAATCACGCGGTCATCAGCCCGTTCTACGATATCGAATATCACGAGGGTCCGCCGCAGAGCTTTGTGTTTGGTGACGCGAAGGGATCGGTGACGCTGCCGTCCGGACAGAGCTATTGCAGTTTTGTCTTGTTGCCGCTGCTGACGTTTGCCGTCAGGGCGAAGTGCCTGCTGGTTGGCGGGCCGGGGCGCGGCAAGACGTCGAGCGCTACCTTGATGGGCGTACTGGCAGGCTATCCGATTCGCGACGTGCGACGGGCGATTCAGAAAGGACAGCCGCAGATGACGATTGCCGACTTGATCGGCAGTCCCTTGCCGGCGGACATGGTGACGGCCAAGAGCCTCGATCAGATCGGCATTGGCTGGCGGAAATGGTTGTCCATGCGGGTCAAGATCATCGACGAATACAATCGCATCCCCACTCGCACTCAGTCGGCCCTGCTTACCTTGATGGCCGACAACTATGCGGAACTGTTCGATCAGACGTATGAGTGCCCGGAATCGGCCTGGTATCTGACGGCGAACGACGACGCCGGCGGAGGGACCTACCAGGTGATCGAAGCGTTGCGCGATCGCATCGACATCGTCGTCAAGGCCCTGCATTTCAACTCGCGGTTTCTCGGCGAATTGCTGGACCGAGTCGAGGCGGGGATCAAGCCCGAGGAGGTCGTGCCGCCGCAGATCATCTTCAGCGAAGACGATGGGACACGACTACAGCGCGAGATACGGAGTGTTCGCGTGCCGGCGGCGATCCTGCGCAGGCTGGAGTTTTTCACAAGCCAGTTCGAGTTTAGCGATCACGCCGCGACGCTGTTTGAATATAAGACCAAAGACACCGTCAAACTGGCGGGTTCCGACTGGTCGCAACTTGCGGCGCAAGAGACGGGAAAGGACAAGCTCAAGGATTTAGGCGCACAGACACGCAACGGGCTGTCGGTTCGCAGCATTATGACCGTCATGGTGTTCGTGAAGGCGATGGCTTACTTTCGCGGGTTGCGCGACGTCACGATGGAAGACGTGCGCCAGATCATCCCATTTGTCTTGCACGATAAGCTGGCCCAAGAACCTGACTGTCCGTTCTTCGAGTCGGCAGAGAACGCGATGCTTCGCACCGACAAGATCGGCTGGATTCGCAAACTGTTTGATTTGTCTTGCGCGGAATACGAGCGCCTCGACTTGGATCGTGACGATCCGGTCGCGCAGCTTACCGCGGAGTTCGATCACGGACTGGAGGGCGTGTCGCAGCGCGAAGTCAAAGCCCGGCTGGTGAAAATCGAACGCGTTCTGAGCCAATGGAGCAAGTCCCGAAAATTCTACGGGCACATGTTTGACGACGTCCTCAAACTGAAGTATCTGCATCAACGATACACGAACTATCTCCGCTGGCTGGAATGGAAGGGGAAGTAATGCCAATCGAAATCTCCGTTCAATGTGCCGACATCGCCAGTGTTCCGGCCGACCTGTTGTTGTTGAAGTACGCTCAGAGTTTTTACGGGGCCGACCAGGCGGTCGCGGCAAGGCTCACCGAACGCGACGTCTGCAGTGAGTCGGATATTTCTCCGGCCAGCGGCGACTATGCGTTGGTTGACTCGGGTGCAGCCATCGCGGCGACGCGGACGATGTTTCTAGGGACGCCGAGGCTGCGAGACTTTCGTTACAAGGAAATGACGCAGTTCGCTCGCCGCGCCATCGAGATCATTTACGAAAAACGATTGCCGGTTCGCCGGTTGACGACCACCGTGCACGGTGCAGGTTACGGCTTGGATGTGGCCGAGGCCTTGCGGTCGATGATCTTTGGATTTCAACAGGGGTTGGCCGCTTCACCCCTGCCACAGTTGGAGAAGATCACCTTTGTGGAGCGAAACGCGCGGCGTTGCGAGTTATTGCAGTCATTGTTGGAGGGCGTGGAAATCGTTTCCGCACCGCGTTCCGCGCTGCCGGGACAACCGGCATCCGCGGCGGCGACATTAAATGTTGGCACGACGGCCGCGGCTGAACCCACCAAGAGAAAGAATGTCTTTGTGGCGATGCCGTTCGTGGATGATTTCGAAGACGTATGGCAATTCGGCGTTTATTCCACGATTCGTAAATGCGGATACATCTGCGAGAAGGTCGACGAGTCACTGTTCGCTGGGGACATCGTGGAGCGCATCATGGACGGAATTCGCGGCGCCGAGTTCGTGATCGCCGACTTGTCGCTGGAAAAGCCGAATGTCTATCTCGAAGTCGGCTACGCCTGGGGCATGAACAAAAAGGTGTTGTTAGTGGCTCGTGAAGGGCAACGATTGCATTTTGACGTAAGCCATCACAAATGTTTGTTCTACAAGACGATCGGGAAGCTGGCTGAGTCGCTGGAAAAGACCGTGCTGGAGATGTTCGGGCGGGGGAGCGATGGCGGCTGAGTCGACAGATCTGATCGAGATTCACCCCTCCTTTGCCGAGGTCCTGCGCGCGGACGGAGAATCGTTGAACCGCCGTTTTGCGGCGCGACAGAAGGCCGGCGTGCGAATCGACGGGGTGGCGTTTCAAGAGCATTTGCGAACGACGGTGAATGAGTTGGTAGGCGGAGTGGCCAGCGTGCAGCCGGAGCGCGTGTGCGCGGTGGTGAGTTCGCTATTTGATGCGTCGCTTGAACTCTTTGCCGCCGGCTTGCTGGGATGGCAGACCAAGCATCCGCATGTGATCGCAGCCTGGCGCGAGGTTTTGCCGCGCGCGACACGGTTGCTGGCGCGCGATCCGACGCAGGTCGTTGGGTGTTTGAGCAACGCGGTTGATTACCTCGCGTCGCAGTCGGCTGCGCGGCCAGTCGAATGGATCCTGCTGATGCGCGATCTGTCGCCGCATTGCGACTCGGTTCAACAGTGGCGGGACGCTGGCACCATCGCAGCCTGGCGAGTGGGCCTGGTTCAGTTTCGGTCGGCCGCCTTAAACCTCGCGCGTCGATTGCCGCTGAAAGTCGCGACTCGCAGCGTCGGCGCTCCGGATGATATGACAGAGTCGGTTTGGCACGAGCGGCTCGACGCGCTGGAGGCAGATCGGTGGCTGTCACCCGTCGGCCAAACGGCAGAGGCAAACCGGCGGCTGCGCGTCGTGCGTACTGCCGGCGGCTTTCGCGGATTCGGCGGACCGTGCCTGGGTCTGCCAAGCGTGGTTGCCCAGGATGGCGAGATCTTCATTTCGGACGGCAACACTTCCTGGCAATTACTGGCCGACGTCTTCGGCACGCTGTGGCATCGCGTACCGGGACTTCCGCCTAAGAAAGGATCTGCGGCCAACTCGTCTAAAACGACGATTGACAAACGCGGACGCGTTTCCTGGGACGGGGAACAACACGAGTTCTCGGAATTGGCGGAACCGAGCAGTTTCGCTTGCGATGGGCAGACCTTGGCCGTTACCTTACCGACATCGTATCACGTCTTTCTCTTAGCTCGTACTGCGCAGCCAGCGGATTGACAGAGTGGTAGCTGCCATCGACAACCTGCTTTCCGAGTGGTCTGCTCAGTGGCCGGCCGCGCTGGAAGTCTGGAGTCGGTTCGTACAGTTGCATGAACCGATCTGGTGTGTCACGACGCAGGAGGAAGCCGCGGCCGGGCTGGCGGGCAGCTTCGCCATGATCCGGCTCGTCGACCACTCCGTGGTTGTCAGCTTGCGACAAGTAGTCGAACAGGGCCTGCAGCAGTTCGCCAAGGAAATCCTGGCCCACGAAATCGGCCATCATGTCTATTGTCCCGCCGATTTGACTGACAACGCCCGCATGCTGGCGCGCATGCGAATCGGTTTGCCAACGAAGGAGCATCTCGCGCCATTTATCTCGAATCTATATTCGGATCTGCTGATCAACGACCGGCTGCAGCGATCGACCGGGTTGGATATGTCGGGCGTTTATCTGCGGCTGGGATCGAAATGCCGCGACCGGCTCTGGACCTTGTACATGCGGACGTACGAGCTGCTCTGGAAGCTGGATCGCGGGCGGCTGGCTCGGGGTGAGATCGACGAGCGGCTGAATCAAGATGCGCAGCTCGGCGCGAGGCTGATTCGAAGTTACTCCAAGGATTGGCTGGATGGGACCGGCCGATTCGCCGCGCTATGTTTGCCGTATCTGCTGGAGGACGAAGCGGCGCGGATGCAGGAATTGATGTCCATTTGGAGCGACACGCGCTCTGCGGGCAGCGGCGCGATCCCGGATGGATTGACCGAGATCGACGACGACGAGTTGACCGGCGCGATTCATCCGGCGGACGACCCGGAATTGTCTGGCGTCCAATGCCCCGAAGCGTTGCCGGAAGCTGAGACATCGCAGGCAAAAGCGCAGCAGACAGGCATGAAAACCGCCAAGAACTGTCGGCTGCCCATTGAATACGCTGAAGTGCTCAAGGCGGCCGGTGCGAACGCGGATCCGGCGGAGGTGACCGCTCGATACTATCGCGAGCGGGCGATCCCGCATTTGATTCGCTTTCCGGTGAGAAAAGTGCCTCAGGCCACGGATCCTTTACCGGAAAGCCTCGATGTTTGGGATGTTTCTTCGCCGCTGGAGCAGATCGATTGGCTCGGCACGCTCTTGAATAGTCCCCAGGTTGTTCCTGGCGTGACCACCCGTGCGCGACAATATGGAACAAGTCCCGGCCTGGAAGCGGAGACGATTCCACTCGACCTGTACCTGGGCGTGGATTGCTCCGGCTCGATGGGAAACCCAGCGCATCATTTGTCGTATCCAGTTCTGGCCGGCGCGATCATCGCATTGTCCGCGCTCCGGGCTGGGTCACGCGTTAAAGTCGTCCTCTCGGGTGAACCCGGAAAAACGATTTCGACCAAAGACTTTGAACGGGATGCCGCGACCGTGCTTAAGACGCTCACCAGCTATCTCGGCACCGGCTTTTCGTTTGGGATTCATCGGTTGGCTGAAACCTTTGATCGGGTGGCCAAACGCTCCAGCCCGGTCAAAGCACGGCCCGTTCACATGCTGATCATGAGCGACAACGACATGTTCTCGATGTTGGATTCCACGGCGGCAGGGCGGTCGGGCTGGGACGTCGTCCGCGAAGCCTTGGAACTAGCCGGCAGCGGTACGTTCGTGTTGGAATTGCCCGAAAATGTCCGCAGCGCACAATGGTCACAAAATACGTCCGGTTACCTGGACCGTATCCGCGAAACTGGTTGGACGGTATCTTGCGTCAGTTCAATGGAGGAATTGATCGAATTCGCTCGAGTGTTCAGCCGCGGCCGATTTGGAGATCGCTAGCGTGACACAAGCAGGCCCCCAACTCGACCGGCTGCTCCACCGTTTGGCGGATTGCCCATCGGACTTTCTGCTTTCGCCGAGCGAAATCCATGTTATCGCGTTGGCCTGCGATCACTTTCGAGCACTGGGGCTGGCGGTTCCCGGCCCGCTTCAGAGTCGCTCGCGCGAATTCACAGGCGAATCGCAGCGCATCGTCCCGATTGTGCTTTGGCTCCTGCGCGACGATTGGTTCGTCGCTCGGCCTGAGTTGGGCGAGGCGACGTGGAGGCTGCTGCAATCGGATTCGCTGACGCAATTGGCGAAGCTGGTTGCTCCGGAGGCGGTCGTCAATGACTCAGACCGACGTGAGGAACTGGTTCGCCTTTGTCTGAAGGGGTTGGACTTGTTGCCGGAGGGCGAATCCGCCGCTCAGGCCGCCGACCGGCTGACGACGCTCGACAGCGTGGAACGCGAGCGGGTGATCCGCCAGACGCGCCAGGCCGAAGCTCGCGCCAAAGAACTTCGCGCGGCGATGGCTCGCCAACGAGCCGAAGAAGCTGCTGCTCGATACTCACCTGAATGACGCCCACATGTTTGACGCACCGCTCACCGAATCAGAACGCTTTCCTCTGCTGACCGAGCGCAGTCGAGCGATGCTGCGCCGGTTGCAACAACATGCGAACGCCCCCCGTTGGACATATCAATGTGGAGACCGGCTGGATGGCAAGGGACTTGCCGACGTGCAATGCTTCGCCGAGCGTCAGCAGACGCAGCGTCGCGGCTGGAAGCCCGGAGAAACTCCCGCCTGGGTTGCCGAGTTCATTGATCGCTGCCGAAGCGACGTGCCGTTTTATCGGCAGCGGCTGGGCGACGGCAATTTGCCGACGTGCGATCGCGAAGATTTGCGTCGGGAACCTTGGTCGTTCGTGCCCGACTGGGCCGATGCATCCGAGTTGATCGTGTATCGCACTTCGGGCACCAGTGGCAATTTGCTCCACATTCCGGCGCATCCGGTCGCGCCGGCCAGGTACTTGCCCCTGTTTCAGTCGGCGCTTGCCGCTCACGGTGTGTCGCTGCTTGGCGGAAACCAGGTGTCACTGATGCAGGTCGCCGCTCAAGTGCAAACGTACACCTTTGCGTCCGTCAGTTCCTTTCTGGATGGTGCGGGCGTTGCCAAGATCAACCTCAACCCTGCCGACTGGACCGCGCCGGAGGATCGCGAGCGGCTCTTCGACGATTGCTCGCCGGAGCTTGTCACCGGCGACCCCTTGGCGCTGGAACAGCTGGCGGCTCTCCCCATACGTTCGCGACCAAAGGGCATCTTGTCGTCGGCCACGTTGCTGTTGCCTGCGCTTCGGGATCGGTTGATGCAGCGATTTGGCTGCCCGGTGATCGACGTCTATTCGATGAATGAGACCGGACCGATCGCGTTCGCTCGGGCGGATGCGGAGGCCGACGAGCATGAGATTCTTCCGCATAATTTGTTCGTCGAGATTCTCGATGATTCGGGACAACCGGTTGCACCCGACCAGCGCGGAGAAATCGTGGTCACCGGCGGAATCAACCCCTTCCTGCCGCTGGTGCGATACCGCACGGGCGACTTTGGCGCGCTGTCGCACCGAGAAGATGTGCCGAGGCTCGTAGGCGTCGAACGACGTCGGCCCGTCGTGTTTCAAGCGACTGACGGAACACCCGTGGTGAGCATCAGCGTAACCGTCGCCCTGTTTCGAATTCCCGTTCCATTCTTCTCGCTGTCGCAAGCGCGCGACGGGTCGCTGACGTTCCGCACGCGCTGTGATGCAGCGGTGGAGCACGACATTCGCAGTGCCTTGACGGATCTGTTTGGCTCGACGCCGCTGCGCATCGAGCAGCTACCCTGGGAAGTCGCCTGGCGGGGCAAGTCGATCCAATATTCGCGCGACGCGGAGGGAACACCTTGAGCATTCTCGCGAAGAGACAAGTCACAAAGGTGACCGATTGGAGCGACTGCCGGTTCTCAACTTGCAGCGTGCTCCCCGTGCGGCTGGCATGCAACTGCTCGTGTCCGTTCTGCTTCTCGAAGTCGTCGTTGAGCAGTCTACGGCATGACTCCGTCGACTGGGGCGAGATAGATCTCGAGCGCTACTTTGAGTTTGCACGCCAGCGGGGCGCGTCGCGACTGGTCATCACCGGGGGCGGGGAGCCGCTGCTGCGCGCGGACGCGGTTCTCGACATCGTTCGCCGGGGCAAGTGTTTCTTTGATGAGATCGCCTGTTTCACGAACGGGAGTTTGTTGACGCGCGACCTGGCGCGACAACTCGCCGGCGCCGGCCTGTCCTATCTCTGCTTCTCACGACACCACTTTGACGAGTCGAGGAACAGCAGCCTGATGGGCAAGTCGGCCCCAACGCTGAGCCAATTCTTTGAATCAGCCGCTGGCTTGCCCGTGCGCGCCACTTGCGTCATGACGCGCGGGCACGTCGACAGCGAGCCGTTGGTATGGCGCTACATCGAGCGGCTTGCCGATTTTGGTGTGCGACAGTTCACCTTCAAGCACACCTACGTGGCCTACGAGCGATCCGTTTTCGCGGCCTCGGCCGCCGACCATTGGGCCGAGGAGCATCAGGTGAGTTTCGATCCGTTCGTCGACCAGGGCGAGATCATCGGCGGGCTCCCCTGGGGACCGACGATTCGTCGTATCGGTGAGTTTCAAGTCTGTTATTACCACGAACCGACTCCCCAGTGGGAACTGGAGCATCAAACATGTCGCTCGGTCAACCTATTGTCAGACGGAACAGTCTTCGCCTCGCTGGAAGATCAGTCGAGCCGGTTGTTTCGGTTGAACAACTCCTCGCGGCATTAGAGGGAGAGGAGATCGAACGCTTTCGCCCGCTACTGCCGGTGGGCTATTCGTCGGTTGCGGCCGCGTATGCCGCGGCGGCCGCCGAGATCACCGCTCGCGATCTTACCGATCACTACACAATTGGCCTGTCGTACTTTCACGACGAGTTCGTGCCGCAACTGAAGTCGCGATTGAGTTACCTCGCCTGCGGCGAATGGCCGCTGGCGGATCTCGATGAATTTGTGGCATTCGCGGCCGGCAGCGATGTGGACCTGCTCTCACACTTGATCGAAGCCGTCGCCGCACGCGAGCCGGTCGTACTCTTTCCGGGCGACTGGTTCGGATTCTCCGTCGGCTCGACTCACCGACACAACATCTTGTGGCAAGACGACGCCTCCGGCCGACTCGCCTGCCTGTGCGTCCCGTCAGTCCGCAACGGTCACCTGACTGGCGAGATGCTCGATTTTTTAGAGAATGCGTCGACCTGCTTATTGAACCTCAATCTCTTCCCGACGCTCGCCGCCACAGAGCGAGCCGCAACCGCACGCAGCCTCAGACCGCTGCTTCACAAATCCATCTTATCGATCAGTTTCAGCCGCGGCTTCGGAATGACGTCCTCTCAGTTGGGCGTTTTTCTGGTGCATCGCGATCACCCTTACGTCGACCGTTTTCGTGAGCAATGGTCGTGGTTCACATATTTTTTTAACAGTTTGGCCGCGCGCGCATTCTTGCGACTGAATCTCGTTGAATTGCAAACCGTGGACGACGCGCGACGGACCTGGGTCGCTCGTTGGCTGGAAGACCACGGCCTGCCGTCAATCTCAACTGGCAGCTACTATGTCAAATCATTCGCTCTTTGCGGCGACGTGCCGGTTCCACTTCGGCCTCTGACTCGCGATGGCCTGGTAAGACTTTGCTTCAAACCGCCCCAGGTCGCGAGATAAATCGACAGCCCTGCTCTTACTATGGCTATAGCTTGGGCGGGCCGCGAGGTCGACATCACACTCGCGGGGCTACACAAGAAAGTGGCGTGGACCATTCTCTCGTACTGAGTCATCGGGAATAGTATCCTCAACACCACAACCGGCAGATTTGATTAGGCACAGTTTAAGCCCAGGGCGCCTCGGTCACATCGCCCTCGATCACAGGCTGAGCGGGCCTGATGGCTCCGGACGATTTCACCGATGCGGGTTCGTCGTATGTAATTGTCGCGTCGAGGGTGTCGGACCGCGTGCACTACCTGCTCACATTCAAGTGCCCAGGCTGTCACCGTCCGTTAGTCAATGGCCCGGTCACGCCTCGGATCAACCAACGCGTTCAGATACTCCTCCACATTTGTGTATCCGTCACGGTCACGGTCGGCTGCTCCATCCTCACGGTTGCGCGCGTCGAGGTTGCAGGTCTCCTCCCAGTCATCCGGCATTCCATCGTGGTCGGTGTCCAGTGGAGCGGGCGTTGATTTCAACTCCGGCCACCCGCCGACGGCTGTCTGAGAATCGATAATCCCCTTCCCACCGCCGCCCCAAGTTTCACCGTACGTCGCTCTGCCGGCGCGGACTTCTTCAGCGATCCGGGCATCCACCGAATCGCGCGACAACGACGCTCCGGCATCCGTGAGTACGCATTCAAGCGCCTCAATGGCCGTTTGTGTGCTGATCGGGGCCACTTGGAACGGCTGAAAGACGCGCAGCGTCTTTTCGCTTGCGCCGCTCTTTTCGCTGTACTCGATCCCGCCGGCCCAGTTATCGGCGGAGATCTCAGGAAAACCCTCAACGACGTTTCCGGCCGCAAACATTTTTCCCAGCGAGTCGCTCTGGATGAAGATGCGATGCCTCACGTCCTCGCGCGTCGCGGGCCCGCTCTTGTAGTAGTTGTTAATCCAGTTCCGCGGCCAGCGCTCGCCGCCGTACGCGCTGTTGAAGCCCCAGTTGTAGATCACATTATTCCGAACATCCAGCAGGCCGGAGTTCTCATTGCCTGAAGCGCGTGGATTGCGGCTCGAATGGTGGGCCAGCAGGTTGTGATGCCACGACCCTCCCCGACCGCCCCATAGCCCGCCGTAGCCATGGCGACCCTTCTTGTGAACAGAGTCGTACAGACTCTCCGTGACCATGCACCATTGCACCGTGAGGTTGGAAGCCTTGTTGATCGACAGTGCCTCGTCAACGCTCCAGCTCACCGAGCAATGATCGATAATCACGTGATCTCCGTTGCCTCCAAATCCGTCGTGTTCCACACCTTGTGCGTCCCCCGGTCGAAACCGCAGGTAGCGCACAATTACATGATCAGCTTCGAACTTCACTTGGTGGTCGCTGATGCATATGCCATCACCGGGTGCTGACTGGCCAGCAATCGTGATGAACGGATGGCGAATCACCAGTTTCGATGCGAGCGCAATTGTGCCGGAGACCCGAAAGACGATTATCCGCGGTCCAGTTGCTTCGCAGGCCATGCGAAAACTTCCCGGACCGCTGTCGTTGAGATTGGTGACCTCGATCACGCGACCGCCACGGCCGCCAAGCGTGTACTTCCCGAACCCCTCCGCTCCCGGAAACGCCGGCGCCCGATCAGGCTTCAAATTCCGCAGCACCACCGCCGGCTGGTCGTGATCATACTTCAGATCGTAGAGCCATCCATCGGGCAGCACGACACGTTCGAACTCCCCCTTCAGTCCGGTCACTCCGCCACCGTACAAAATGAATTCGCTTCCTTCGTGCGGCTCAACGGTTCCTTCAAACCGTACTTCAAGCGTCCCGCCCAGCACCCATGCCCCAGAATCAACCGCGTCGCATTTCGAGGAGTCGTGAATCGTGAACACTGTCTTTGGACCGGTATCCTGCCAGTCGCTGCATGACGTCTCGACGCCGGACGCTAGCCGCGGCCAGCTCCACCCGCATATTCCGGAAACAACAACAGCAGCGGCAGTTATCCCACGTACAAACTGAGACATGAGCATTAATCGCGGCATACGCGCTGCTGGCATGAATCTAAAGCGAATAGTCGAAGACTCAGACACGCGGGCAGGGAAAGTCTTCGCGATCTTCATTCAAGCTTTGATTCTGGTCTCATTGGTCGATTTCTCAATCGAGACCTTGCCAGATCTTACGCCTTCGGTCGATCCCACCGACGCACTGGATTCGGATTCCTCGTCACACAACTCTGGTGATGGCGACGGCTTAGTGTGCCAGGTTTCCACCAAACTGCGGATTGCGTTTTGACTTCACATCATCCGCCCACTGTTCCAGTTTTCGATTTGGCGATGCCCAAAACTTCTTGCAGAGCTCAAAATACTCCAAAACCACCTCAGTTTCTCCCCGTTCGAGCAACTCCTTCGCCAGTAGCATATTTGGACCGAAGGAATTCAGTTGGGGCGAACCGGTCGTCTTGCCGGCCAGAAGCAACCTCGATTTTGCTTCGTCAACATTTCCGTCTGAAAGGGCAATCTGGCCAAGAATGAGATTTCCGTGATGGATTCGATTGCCTCGGTTCCAATCAGCAGTGTCGTCGTCGAGCATCTTCGTTGCAAAAGCCTTTGCGTCGTCGTTCAGACCAGCCGCAAATGCGGTTTTCGCCAAGCCGACCAAAAGGGCGTCTCTTTCCAAGGTGTCGGATAGATCATACGACAATTTGTATTGCTGAAACGCTTTTTCCGCAGCAGCTTTCCGCGCCGGCCCTGCTGGAAGCGACATCAATCCAAGCGAATAGAGCTGACCTAGCGACGAAGACCACTGAGGATCTTTCATGTCGAGTGTTTGGCCTTTGAGCAAGAGTTCTTCGGAGATTTTGCGATCGTGCAACAAGAAGAACCTGGAGGCATTCCTGAGTACGGACAATGTTTCAGGCGACTCTTGGATGATCCTTAGCCAGGCTTCCTTGGCTTGATCGTAGCCCTTCGTTTCAAGTATTTTGTCGAGCCCACTGTAAGGTAAGCCAAGCACTTCCGATTCGGGAGCATTCTCAATTAACCACACGACGTGACGCTGTCGGTTGGATTTGGCATCGGCGTCTTGCCGTCCCTTGGTGAAATAGTAGCCGAGGAGCTTTGTTCGCGACTCAACGTCGTTTGGGTTCTTTGCAACCTGCTCTTCAAGCGATACTGTGTCAGCCGAGCTCATCTGGCCGCCAAGTCTCGCTATGCTTTGAGCATCCTGACCTGAGCACGCGGTCTCTGAGAGGATGAGGCAAACGAAAAGAGCGGAGAAAATCGACACGGCAGCGGATCGCATGAGAAGTAACCCTTGAGTTAGAACCGCCAAGCTATTTGACCCATAGCATAGCAGGTAGAAACTGCAGAAAGCAATTTTGGAAACAGGTAGCACGCCGAACTTGTGCAACCTTCTCGGGTCGCACTAGTTGAACTTCCTCTGATGAACGGGCCTGAATTATTTGCCTCGCGGCAGCTTCGCGATGATCGTTTTCACGATTGAAGTGCTGACAGCGGTATAACCCAATCCCTTGGCCAACTTAGCAATTTCGCTTGGATTCTTGGCGGGGTATTCCTTAACCAATTGCGCTATCGCTGCAGGCGTGCTTGTGAGCTTCTTCATCGCCGCATTGTCGTCGTGGGACTCAATCTGTCAATCCGGCTTGGGTTCTGAGAGTTGCTTGGTCTGGTCCGACACACCTCGGGCGATGTGCGCGACTCTGGCGGACCCGGAGGCATGGAATAGTCGCCGTCAGGCGGCTGCGCGTGTTAGGGGTTGTCGGCAAGCCCGTCCTGAAAATGTCCCGCTTGATGCCGACTTTGGTAAACTAGCTCGATCGGTAGGCGCACGCAGCAGGAGCCAGGAAGTAGATCCTCGACCGGAGCAAATTATGAGCCGAATCCGTTGCCCCATTGCTGCGCAACTCGCGCGGCATGCCAAGCCGATCCAGAGACACAATTGGTTCTGGAAAGGTACAGCGGTGTGCTTGGGAATTCGCCGTCACCAAGATGCCGTGATGAAACTCCCGCTTGCTGTTCTTTGCATCGTCTCCCTGCTCGGTGTGCCAGGGATTGCCCAACAGTCGGCACCGCCGGTGATGAGGGATTCTGGACGGGTGCGCATTAATGGGCACTGTCTGCTCGATGACCACGGACCGTTTTTGGGGCTGGGCGTTTCGTATTTTACTGCCCTGTGGCGCTGCAAGTATGATCGGGCACGGCTGGAGACTGATCTTGAGTTTCTCTCGCGGCAGGGGTTCAACTATTACCGCATGCTGTCGATGGTAGGGCACAACGCCGGTTGGAAAGGGCTGGAAATCGCTCCGGTGTCGTTCGAGAACCGGGAGGATCAACGCGTCAAGGCGTGGCTTGATTACTGGCAGCAGCTCCGCGAGTTGATCGATCTGGCCTACGATCGCTATGGGATGCGCACGCAGATTACGATCTTTGCCGACGCGCAGCTCATGCCCAGCAAGAAGGATCGTCTGGAACACATGCGGAAGATCCTGAAGGAGGTCGTGCCGGGCCGGGAGCACAAGATCATCCTGCTGGAAGTCGCCAACGAGGCGTGGCAGAACGGCTTTCCTGGCGATGTAGGAGTGGCCGATCTGCGTGAGTTCGCGAAGTTCCTCAACAGTCGGACGGAGATCCCGGTGGCGATCACGTCGAACCATGACTGGCCCGAGTTGGGGAGCGCCAAGGGCTTCGACCAACTTTATGCCGACGGGGTGGCCGATGTGGCGACCTGGCATTTCACCCGGGACCGGCGCAGCGACGACGGGTGGAAGCCCGTTTATGATTGCTGGGAATTTGGTAATCGTCCGGGCTTTCCGCCGGTGAGCAGCAACGAGCCGATTGGACCGGGCTCATCGGTGAACGCCGAAAAGGATTCAGTGCGATTGGCGATGGCCGCGGCTTTTGCGTACACGGCGAAACTACCGATGTACGTCTTTCATTCGGCAGCAGGAGTGGTGGGCAAAACGCGCTTCGAGGACACGCCTGGGATCGATTGCTACGGCCACACGCTGAAGTTGCTGCCCGCCGACTTGCCGAATTGGGAGCGGAACAACGGCCAGGACGCGCGAGCCCCGCTCACCGTCTTCGCCGGTGGAAAGGCCAACCGGTATTGGTCCGAAGTCGAGTCGGCGCGCGATGGCTGCCTGCGAAACATCGGCAGCTGCCAGGGCGACCGGTTCGTGTGTGTTCCCATCGGCATCCGCGACGACGGCCTGCAAGTAGAGGCGCGGCGGAACGTAAAGTTTACCGCGCACCATCCAGTCACCGGCAAAACGCTCAAGTCAGTGGCGCTGCGGGTGGGCGAGCGTCTGACATTGCCTGCCGCTGACGGAGCATTAATCATCGTGGGCCGATTCACAACAGAATAGTCGTGTTTCGGGTACGGCTACTGTTGTGAGGGCGGACTTGCCTTTCTGTTTGACCTATGAGAATGCAGGGATGCCGCGCTCGACGTATAAGCAGTCTTAAAGCAATCGGAAAGAGTAGCACGCGTGTCCGCTCGGCATGATCACGCAAATGCCGTGCTCCATGAGACTCGCTGTAGAGCACGCCCGAGAGGTATCCGAGCATCCCAAACTGATCGAAGTTCACTTGTACACCTCCTTGGAAAACCCCAGTCCCAAGGAGGTCGAGATGCCCGACGACACTGAATCCTATCGCCGCCAACGAGTCGCCGAAATCAATTCTGAGCCTGGCAGCCGAGAAGCCCTGGAAGCCCAATACGGGCAGGTCTGGAACACTCAGGAACTCGGGCAGGATTTCGAGGTGCGTGGCTTCATGGCACCGTACGTGGTGGTCCGCCGCAGGAGCGACGGCGTGAAGGGGAGCTTGGAATTCCAACATCAGCCGAGATTCTACTTCGGGTTCTCGCCGCACGAGGGTTGATCGTCGGCTCGCACGCCCTGCCCAGGAAATTGCTCGGGCAGGGCCTTTTCGTTTTCAGGCGTCAACGAGTTTACTTGTACACGGGATGGTCAAGGAGATCACCAATGCTCAAAGAAATCCTGATCCGTATCCTAATCGCCCTTGGGCTGATCGCTTTCACGGTCATCCGTGGGCTGATGAGCGTCCTTCACCGGAATTTAGATGATCGATGATCGAAATCGCGAAACCCAAGTTCAGTCTCGGCAAACTTGTTGCCACGCCGGGTGCCGTGGAAGCACTGGCCGATGCGGGTCAGAGTCCTATGCTCTTCGTCAGCCGTCATCTTCAGGGGGACTGGGGGGAGGAGTGCTGTGACGAGGATCGGCAAGCAAACGAGGATGCTCTGCGAAGCGGCGAGCGGCTTCTCTCGGTCTATCGAACGGCGAAGGGCGTAAAGATTTGGGTCATCACCGAGGCGGACCGGAGTTCGTCCTGCATTTTATTGCCCGCGGAGTATTGAGCACATGAAACAGGCGGCCCTCGTTCTCTTGGCAGTTATCATGGGCGTCGGCGTGATCTATTTGATCATTGCGATCCTGCCGTTCTTGATCGCCGTGGCATGCATCGTATTTGTCTGGTGGTTGATCGGGATGTGCCTGAGCGGCGGCTTTGGAATACGAAAATGAAGCGACTCCGATCTCATTTCAAATCAACACGGCTCGCCAGAAATCTCAGCCGAGGCGATCTCGCGCGACTCGTCGGCTACAAGAACATTTCCAGGGGTGCAAATCGGATCGTTCGCTTTGAGCGAGAAGGCATCATCGACGACGAGTTGCTCATCAAGATTGCCAAGGCATTGAAAATCGATTGGGCGACTGTTGAGAGGCTGGCCGAACAGGATCGCCAGGAGCACGTCCAGGCATGGACCAAATGGGCTGACGAGCCGGTGCCCATGCGACTGGTCATTAGATTGATGGCAGCCGTTTATTCGGAGTGCCGCTTGCCTGAAGCAATCACTACGCCCGAAGCAGCGGAGGAATATGCAGGCGGACTGGCAAAACAACGTGGCATGTCAATTTGCCTCGTGCTTAATCGCCGACAATCGGTGTGGATTGGCGCTGATGGGACCGTCCTCAAGCGCACCGAGGCGACGCTTTTTGGCGGACGCAATGAGCCGTGGATGCAGATTAAGGGGAGGCGGTTTCTGTTGAACTTTGAGCCCGAGTTGTGACGGGGCTGTGGCATAGTTGATCGGGCCTCGGGACGCTCAGGAACAGTTCCTGGTTCAAGAGCTCGTCCCTTAGTTCAACTTTCGCGGTTTTTGCCAGCACGAGTTGTTCGGTTGTGGTGGTTTTATGCCGCGAGAGCCAGGATGTCCTCGACGAGCTTGATTATTTTTTGACTTCCTGGTCCGTGGGGTGCCCAGGCGGAAATAGATTCTCGGAGACTGCGACTGCGCAACGTGCCCAGCATGTTGGCAAACGATTCGTGAGGCTTGCTCGTGTACCACGGCTCTACGTCCGCCGGTGTCGCTCCCGTGCTCAAGTTGATTTCGCGGACCGCATGCGCGCCGAGCATTCTCCAAAGAAATGGCGGTTTTTGTTCGTGAGTACTGGATCGAAACCAAGAATTGCGATGGCACGGCTGCCGGCTCGGTTAGCATCCGCTTTCGTTGCCGAGCTTGGTTGACGTTCCATCCAATCCAGCCGGCTGAACCGATGCCGATTCCCGCCACCGTCACAACTACGAACAGCGTCCGCAACGAGAACCGTAGCAAGCGGCGCTTAGGGACGGGGGCGTTGGTTCATGGCAGGGTCGCAACTTGATTCCAGAATCCAGAATCGGGTACTGGGTGGTTAGTGTGTTGCTGGCCTTGATCGGCTGCGAATCCAGATGTAGGGCAGCATGAAAAGAACGATGCAGGCCCCAATTCGCATGGCAACTTCTAGCGGCCAATGTGTGGGGTAGTATTCAGGTGCCGTGCCAATGCTGAGGCCCAAGGTCTCCCCGGGTGCCATTGAGGTGGCTGGGGCGTTCATGCTGAGGCCCAAGATCTCCTCAACGCACAACGGTGGCAGCGCCAAAAGCCAGCATGCCAGAGCCGCGCACAACACAAGCCACAGAAGCCAGCTCAGGCTGAACTGAAACCAGCGGCGCTTAGGGGCGGGGGTCATGGGGCTATTTCTGCCGCAAGGTTTTGATTGCGGCAGCAACAATGACGCCGACGACGGCACAGGCTTGCCAACGATCAGCGAGTGGTCAACGCGTGCGGCGCGCTGAAGTACTTGCTGGAGCAGATCGGCTCCAGTCAAATGTAGCCGCTCGCGTGCCGCAGAGCGGTTCGTGCCCCGCGGTTCAGTGGTTGTTTCATCGGTCGATGTGACCCGACGCGCGCTGTTTTCGCCGAAGTCTGCGTCTGTTGGCGTTCCGAAAAACGGTCCATTTCTGCGCCAGGGGCTCATCACGCTGTATTGTAAGTCTCTAGTCTGCCGGCGACTGCTTCACGCGTAAACTTGTAGAAGTGCCAGTGGGTCACGCATCGGTTCATGAATTGTGCAAAGCCAATGATGTCTCGACGGTACCGAATGTTGCGGGTGAAGAAGTACTTCACGTAAACACTTCCGACCGTGATGAGCGAGCCATCGCGCCACAGAGCCAAGCACAGTGACCACAACAAGGCCAGCCCGTAGAGTAAGCACGGAATGCGCCTTCCTTCTCCGGCCTTCGCGCAGATCGCAGCGCGTCGCTGGAGATACTCCGGGGACTCGTAGACCTTGAAATAGCGATCGAAGAAGGCTTTGGGCGCATAGAGCCGTTCAACCAAATCCCAGTAGCCTTTTCGCAACTCATCACGACTCATCTGCTTAGGAATGAGGTTGCAATTGGGATCCTCCTCGACCAAGCGGCCATCGCGTTGAAGTCGTTCGTACAGCGGGGTCTTGGGAATCGCTTGTAGCATGCCGACCATTGCTAAGGTGATTCCGTTTTCTTGAATGAACCGAAATTGGTCCTCGAAGATCGCCTTGTCGTCATTGTCAAACCCAACAATGAATCCGGCGTTGACGTCGAGTCCGGCATTCCGAATTCGCGCAAGTTTCGCGTCGATCGTATCACCTCGGACGTTTTGAAACTTCTTGATCTCGTTTAGTGACTCCGTGCGTGGGGTTTCGATTCCGATGAACACGCTGCGGAAGTTGGCCCGGTACATCAAATCAAGCAACTCTGCGTCGTTTGCCAAATCGATGCTGGCCTCGGTCGTCAGATGGAGTGGGTAGCGATGCTGCTCCATCCAGAGGATTAGCTTCTCCAAGAGGGCCTTAGCCTTCTTCTTATTCCCAATAAAGTTGTCATCAACGATGAAAACGGAGTGGAACCCGGCTCGGCGCATATCATCTAATTCGGCCACGAGTTGATCGGGGTTTTTCACTCGCGGTTTGCGCCCGAAGATCACGATGATGTCACAGAACTCGCATTCGAACGGGCATCCACGCGAGTATTGGAGGGCCCCGGTTGCATAGCGATCGACCTTGAGGTGGTCGTAGCGCGGGCGAGGTACCTTAGACATGTCAGTCGGCTGCGATTGCTCATATCGATTTTGAATAGGCTTGTCGCTGGCATAGTCCTCAAGGAATTGGGGCCAAGTGGTCTCGGCTTCGCCGACGAACTTGACGTCGCACAGGCCGTCGAAGCAGGATTCCTGGACCGTGACAAAGGGACCGCCCACAACCGTAAATTTCTTCAATTCGCGTAGCTTGATGAGTATCTGGCGAATCCGCTCCTTCTGCACGGTCATTCCCGTAACGCCAACAATGTCATATTTGCGGAGAGACTCCCAGTCGATGTCCTCGACGTTCTCGTCAAGCAGGTACACGTCGTGTTTCCCGCAAAGCCCCGCCACCGCGGAAAGCGACCCCGAAATCATCGTGCTGCGCTTATCGCCTGGATAGAGCGGGAGCGCGTACTCAAAACCCCAATAAGACGGATTGAATCGTGGGTTGATTAGGCAAATTGTCAGCGTTCGTGTCGGAGACGAGCTGGCGCTATCGTTCTCCAACAATGGCAAGGACGTGCTCATCCTAGAATCCCAGTACGCGATGCCAATTGGCAAAAGGGCCAACGCGGACCCCTGGTTCCAATATCGGGGGGATAAGCTAAATAGTCCGAGTCGTATCCTCAATATCAATTTTTTGTTTGCTTCTGAAGCGCTTAGCCCACTGCCCCACGCCAGGCGCGGTAAACCAAAGGCATGACCAAGAACCGGCGAAGAACGCCAGCCGAACGGCTATAAACTGGTGAACGGGACGTGCGGGGCATGCGTCACAGCGATCTTTCCCGAGGGGGAAATCGTGCCGAGTGGCGTACACGTGGCGGGGCTGTCATTTGACTTTATTGCGCGGGCGGGTGAGACGAGGTCAGAGGTCAACTGACGCATGGGCAGTCCAGCGGCTCGCGATCGCTTTCAGCTAGCACGCGTGTGCTCATTATCGGGGGCCCAATCGCCGGATTTGTGTTTTGCAGAAAGAGCCACCTTCCGTTTACAATCGCGGACCTGCTTCGGCAAATCGCCCCGCAAGAGATTTTCGGCCAGTAAGCCCTTGGAGAAGATCAATGAGTGGCCTAACGACGGAACAAATCAAGAAAATCACCGATGAATTGGTTGCGCTGCGCAAGGAACTTCTATCGAATGGTGCAACGGCACTGAATCCGACCGCCGAATGGACGGCTCTCCGCAAGGAGATTGCCCTGCTGAATAAAAAGCTGAACGTAGATGCAAAGTCGAAACGAGACACGAGTGAAGTCGAGGCGATCTGAAATTGCCGGCTTATGACGCGAGGGGTGTGCGTAAGGGGATACTTTGCTGGGCAGCTAAAAACGGAACGTCGAGCCACTGTCAGAAGGCACTATCGATCTCACACGCGGCGACGCCAGCTTCCTCGTTCGACGGTAGTGCGCGGCTAAAAACGTCAATCCAATTCTCGCCCAGTCGAACCGACACGTGTCTCTGCTCACGACTCCCAGTTTGTATCCGGCGACAATCGTGTGGCACGATGCCGGTATTTCCAGAGTCCCACGGCACATGAATAAATGAGACCGAACCCGCCGCCCCGGCGACTGGATTGGAGGTCGGCCAAGGGCATTCTGGCGCCCAGCCGACCCATTTCGACTCACAGGAAGGCAAAGCAAAAACGCGGCGGTGGAGACAATTTATTTGGCCGAATCGTGACGCTTGCGAGAAGAGACCATATGATTGGCGGTGACGGGTTTGCACCCTGCTGTGAAATGTTCTCCGCGCGACCCGAATTGCCACGGAGTGTTTATGCGTCTTGCTGATTTTATCCTGTCGAACGTCGAGTCTATCCTGGCCGAGTGGGACGTCTTCGCGCGGAGCATTGGCGCGGGTGAACATCTAGACCAGCTCGCCCTGCGCGACCACGCCGGGCAGATCCTGCAAGCCGCCGCGCAGGATATGAAGTCGCCCCAAACCGCCGCAGGGCGGGCGAAGAAATCCAAGGGCCTGGATCACCCTCAGGAGGATGATGCCCTCGACGAAGCGTCCAAATTGCACGCGGTGGATCGCCTGGGCCTCGGGTTTGACATGCTGGAGGTGGTGAGTGAGTACCGCGCCCTGCGAGCCAGCGTGCTTCGACTTTGGCACGAGAGTGCGCCCGGACCAGACGATCGCGACGTCGATGACCTCACCCGCTTCAATGAATCCATTGACCAGTCGATCACTAAAGCCGTTGCCAGCTACACAAGTCGCGTTGATCAGGCTCGGGATATGTTCCTAGCGATACTCGGTCATGACTTGCGCAATCCGCTTAACTCCATCGGAATGACTGCGCACCTGGTGCCTCTTGTTTGTAAAGATCCCGCCGAAGCCATTGCGTGCGGTGAGCAGATCAGCCGCAACGTGTGGGTCATGGAACGCATGATTGCAGACCTGCTCGACTACACCCGCACTCGGCTCGGCGCGGGCATGCCCGTCAGACCCACGTCATTAGACCTCGGAAGCCTTGCTAGGGAACTGTTTGAAGAATTCCGCACCGCTCACCCCAAGCTGGACATTCAACTCCGCACCGACGGCGACTTGAACGGTCAGTGGGATTCCGACCGCGTCCGCCAGGCCATCTCCAACCTCCTGGGCAACGCCATTCAACACGGCTCGGCGGATTTCCCCGTCACGCTTTCACTCCGTGGCGAAGAGTCGGATGTCTTCATTAATGTTCATAACGGAGGCGATCCCATTCCACCGGGGGAGTTGCAGAAAATCTTCGACCCGCTGATTCGCGGCTCCAGCGCGGAACACCCGGCGAAAAATCGCCCTGGCAGCATCGGCATGGGGCTGTACATCGCCCGCGAAGTCGCCAAGTCGCACGGCGGGCGCATCGATGTGACTTCCACCGAGAGAGAGGGCACGATGTTCACTATTCGTCTGCCGCGCGAAACCGCGCCGCAAGACGGGCAGCCTATATTAGATGCTGAGCACATCGAAAAAATGTGAGAAACATGATCCTGATTGTTGACGATCAGAAAGATATCGGTAAAGCCCTCGAACGCCTTCTCCGTTACGCCGGTCACGAAGCCGACTCCGTCACGAGCGGCGCCGAGGCGCTAGCGATGCTTCACATCCGCAAGCCGTCGCTGGTGGTGCTCGACGTCAACATGCCCGAAATGGACGGCCTAACCGTTCTGAAATTGATCAAGGGGCACACAGAACTAAATCACGTACCGGTCGTGATGTATTCTTCAGATACCCAGTCCAAAACCATGACCGAAGCCAAGCGGCTGGGCGCGGTAGACTTCCTTGTCAAAGGCACGATCGGTTTCGACAAGCTCGTGGCCAGGATTTGTGAGTTAGCGGGCGAACCTAAAGTGGGTGATTAACTCCCAGTTCAACACTGACCCCTCGGCCGGGTTAGGGCTTGGAGCAGATCGACCAGATTGTTGGGCCTCTCGCAACCGACCAAAGTCGCACACGTCACGCACCATGATGATGGCAGTTGGTCGCCAGAGCGAACAGAGAATCTAGCGTCAAAGCTGTTCCGAGCAACGCAAGCGGTTGCTCCCCCCGACCCGGCAGAAGAATTCCGCCGAGTTTTGCGGTTAGGACCAAACTTCTCGATCGCCGCCGGCTCACCGACGCGAGGTCTTCACCAACTCCTGGGTCATTAAGTACTCCTTGTCGTCGGCCGTTACCGCCGCAGCCAAATCTGCGTTCTCCACCCAGTCCCGAGCGTTAAATTGACGCGTGTCGACATACGTCTGCGTGAGCTTGGCATGATGTTTCTGCACGAGGTAAAACCCATCCCTAGCCCGCAGGACGTGGAAGTTCATCACCCCTAAGCACACCGACGCCCCTACGCCGATCCCCAAGACGAATGTGTAGAGTCGGGGCCGCCCGGAAATCAAGGTGTGGACTTGCGCCATGGTCCGGCTCCTTTTGTTTGCATCGCGATTCTAGTCTACGACAGTCCGCCATTTCGTTGGGGACTGGCTTGAGGTCTCGCTATTTATCTGGCTTCGGCCAGGGCCGCAAGGCCAAAACGCCCGTCTCGCGTATCATCGGTGCAGTCTGCGATTTGAGCGCCGGGCGGTCGGCGTTACGGCCCCATGGAACGAAGAGTCAGACAACATGCGTCGGTGGCGCGAGAGCCAACGCCAGTAGTTGACGGTCGGGGGCTTCGACCAATCCGACACGATGATAGACCGCTTGCGCGGGGCCATTGCTGAAACCAACCTCAACGGTGATGGCACGAATTCCGTTGGTCTTGCAGAAGTCACGCACCTGGATCAAGGCCGTCGTGCTCAGCCCCTTGTTGCGACTTTGCGGGACTACGAAGAGATCATCGATGCATGCGATCAAACCGCCATATTCCATGCCAAATCTGAGCGTAAGCACAATGTAGCCCACGTTCTTGGTTTCTCCGTCAATGAGCCACACATAGCCCAGGCGCTCATCGGAGAGAATTGCAACAAACGCCCGTTCGGCTCGGGAGTGATCTAGTTCGTAGCCACTCTCAGCATAGAACTCCGACATCAGCGCGAGCAGGGTCGGAATATCATCGCAACGCGCTTGTCGCATTTCTTGTGTTCTCAGAGATCGTGCGGAAACGTGGCTTTGTCGTCTAACTTATTTGTCGGTCGAATTACGGGAGTCTCACGCAGACATAAGTGGTGGTACGGCATGCCCCAACGCATTCTTGACCCGGTCGAAATTCACGCGGCGGCGAGACGCTAGACTGGAGGTAGTGTGCTTTTGGATTGCCCGCGCATTCCGATGGCTCGACTTATTTTCGGAGGCTGCGCAACTCCTTCGCGAGGGTTTTGCCCGAGTTGTCGCGTGCCCAGTTGCGGGAAAAATGGAGCCAGGACATATTGCTTGATCAAGTAACAGGGCAAGCAGCTTTCGTTGAGCCGCGAATCGATCAGGTGCGCCATTTGAGCGTGTGCCGCTGGCAGGGCGCTCCAGTGCAGACCGGGACGCTCATGGTGCGCCGTGTGAAAACCATTGTTGAAGAAGAAAAAATTGAACATCTTGCCCGTGAAGTTGCGCGAGTGATCGTGTTCTGACCAGGCATCGGAATGGACGTGTTGCACGTAGTTAAAAAACATGATTACCGAGATCGAACAGAAGGCCGGAAACACCAAGGAGAAAAACCACACGAACAAGCCCATGTGCTGACGGTGATGCAATGCCACCGCCAGTGCCAACGCGAGCAGGAAGAAGACCGCCCAAAATGCGTACTGAAACCAGATGCGGCCGTAAAGACTTCGATTGTGGAGTTTGGCGCGGCGGACATATCCTTGGATCAGTTCGGACTGAAAGTAGCCCGAAACCAGGAAGTACGTCGCGGCGACGAAGAAGTTGTGCCGGTTCGTATAGCGCCAAGTGATGGTCGCGTCGCCCGGCCGATTAACAAGGCGATGATGATTGATGTTGTGCGTTGGGATCCACATCATCGTCGGGTAGCCGTAAAAGATGGTGAGCACGTGCCCGAAAGCGCTGTTGGCTCGCTTGCTCACGAACGTCGGGCGATGATTGTGGTTATGCGCGATTACGCCGCAGGCAATCGCCAAGTAGCAACTGAAGGGCAGCACGTATATCACGGCGTGCGGTCGAGCATATTGAAGCACAACCAACGCCACGGCCACGGCCACCCACAACAGCGTACGGTAGTCTGCGGAGTTTCTGATTCGCATGACGCGGTCTGTCTCGGTTCCATCACATCGACCGACTTTCCCCCTCTGGGGATGTCTCGTCTGTGTGCATTGATCGTAATCGTGCTCGCCGTCGCAAAAGGTTCGCCGCTGTTCTAGCCAATACCACGATTGTATCACTCCGTGCTCGCCAGTGGTCGGCGCTATGGATTTTTCTTTATCGCCTCCCCGGGCTCGAATCAGAATCCCGCCGATGTCGTCGATGTCTGCCCAGAGACCATCTGGCCCGATGCCTGTTGGTCAAACGTGAGTCGGACTATGACACCTATGACCGCGCGTTTGCCTCTTTCTTTGCGGGCATCGAGACGGCGCCGGACGTCAGCGAAGAACTACTCGAATGGCTCGAAAACCCGATTCTACCACGCCGCTCGCAGCAGCAATCGAGTTCGTCGCCGCAACCGGCGACTAGCTGAGTGTTACGCCGCCCCTTCCGTTTGCGGCGCAGCACCGCAGTCGTGCGCGAGTGTGACGCGTCATCGCACTATTCGGTCGTTTTTGGGAGTCTCACAAACCGTTTGAGTTCTCGAACTAGAATCGTGCATCGAAATGGATGAGAATCCGGAAGGAGCCGAGCATCGGCTCGTCAAACGGTCGATTTGTCGACCGTCCCAATTGACTGCGTCGATGCGAGAGCCCCGAGACGAACCACGTGCAAGTGTTGGACCGTAAGTGCACCAAATCGAACCGCCGACAACATGTACGCCGAGCGATTCGATCGCCAGCGGCCAAGAGCGCCGCTCGATGGTTGCGGCGGGCGACCGTCATCGGCGCCGCTGGCCGCCAAGTTTCCGTGTGACTATCAAAAAGCTCGGCGCTCTTTAATTCCATTTGGCTTTGCGCCCAGCCGCCTGCTACGAGCACTTGTCCGTTCGAAAGCTGGATGATCGAGAAGCCGGCTCTCTTGTCTTTCATCGGACGAGTTTCGCTCCATTGTCCCATCTTCGGGTCATACAGGGCAGCGCTCGCGACGTTTACCCGCTTTCTCCAGGTAACCCCGGTGAAACCTCCTGCCAGAAGGACGCGCCCATCGCGCAACAACATCGACAAGGAGGCGGTCGACCGCATCGCCAAAGCGCGGTTCTCGTCGCGGTTTGTTCGCCAGCGATCTCGCGGTCCATCTGGCATTCGCAATGATTGCGATTGAGGGCGAGGCGCACAGCGGCTACTCTACCGCCGTGTGTCAGTCGCATCGCGCGAATGCGTCAGTTTGGCCATGGACCCGCGATGCGGCGGTTGAAAACGAGTATGAGCGAGGGTTGAGCGTTGTTGTTTTCGACGGCGATGATTGTCTTGGGGGTGGTCCTACTCGCTGTGGGCGGAGAGGCCTTGCTACGCGGCGCGGTTGGCCTGGCAACCCTACTGCGTCTGACCCCGGCCGTCATTGGCCTGACGGTCGTCGCTGCCGGCACGTCTGTCCCGGAGCTGGCTGTCAGCGGAATCGCCGCCTATCAAGGTCAGACTGACATCGCCATCGCCAACGTCGTCGGCTCGAATATCTTCAATGCGACGGTCATCATCGGCATGTGCGCGCTAATTCGTCCGATCGCCATCACGGGCAACACGATCAAGCTCGAATACCCGGTACTCGTGCTGGTCACGCTACTGTGCCTGGTGATTTCGCAAGATGGCCAGATCAATTGGCTGGATGCCTCGCTGTGCTTAGCCGTTTATGTGGGCTTCACTGCCTATGTCGTCAGTTTGGTGCGCCAAGAGGTAACGGCGGCCGAGGTCGCGGAGTTCAAGGCCGAAGTCCGTGAGCTGACGCCAGCTGAGAATCGACCCAAGACATGGGTGTGTATGACGCTAGTGTCGGCAGGCGTAGTGCTATTGGCGGGCGGAGCGCACGCAACAGTGACCGGTGCCGTCGGTGTGGCTCGCCTCTTGGGTTTGTCGGAACGGGTCATCGGATTGACGATTGTCTCGGCCGGGACCGGACTCCCCGAAGTCATGGCATCGCTGGTCTCTAGCATCCGTGGACGGAGCGACATTGCGATTGGCAACGTCATCGGTTCAAATCTCTTCAACATTCTGGGCGTCCTTGGCATCAGTGCCTTGGCTGCTCCCTTGCCGGTTCAGCCCGCGATCTTCGAGAACGATTGTTGGTGGATGATGGGAATAACACTGATACTGTTTCCGGTTATGATTTCCCGGCTCCGTGTGAACCGCTGGGAGGGCGGGCTCCTTCTGGCAGTCTATGGTACGTACCTGGCAATACTGCTCCGGTGATTCCGTCGCAAGGCAAGCTAGAACAGCTGCGTCAGGGCACGAGATGCCGCAGGGGGCACGGACCCTGCGGTGGTGTACGACCGCTTACTCAACCCTCTCCTGAACGACTCAGGTGCTCGTCCGGCGACGTCGGAAGCGGTAGCACTAGCGCAGGTCCGCAGAATCTTCGCCGCAAAGCGCGACTCGTTAACGAAGAGGGTTGCTTCCGGGGTGCTAGGGTCCAAAAGGAACCCTCTTCGAAATCGCGCGTGTCCGGTTAAAGCAGCGACGTCCCGCGACGCCCTTACGGACCTTGCCGGACCAGCTCCTCGCCTGCATCCACCGCGGCCCCGAGCTTCGTCAGGAACATTGCGAAGCCTGCGGCGGTGGCACCAGCATTAAGATCTTCGCCTGTGCGCTTCACGGCGAGTGTCAACTGGATGACCGGATTACACACGGGCTCTTTGACAACTCGGAGGGCCGTGGCGCGGATGGCAAACCGTTGCGGTCCCCGGCGTCAGCGGTGGCCAGCGGCGGCGCGGGCAGGCGAGCGCGCGTGGCCGGCTATTTCTTGCCCTTGTTGGCTGCGGCTTCCGTCGCGACCAGGAAATCTTTGACTTCCTTGTAGGTCGAGCGTAGTTCTGGGAAGCTCTTTCCGGCCGAACCGTCCTTCTTGCGCTCGAATACCTCGAATCCGGTGTCGTCCTTGTACTGGTAGACGAGATACTTGTCGTTTGCCGTGGCGAATACGATCTTGTCCGCGTCGTCACTTTGTCGATTCAGTTTCAATGGATCGTTTCGCCGGGGCGGCGGCTCGTTTACGCGCCCAAGAGTGCGCTTGTGGATTGCCGCCACACGGCCCAGCCGAGGCTCTACAATCCCCCGCCGACTTTACTCAGCTTGTGCTAGTTATCATCGGAGCGATATGGACCGTAGCATCACCGGCGGGCGAGACTCCGCGCGTTTCGACCCGCAAATCTCGCGTGGCGCGCAAGCTCAGCGCACAGTGCCGCTACGACGTGCGGCAACGCGTCGGCGAATCACCACACAACCGCACAGCGCGCCACCCATCAGCGCGATCGCGATGCTGGACGGTTCGGGTACGACTTCGGTGCCGGTGACGCAGATGTTGTCGATCTTGCCAA
>JBGSYQ010000508.1:0-15531 GCA_041750795.1 Pirellulales bacterium | reverse complement strand
TTGGACCGTGCGGGGATGGGCATCGCCGGCGCGCGGCGCCACGGCCGTTTTGGCGGCGCGCCGCTGCTCCAATGCTTTCAACGCATCCAGTACTCGAGTCATGGTATGGCAGTCCAGATACGTGCTGCGGGCAGCGTGCGCTAGCCGCGACGCAGCTTGGCAAACAATTGGCGATACGGTCGCCTGCGCGGAGGTTGGCAAGCGGGGTGCGGAACCTCGTCTTCGATGATGATCAACTCCGGGTCGTCTCCCGAGGCCCTGGCGCCGGCCCAAAACGACGACTCGCGCGGGCCCGTCAACTCGAAGTAGTTTTCCGTCGGCGGCATGCCGGCCACGACGGTCTCACGCGGCGCCGCGGGAACCGCGAAATCGGGCGGCGTCGTCAGCAGACTATCCGCCACGGCAAACGACGAAATCGGCTGACCACCGATGGTCGATTCGTGATCCGGCTCGCCAGGCTCTGGGGCGACGCCGAAACTGAGCGTTACTGCATCGTCGAATCGCTCTGGCGCGGATGCCTCAACTCCACATGCCTTGAGGATGGACGCCAGTTGCCGGCTCTCCCAACTGCTAACGCGCGGGGCATCGGCGAACAGATCGATTTCCAGCGGATATCGGTCGAGGACGATTTCCTCTTCCTCGAACTGTTCGCTGTGCGGATCGCCGAACTCCGGAAAATCGAGCTCCACTTCGGTGAAACTCTCGCTGCGAGCTCCGTCCGGAAGAACCGAACGTTCGAAGGACACGGTTGTCTCCGCCACGTGCTCCCCGGTCTGTTTATCCGAGAGCTCCTCGGTCGGCGCCAGGTGAAGCGGACGCGTGCCCTGCGAGCGAAAGGGGATTGCCTCAGGCGCGTCGTCCGCAACGTCGTCGAGTTGTCCGAACTCGATGACTCCGCCCTCGGTCGCCTCTCGCGCGCCGGCACTCCAGGGCGTCGGCAACTGCTGCAAATCGGCCCAGGCCTCTTCGATGGCATCGCTCGACAGGAATCGGCTGTCGCCCAAGCTGGCCAGCATGAGGGCGTGGTCGCACACCTGGTTGATCAAACGTGGAATGCCGTCGCTGGCGCGATAGATGCTGCGCAGTGTTTCGTCGTCCATCAATTGGGCTGGATCGCCACCGACGGCAGTGATTTCGGCTCGCACGTAGTCTGCGGTCTCTTGAGAATCCAATGCGTCCAGGTAGCAGCGTGCCGCCAGTCGTTGAGCGAACGCGTTCAGTTTCGGACTGGCGAATCGCTCTTCCAACTGCGGGCTGCCGGCCAGCACCACGCGCACGCGCGGTTGCCCGTCGCGTACCAGGTTGGTGATCAGCCGAATCTCTTCCAGCAGCCGCAGCGGCAAGGTCTGGGCTTCGTCCACCAGCAACAGCATGCCGGCCTCGCCGCCTTCGCGTGGTTCGAGAAAGTCGACCAGCGCCAGGCGCAGTTCCCCTTCGTCCATCCCGCGATAAGGGAGCCCCAACTCGTAGAGGATCGCTTGCAGCAGGGCCGCACGCGTCGCAAGCCGGCCGCTGGCAAGTTGCACGACGGCGAGCCGATCGGCAAACTCCTCGGCCAACACCTGGCACAACAGCGTCTTGCCGGTGCCGGGCGGGCCAATCAACAGGCCCGGCCCTTCGCCTCGCTCGATCGAGCGCGTCAGCGTTTGCCGCGCGCATTGCATCATTCGCGCCGAGTGGCAACGGTCGGCCCGTGCCGCGGGAAGGAACGGACGTGCCGTGAATTCAAAAAACTTCTCGTACATGCCGCACGTTCCCCAGCTTTTGCAATCACTAATCTTTCGCGCGTGTTCTGCCGACAATCCTCTACTCTCTAGGGTCGGCACAGGCGCCGGCGCCGCTCCATTCCGTCCGAGCGAAACACGGCAGGTCGACGTCGCAGCATCGGCGATCGACGCTGCTCGCGCAGACTGGGAAGCCGGCACAAACTTGTGTCGGACGGGGCGAGCTCGCGGCCGATTCAACAACCCGAAGTAATTGCTGCTAGCGCAGGACCGACCACGGTTCGGTCACCAACTGCCAGACAAAGCCCGGGTTCTGCACGATGAACGCTACGAAGGCGAAAACCACCACGGCCACAAAAACCTGGCCCAGGAACGTCAGTGTGCGATACCTCTGGAACACGGTGCTGTGGGCCATCGCGCCAGTGGCGGCGGGTATGACGCCGACAACTGGAAGCGAAAGTGCTGCCGCGGCGTCATCCGCGCCGGCAAATATCGATGCGTCGGTGGCACGAGCCAACTTGACCGACGCAATGGCCGCAACCACCAGTGCAAGGATCAATGCCGCCAGCACCAGCGGCTGCGACGAGCGAGCGTCGCGCTGCGGCAAGTCTGGCTGCTGCGGTTTGATTGCGACAAGGGCCGTCTCAGCGGGCTCGGTCGCGTGGGCCGCGGGCTGCTTCGCTGCGGGCGTGGGAGCAACTTGTGCCGCAGCCTGGCGCGACGTCATTGCCACGATCCGTTGGGCGGTGGCCGATTCGGCGTCCATTGCGGCTTCAAGCATTTCCTGTGCCGCGTCCCAATTCGCCAAGGCCTCTTCCAAACGGAGGGATTCGTCGCCCTGATCCTGACGGGGCTGTCCGTCAAGTATCTGCATTTGTGGCGCCGGCGTCGGCTCGGCGGTACGCACCTCGACGTCGTCGGTTTTCCTCGCCACTTCAATCTGTGCGATATCGTGGCCGGCGGCACGATTGTTCAAGAGCACGACCAGTTGCTGTTGGTATTCGTCGAGGCGCAGGTCCGCGTCGGCGATCAACGGATGCTCGGTCGTGAGATGGGACAACAGTTGCATGCGTTCGGCCTTGAGCTCGGCAATCAACCGCCGCAGCGTGGCGATCTCTGCCGCGGCAGCGTCCGCCACCGAGGTATCGACCGATTTGGAATCGCCCGCCGCGTTGCCAGCGGATGGCGCGGCGGTCGGACGCCGCTGGGTGATTTCGGCGGATCGAGCGGTAACGGCGGCTTCGAGTTCGGCCTTGGCGGCCACCGCGGCATTGCGGGCTTTGGCCACTTCCGCTCGGGCGCGCGCAAGCTCGAGCTCCAATTGCCCGTCGATCTGAGCCGCCTGCAGTTCGCCCGGGTCAGGGTGAATTCCTGGCCATTGGGCGGCGGCCGGCGCGCCTAGCGCCCAATTGACGAGCGCCAGGGCAATGCCCAGCCATGGCGCACAGCGACCGGCGTCCAGCGGTTTCAGGCGATCGCTCATGCAGCGGCAAGGTCCAGGCGGTTGGCGGGATCGATGTCGGCAGGTCGTGGCGGCCGGGCAAAGGTCCTTGGTCGTCATCGACCGCCCGACCGCCAAAGCTTGAACCAGGCCGACGACAATCGCGTCAGAAGATATACTTACCGTGCCATCGATCACGAAAAACAGCGGGCCGGGCCGTGGAGTTGAGCAGCCCATAGAAGAATTCGACGGGCTGCGACTGCGCACGGATGCGACGGCAGAACGGCGACCAAAGTCGCTATTCAGTGAGCTGTGCGGAGACTAGCTTCGCACTTGGCGATTGTTGAACAATGCCACGGCGGCATTTTTCAACGGAGTGTTGGATCGATACGAGGTTGTGGCGGGGAGGACGCAGAGGTCGCCGATGTTTCGCGTGAAGATTTGTGGATTGACGAACGTCACCGATGCTTTGGCGGCGACCGAGGCAGGCGCTGACGCCATCGGCCTGAATTGCTATCCCGCCAGCCGCCGCTATTGTCCGCTCGATCGATCGAGCGAAATCGCCGCCGCCGTGCCGACGCGCGTCCGCAAGGTAGGCGTGTTCGTCAACGCCACCACCGAACAGATCCGTGCAGCGGTCGACGCGTTGCGGCTCGACCTGGTGCAGGTTCACGGCGATGAATCGCCCGAGTTTCTGCAATCACTCCGCCCGCTGGCGGTGATCAAGGCGTTTCGCTTGGCGGAGGATTATTCGCAAGTGAGTGACTATTTGCGGCAATGCCACCGCCTGGGTTGCACGCCGCGGATGGTGCTGGTCGATGCGCACTCCGCATCGGAATACGGCGGCACGGGCGCAACGGTCGACTGGCAGACATTGAACCAGCACCGCCGCGAGTTTGCCGGCGTGCCGTTGGTGCTGGCCGGAGGGCTCACGCCCGACAACGTGGCCGCGGCGATCGAAGCGGCTCGACCCTGGGCCGTTGACACGGCCAGTGGCGTGGAAGCCAGTCCCGGCCAAAAGTCGGCCGAAAAAGTGCGAGCGTTCGTCGAGGCGGCGGTCCAAGCGTTCGCGCGCCTTCGGCGATAGCGACGCCGGTGTTGCGCTTGGCGACGGGATTTTCCGGCACAACGTTAACTTTCGCCCTGTTTCGCGGTAGCGGATAGAACGTCTACCCACCCCGGGTTGCCAGCCGCGGGATCGGGTCTTTATCATAAGAGCTTCAAGCCCCAGCGGGGCGAGCCATTCGTAAACCAGGCGGAAAACCGCATAAAGGAGAGCGATCGTGACGCAGGTTGAATCGCGTTTGCCGTACAAGGTGAAGGACATTGCGCTGGCCGAGTGGGGCCGCAAGGAAATCATGCTGGCCGAGAATGAAATGCCCGGCCTGATGGCGCTGCGTGAGAAGTACGGCAAAAGCCAGCCGCTGAAGGGCGCGCGCATTGCCGGCTGCTTGCACATGACGATACAAACGGCGGTCCTGATCGAAACGCTCCAGGCCCTTGGCGCCGAAGTCACTTGGAGCAGTTGCAATATTTTTTCGACCCAGGATCACGCCGCGGCCGCCATCGCCAAGGCCGGCGTGCCTGTCTATGCCTGGAAGGGCGAGACGAACGAAGAGTTCGACTGGTGCATCGAGCAGTCGCTGTTTTTCCCGGACGGCCAGCCGCTCAATATGATCCTGGACGACGGCGGCGACTTGACCGCCATGGTTCACGACAAGTATCCCGAGCTGCTCGAAGGCATTCGCGGTTTGACTGAAGAGACGACCACGGGCGTACATCGGCTGTATCGCATGCACGCCGCCGGCACGCTGAAGATGCCGTCGATCAACGTCAACGACTCGGTCACCAAGAGCAAGTTCGACAACCTGTACGGCTGCCGCGAATCTCTTGCCGACGGCATCAAGCGTGCCACCGACATCATGGTTGCCGGGAAAGTGGTGGTCGTGGCCGGCTATGGCGACGTCGGTAAGGGTTGCGCACATTCGATGCGATCGCTGGGCGCCCGCGTGATCGTTACCGAGATCGATCCGATCATCGCTCTGCAGGCGGCCATGGAAGGATACGAAGTCACGACCATGGAGGAGGCCGCCCCGCAGGGCAATATCTTCGTCACGGCCACCGGCAACCGCGACGTCATCCTGGCGCAGCACATGCAGGCCATGCCCAACGACGCCATCGTCTGCAACATTGGTCACTTCGACCTGGAGATCGACATGGCCTGGCTCAACGGCCAGAAGGACGTGAAGAAAGTGGAAATCAAGCCACAAGTGGATCGCTACACCTTCCCGGACGGCCATTCGATCATCGTGCTGGCCGAGGGCCGGCTGGTGAATCTCGGATGTGCCACCGGCCACCCGTCGTTCGTCATGTCCAACTCGTTCACCAACCAGGTGCTGGCGCAGATCGCCCTGTGGACTGAGGCCGACAAGTACCCCATTGGTGTACACGTGCTGCCCAAGAAGCTGGACGAAGAGGTGGCCCGTTTGCACCTGGGCAAGCTGGGCGTAAAGCTCACCAAGCTCACCAAGAAGCAGGCCGACTACTTCGGCGTGCCGGTGGATGGCCCGTATAAGCCGGATCACTATCGGTACTAAGCGGCAGCCGTCACGCGCATCCTATCGCGACCCATTCTTAGCCCCGGGTGAATTCGCCCGGGGCTATTAGTTTCTGGAGAGCGGCGGCGGCACAACACCGGCAGGGTTTGACAATCGCCGGTACCCGCGAGATAACCAAACGCGGCGCTCGCTTCCTCTTGCGCACCCGCATTTTCTCTGACCACTGACCCCTGATAACTCCTCATGCCCGAGATTCAAGCGTTTCGCGGACTCCGTTACGATTTGGGCCAGGTCGGCAATCTCTCCGACGTGATCGCGCCGCCATACGACGTAATTGGCCCGCCGCTTCAGGACGAACTGTACAAAAAGCATCCGGCCAACGTCGTGCGGTTGATTCTCAATCGTGACGAACCGGGCGACGACGACGTCAACAATCGCTATTCGCGTGCGGCCCAGTTCCTGAAGAACTGGCGTGGCGAGGGCGTGCTGTTCCTGGAACCGCAGGCTTCGGTCTATGTCTATCACCAGGTGTTTGCTAGCGGTGGCCAGACGTTCACAAGGCGCGGCTTCATGGCGCGCGTGCGGCTGGAGCGGTTTGGCGAGGGCAAGATCTTCCCACACGAAGAAACCATGTCCGGACCCAAGCAAGATCGCCTGTTGCTGACGCGTGCCTGCCGCGCCAACCTGAGCCAGATCTTCGGGCTCTACCCGGATCCGCAGAGCGAAGTGCAGGACCGCCTGGAGAAGGCCGTCGTCGCTGTAACGCCGCTCGAGGCCGTGGATCATTTAGGCGTGACGCACCGGCTATGGCCCGTGAGCGATTTGGCCACGATCTCAGCCGTCGCGGGCATGATGGGCCCGAAGCCGACTTTCATCGCCGATGGCCATCATCGTTACGAGACGGCCTGCAACTATCGCGACGAGTTGATCGCCGCCAAGGGGGAACTGCCGTCGCAGCATCCCGTCAACTTCGTGCTGATGATGTGCGTGGGCATGAGCGACCCCGGCATGATCGTGCTGCCGACCCACCGGCTTTTCCGCGGCGCGCCGGAACTGACCGCCGTACAGTTGGCCGAACGTCTGGGCGATTGCTTTTCCACCAAGGCCGCGGGCGAAGGACCGGCCCAAGCGCAGGCGGTCTGGGAGGAGATCGAAACGGCCGGCGACCAGGGCACGCTGGGACTGTTCACCAAAGCCGACCAGCGTTGGACTCTGGCTACGATTACATCTGCCGGCCGCCAGCGGATGAAACAAGTCGCCGCGGAACATAGCAGCGACTGGCAAGGGCTGGGGGTGTCGATCCTGCATCGGCTACTGGTCGAGACGCTGTTGGAGGGCGCCAACTGGCCGAAGCCTCGCTACGTACACCTGGTCGAGGAAGTGGTCGATGGTTTGTCGAGCGGTGAATTCCCGCTAGCAGCGCTAGTCATGCCAGCAACGGTCGATCACATCCGTTTGATCAGCGAGCACCACGAGCGGATGCCCGCCAAGAGCACGTACTTCTATCCGAAGCTGCTCAGCGGCTTGGTCATTAACCCGCTGGAATAGACTGCGACTGGCGGAGCCTGCAGTGGATCGGCGTGGCCAGTCTGCTGCGCTGACTTGTCGCTCGACGGAAGTTTCACGTGAAACCGCCGCCAACGCGCTGACCGGAAAACTTCGCCCGTCTGGGAAAGTTCCACGTGAAACAAAATGTCGCAGCGCGCCGCGCTGCTCGCGCTGCATCATTGCCAGCAGGTCGTTAAGGGGGCGAACTGACCTAGGGCCGCGCTGGGACCGCGAGTACAATCCGACGCTTCTCACACTCCGTCGGGGCGACGGTGGAGGCACGAGGTTGGGCCGGATCTTTTGCGTGGCAAATCAAAAAGGGGGCGTGGGCAAGACCACCACGGCCATCAACCTGGCCGCGGGCCTGGCCATGGCCGGCCGGCGGACACTGCTGGTCGATCTCGATCCGCAGTGCAACGCCACCACCGGCCTGGGACAGCAACCGACCGACAGCCATCCACTGGTATCGCGCGAACCTCTGCGCGATTCGCTGCGATCGAGCATCGAGAATCTCGACGTGCTGCCGGGCTGCCGAACGTTCAAGGACGTGGAGGTGCTAGCTGCTGGCGAAGCTTCTCATGCGGCAACGCTCAGCCAGCACCTGGCTAGCGGGCTTTCGGCCTATGACTTCGTGTTGATTGACTGTCCGCCCTCCCTTGGCCAGTTGACGCAAACCGCGCTGGCCAGCAGCACGGAGGTGCTGATGCCGATCCAGTGCGAGTACTTCGCCATGGAGGGCTTGGCGCAGATGATCGAAGTAATTCGCCGCGTGATGGAACAGCAGCCCAATCGGCTGCAATTCGGAGGCATCCTGCTGACGATGTACGATGAGACGCTGGAATTGACGCGCGAAGTGGATGACGAAGTGCGCGACTTCTTTGGAGAGATCGTCTACCACACGGTGATCCCGCGCGACGTGGCTGTCAGCGAAGCGCCCAGCCATGGACAATCGGTGATCGACTACGCACCGCGAGCGCGCGGCGCCCGGGCCTACGTTGAACTCTGCATGGAGGTGCTGGAACATGACTAACCCTCGAAGACTCGGACGCGGATTGGAAGCGCTATTGGGCAAGCCCATCGATCAGGCCGGCGTCGAGCAACCGGACGAGCGGTATGAATTGCGAATTGCCGCTGAACCGCGCGACGGGCTGCTGCAAGTTCACGTTTACGACATTGAAAACAATCCGTTCCAGCCGCGCCGCGATTTCGACCAGGCCGCCATCGACGAACTGTGCGAGAGCCTGGGCCAGCACGGCATGATCCAGCCGCTGGTCGTGCGTCGCCACGGCGAGCGCTATCAGCTCATCGCGGGCGAGCGACGGCTGCGCGCCGCCATCAAGGCCGGCTGGCAAACCGTGCCCTGCCAGGTGCGCGAGGCCGACGATCGCCAGATGTCGGAAGTGGCCATCGTCGAAAACTTGCAGCGCAAGGATCTCAACGCGCTGGAAAAGGCCGTCTCGTTCCAGCAGTACCTGGAGCGCTACCAGTGTACGCAGGAAGAACTGGCCGGCCGGCTGAAGATCGATCGATCGACGATCGCCAACCTGATCCGATTGCTCGAGCTGCCCGAGACCATACAGCAATCGATCCGTAGCGGCACATTGACCCAGGGGCATGCACGAGCGTTGTTGCCTTTGGGCGACGAGCGCGAGCAAGTGGCGTTTGCCGCGCGGATTCAAAGCGAGTCGCTCAGCGTGCGGGCGACCGAAGAGCTAGTGCAGCAGACAATCCATCATGCGGATCGCGAGCCCTTGTCGGTGGTCGGCAACGCGCCACAGCCGCGCCGTCCGAAGCGCCGCACCAGCGAGCACACCGCCGCGCTCGAGCAGGAGTTGCGTTCGGCACTGGGCACCAAGGTCGAGATCCGTCAGCGCGTAGCCGGCCGGGGGCAGATCGTGATTCACTTCGCCAATCCGGACGAATTCGAGCGGCTGCGCGACGTGTTGTGCGACCACGGCCGCGAGAGCAAGGCAGGGTAGGGCGGAGTTCCAGGGAGCACGCCAGCCGTGTGCCAAATGTGGACGGATGTTCACATGCACACTTGCCGCCCGAATGGTGTGCGGGGTAAGATACGCTTGCAGGGGCCGGCGGCGCGCAAGCGCCGTAACGGCCAGCGATCCGGGGAGTGGCGCAGTCTGGCTAGCGCATCTGCTTTGGGAGCAGAGGGTCGCAGGTTCGAATCCTGTCTCCCCGATTTGATCTCGCCGAGAACTGGTGGCCATGCACGAAGCAATCGGCGCAGCAGCGCGCGCTTTGCTCGCTCAGGAATGACCGAATGCCTGCGGGCTCATCCTCCGGTAGAGGAATTGCATGGGCGCCCAAAGTTCGGACGAGTCGTCGGGCAAGCTGCAGCCGCAGGCGGTTACGCCGCGCCCAACTGTCGCCCATCGCATTGTTTCTGGCGTCTTAGGCGTGCTTGCCGTACTGGTCATTCTCGGCAACGTCACTCTGCTACTGACAACGATGTACGGCGAAAGGTCCGTTCCTTGGAGCGATGTCCCGCTGCGTTTCAGGCTGTGCGAGTACGGGTTGCGAGCCGTCGCAGTCGCCGTCGGCGTCATCGTGTTTTTCGCGGCACTTTTCATTAGACGCGGTTTCTGGAAACGTGGGACCGTATTCGCCGCAGTTGCGTCGATCCTGGCGATTGCCAATCCGAGTGTAAATCGGTGGATGCAACGTCAATTTGCAGGTGATTCATACACGCTTACCGCACAAGAACGTGATCTCCGAGTCGTCGTTTATGACTCGCCGAATGGTGAGGATTCAGTATCGGACAGCAGGCCGCTCGGCTGGCAGGGGCCAACGGCGACGACGAACGGGCGGACCGGCCACGCCATCCAGACGGTTCGTAACTCCGCTGGCATGGAACTAGTCCTGGTTCCAGCCGGCGTCTTCGCCATGGGACGAAGCGAATCGCTGCAACAGCTCTATGACACCTATCCGGTCATCGCGCGCAATGCAAAGGACGCTGAATTCAAAGCGCTCGTTGCTTCTGAGCAGCCGCAGCACGAAGTACGAATCACCAAGCCGTTTTACATGGGCATATGTAACGTGACAATTGCTCAATTCGAAGCGTTCGTCGACGAAACCGGGTACCAAACGATTCCCGAGTCCGACGGCGCAGGGGGATCGGGATATACCGAGGGCGACGCTCAGATTTTCGATCAGAAGCCAGAATTCACCTGGCGATTCACCGGTTTTCCGCAGCAATCAGATTCACCAGTCGTCAACATTACGTGGCACGACGCGAACGCATACTGTGATTGGCTGAGCAAAGTCGAAGGCAGACCGTACCGGCTGCCTACGAGTGCAGAATTCGAATACGCCTGCCGCGCTGGCACTACGACACGATTCTCATGCGGCGATTCAATAGAGGGACTGCCAAAAGTGGCGAACGTCGCGGATCTTGCTTACTTCAGTTTGTTCGGGAAGCTGACGCCGGAATCTGTGATCCGGATAAAAGCGACGGGGGCGATGGTCGATGCCAACGACGGGTATGCATTCACTGCTCCTGTCGGTAAATTCCCCCCAAACGCCTTTGGTCTCTGCGAGATGCACGGAAACGCCGCAACCTGGTGCACGGACTGGTACTCGCCTGACGATTACGCGCGTGGAATCACGGAAGACCCTCAAGGGCCGCCAGCCGGCACCGCGCGAATCGTTCGTGGCGGGAGTTGGCAGTTCTATCCCGCGTTCTGCCGTTCGGCGTCGCGATTTATTTATTCGCCGTCACGCCGAGAATCGTTTATTGGAATGCGTGTTGTGTGTGCCGCGAACGGCGATTGACGAATGCGGGTTGCTTTGTCGCGGTTGGCAAATTTTGACATAAATCAGGGGCGTCGGTACCATCGTTCAGCGGAGGACGTGCCATGGCGAATACGTTGAATCTGTCTTTGACCGACGAACTGCGAGCGTTCATCGATGAGAACTGCGGCGATGGGACGCTCTATGCGACGCCCAGCGAGTTCGTGCGAGATCTTTTGCGTCAGAGGAAGCTGCAAACCGAAGCCGCCAAAACCCGCGATGCGATTATCGAGGGGTACCAGGACGCGATCGACGGGCGTACCTCAACGTTTGACGGGAACTTGCGAAGTCTGCTGAAAAAGGCCGGCAAGTGAGCAGTACCAAGTCGAAGTTCAATCTTCTGCTGACGCGGCGTGCGTTACGAGACATTCAGGAGATTTTCGACTTTTTCAAAGAGCGCTGGGTGAAACAGACTGCGGAAAACTACATCGATGAAATGGAAGCCAGCCTCGAGCGGCTGAAAGCGCGTCCTGATCTGCTCAGGCCTGAGCCCGATCTTCACTCCGCGCTGATGTTCTATCGAGTGAGCAAGCACTTGCTCGTTTGCGACCTCCAGCGCAGATCGATCGTCGTGCTTGCCGTCATTCACGCCAGCAGGGACAATCCCTCACGGCTCGCTGAGTTGCAACCAACTTTAGCCGCTGAGGTCGAAATGCTGCATCGCAAGCTGCGTGCAGGTCGGTCGAAACGGTCGTAGCAGCCCGTCGAATTCTTTCTTCGACCTGCTGCAAATCGACGGTCGTCGCTCGGACCCCCGCATGGCGCCGCGCGCGTGTCGCTTGTATCAGAAGCTGCGTATGACGCGGAAGGCGGCCTGGCCCATGCTGCCCTCGCCGGTGAATTCTCCGCCGGCACCGGCTTGGATCATGAAGTAATCCGTGATTTCCCAGTGCAACTGCGGCATGACCATCAGCGACGAGTTGCCGCTCATGGCCACCGCCAGATTGGTCTCCAGGCCGATCGTAGCGTAATTCGTGATGTCGGCGAACAGCGTCAGATTGAGCAGCCGCTGCACGCGTTCGGCACGATGGAATGCGCCGGTATCTCCGCGAACGCCGATCATGCCCAGGAAGCTCCACGTCGAATCGATGCGCACCCCGGCAATGTACAGGAATGTTGGCAGCCAACTCGCGGGGTGGCGATCGTATTGCACGATCACCTGCGCGCCGTGAATGAATCGGTCGTTGAATGCCGTGCCAAAGGTGATCTGGCCCGCCGACTTGTAGGCAGCCAGGGTCGTGGTATCAAACGGCAACTCGAATTCGATTGCCCAGTTGTCGCGAAATGCGTACTCGACTTCCGGCGCCCACTCGAATTGATTTCCAGACAAGCCCAGGGCGTTGGGAATCGTATTTCCGGGCACTTGCCCAATCGGCACGATACCGAGAACGTTGATCTCGAACTCACCCCGCCGGGCGCCTAACGGGCGGACCAGGTCGAAGACCATGGGCTCGGGGATGCGCGGGACGTCGTCTTCGGCCGATGCGTCTTCAGCACCGAACGGTTCGCCACCCCCCATACCGAACGACAGGCCCTCGTCCATCGAGTAGATCGGCGGCAACCGTTCGGGCAACTGCATCACCTCCTGGGCCCAAGTGGTCCCAGGACTTAACAGTGCCAGAAGTGCAGCGGCGGTCCGACGCGACATCTATTCATACCTTCCGATCGGGGGACAAATCGGGGCAACGATGGGGCCGGATACTAGCCAACGACCCGCGGCCGGGTCAATCCGAGGGCGCGCCGTCAAACAACGATCCACTAGCTCGGCGGTGTTATTGTGTGCCGGTTGCGTCAAACAGTGCCAGCGGCGGCGATTCTGGGCAAATTGCCGGGCATGCTGCAACTGTGCGCGCAAGCGTGCTCCTGCTAGAATCCTCGCCAGTACGGCCCCAACCGCGTTTTTTGGTGACTCGTGTATCGCGCTACGGCATCCTCGGCACCTCCGTTGCCAATGTTGATCACCGGCGTGGCCGGTGTGGCGGGGTACAATGCGCTGCGCTATTTTCAGCAGCGCTATCCGGGCCAGGTGTTCGGCATTCGGCAGCGCGACAATTGGCGCTTGAGCGGGCCCTGCATCGTGGCATGCGACGCCGAGGATCATCGCGGGCTGGCAGCGCTGTTTGATGAGCATCGCTTTGCCGCCGTGTTGGATTGCGCTGGCAACTGCGCCCTGCGGGCTTGCGAGCTCGATCCGCAGATGGCGTGGCGGATCAACGTCGACGGCGTCCGCAACCTGGTGGGCATCTGCTCCCAGCGCGGCGTGCGACTGGTACACCTGTCGATCGACCTGGTGTTTTCCGGCACGCGGGGCGGCAACCACGTCGAGACTGACCCCACGGACCCGGTGACCGTCTATGGCCAGACCATGGTGGCCGGCGAGCGACTGATTGCCGAGCACTTGCCGAGCGCCTGCACGCTGCGCATCTCGCTGCCCATGGGCGTCAGCTTCAACGGTCACGCCGGCGCCATCGACTGGATCCAGTCGCGCTTCAAGAAAGCAAAACCGGCCACCTTGTACTTCGACGAGGTGCGCACGCCGACCTATACCGATTGCTTGAACCGTTTGTGCGAGACAATGCTGGCCAACGAGCTGTCGGGCTTGTTTCACGCCGGTGGCCCGCGCGCCTTGAGCCTGTACGAAATTGCGCAGATCGTGAATCGCGTGGGCGGTTACGCTCCGGAGAACCTGATGGGTTGTCCGCGCATCGAGGCCGGGCCCGTTCCGCCGCGCGCCGGCGACGTCTCAATGGATTCGAGCAAGCTGGTGCAGGCGCTGGGATACCAGCCGTTTCACGCCTGGCCCTACGACGAGACCTTCGTGCCCACGCATCGCCAGTGGCACTATGAGCGCCAGGCGTCGGAATGGGGCAGCGCGGCGCTGTTGGCAGAAGTGCTCTATTGCAATCCCTTGCGAGCGGACGATTAGGGAGCTCGCTCAGCTAGCGTCCGCTGGGATCGCCAGCAGATGCTGGTTGATCTTGTGACGCTCTGGCGGTTGTGATAGCAAACAGCGCGGTGCAAACGGGATCGCGCTCCAGCAGCCCGTTGAAGTACTCAACGGGCAACCAGAGTCTCACGGAAGGGATGCAAGCGCCATGCGCGGCGAACCGCCTGCCAGGCTGGTCAGTTTGCTCGAACGCTTGCGGCTTGCCACGGCGGCGCAGCTCCAACAGGCGGCGCCCCGCGTGCGGCGGCTAGCCGCAGATCTTCCCGACTTCGAGTCGGTGTGGATCGACGCGCTGGTGCAGACGCGCGTGCTCACGCCTTGGCAGGCGGCGGAAATCAACGGGGGCCGCGGCGATGCGCTCGTCTGCGGACCCTATGTCATCGCCAGCCGTTTGCCGTCGCCCCACTATGCCGAGTGCTTCCAAGCGACGCATCTCGAAACGGGCCGCCATGCGCGGCTCTATCGCGTGCACAAGCCGCAGGTCGAGGCGGCGCAGGCATCGCGCGAGCTGCAGCGACTGATCGACCAGTTGGCCCCCTTGGCCGGTCCCGCGGTGTGCGCGATCCAACAGGCCGGCATCGACGGGCAAGGCGTGTGGGCGGTGTGCCCTGGTGTCGATGGCGTGACGGCCGCCGAGTGGCTGGCTGAGTACGGTCGTTTTCCGCCGCAGGTCGTGCTGCACATTGCTCGCGAAATGATCGCCCGGCTGGCCGACTTGGAACAGCTCGGCGCCGTGCATGGCGACGTCAGTTGCGCGGGACTGGTTTTGGAACGCTCGGGACACGTGGCGCTGCCCATGCCGGGATTGCGCAGCGTGGTGCGACCGGCCGAAGGCTACAGCTTCAACGAGTTGCCCGTCGAAGCGTACGACTATCTCGCGCCGGAGCGAATTTCACTCGGCGGGCCGCCGACGATCGCGTCGGATCTTTACGCTTGCGGGTGCGTCTGGTGGCATCTGCTGACGGGCCGAGCCCCGTTTGCCGGCGGAAACAGCTTGACGAAGCTCAAGGCCGTCCACGCCGCGCGACTGATCGACGTGCGGCAAGTTGCTGCTGAGGTTCCCGACGCGTTGCTGCGCGCCATCGAGACCTGCACGGCGCGCGACGCAGCCGGGCGTCCCGCTTCAATGAGTGAAGTTCGAGCATGGCTCGGTCCAGCGTCACGTGGCGGTCCGGCAATCCTGGCACGCTGCCTGTTGGGACAGGCCTGGCTTTGGCAGCCGGCACTCAGGGCGCGTGCCGCCCGGCGCTCGCCGCCCAAACGTCGACTGGCTGTCGCGGCCACTTTGCTCATCGCATGCATGGTGGGCGTCGGTGTATGGCAATCGCGCGCCGTTCACCGGCCAGCAACGCCAGCGACACTGGCAAAGGCGGACAGCGAATTGCCGCTTCGCGCCGCGGTCGACGACGTAAGCTCGCGCCCGATGAGTGCGGCGCCGCCCGCATTGCCGACATCGCCGCTACGGCCGAAACACGATCCCCAGGTCAAGCCGACGTCCGCCGTCGAACG
>JBGSYQ010000507.1:0-3977 GCA_041750795.1 Pirellulales bacterium | reverse complement strand
CGCGGCGCTGGTCGTTGCGGGCGTCACCGCGGCCTTCGTCTGGGCATACGGAACCGACCGGGTGAGCACGGCGCGTGCGGCGCTCGAGCAGGCCGCCCACAGCGTGGCCAAGGACGAATTCACCACCGCAGTCGACCAGCTCGAAAGCGGCTGGCAGGCAGTCCGCTGGCTGCCCGGCCAAAGCGATTTGAAGCAAAGCCTGCAAACGCAGCTTGCCGCGGCGCGGCACGGCCGACTGGCGCAGGCCGTACACGAGCTGGCCGAGCAACTGCGATTCCTCGACAGCTATCCATCGGTGCCGATTGCGCAACTACGGAAGCTGGACGAGGGTTGCCAAAAGCTGTGGGACGTGCGCGAGAAGATCCTGCAACCCGTCGGCACGGCCTCCTCGGCGCCCGACCAGGCATTGCTGCGCGCCAACCTGACGGATCTAGCCATCGCCTGGACCGGCCTGCGCCTGCGGCTCGACGGCGGCGAGAATCAAGCCGCGCTGCGAAGCGAAGCATTGGCGCGCCTTTCCGAGGCGGAAGCGTTGTGCGGCCCCGGCTTCGCCCTCGATCTGGCAAAACAGCAGTACGCATCGGCGGCCCCGGCGCTCGACGATCCTGGCGCCAGCGGCCTGCCAGCCGCTCGCACGCCGCGCGATCACTACGCCCTGGGCCGCTATTGGTTCAAGAACAACCAGTTGGTGCAGGCCGTCGATGAGTTCGAGCGCGCGATCGAACAGGAGCCGGGCACGTTCTGGCCCTACTTCTACTTGTCGATCGCCGCCTATCGCCTCGAGGCGTATGATCGCGCGCTCGATGCCGCTAACGTGTGCATCGCACTGGTTCCCGGCAGCGCGCCGTGCTTCTATAATCGCGCTCAATGCCACCAGGCCATGGGCGACGACGAGCGGGCCCTGCGCGATCTGAACCGATCGCTCCAGCTCGATCCTTCGCTGGCGGTTGCCTGGTTGCAACGCGGCGTGACGCAGGCCAGGCAGCGCGAATTTGCCTCGGCCCGCGCGGATTTCCAGCGGGCACTCGAACTGGGCGCCAGCCCCGCCGAAACGCGGTATCAAATGGCGCGCCTGGAGCTGTCCGCGGGCGATCGTTCGGCGGCCCGCCAACAACTGGCCGCTGCGCTGGCGGCCGATACGGATTACGCGCCGGCGGCTGAACTCGTGCGCGACATGAACGCGGATCGCTAGCCGTGCTGGCGCTGATAGTTTTATGCGAGCCGGCGCCATCCGGCGCTGCGGAATAGCCTGAAATCGAGCGTTTTCGTGCAATCGGCCCCAGGGGGCGCCCTTTGCTGCTTACTTTCCACCTCGCCGGTCGACGATATGATTACTACATGTCCACCATCGGCCTGTGCCAGCGTCCGTCGTTGGCAATCGTCCGGGCAGATTCCGGCCAGGCCGTTTTCCCGCCTCCGCGTGGTTGCGAAAGGCGATGTCCGACAACGCTTGGATCAAACCGCGAGCCGATCGGACGCACGACCCATTAGAACATCCAGGAGACTCTCTCATGCGTGCTCTCGGCCCACTTGTTTACTTGCCGCTGTTGGCCATCGCGCTGGTCCTGTGCGTTGGCTGTAACGCTCCAAAATCGGATACCGCCAAGGACGACAGCGAAGCCGCCGCGCATGACGACCACGAGCACACAGACCACGATCACGCGGACCACAAACACGCAGAGCACGACCACCACCATGCCGAGACGTACGCCGAGGCCGTTGCCGAGCTGGAAAGCCTGCGCGACACGCTGCGCGACTCGCTGAAGGCGGGCGACCGCGACAAGGGGGACGTGGCCGTTCACGAATTCGGCCACGTGCTCGACAGCCTGCCCAAGCTGGCCGAGGCCGCGAAACTCTCCGTCGAAAAGCAAGCTGACGTCAAGAAAGACGTCGAAGAGCTGTTCGAGCATTTCGAGAAAATCGACGAGGCTTTTCACGGCGACAAGGACCAGCCGGTTCCCTACGACGAGCACGCGGAGAAGATCGACGCGGCCATCGAACGACTGCACGGGCATGCGGGAGAATAAGGGCGTGCCTGCCAGCAGCAGAACGTCGTGAGGCAGTGGACTGTCGATGCGGAGCGTAGCACCATGAGAAGTGTCCTGGCCTGGAGTTTCCTGCCGGCGCTTGCCGTATTGGCGGCTTCGTTGGCGGGCTGCACGGCCCGCGATGCTCGCACGGAGGCCTTGCGCAAGCAGTTCGTGCTGGTCGAAGAGCCGCCGGGCGCCTCCACGATCGCCGACTCGCGCGAGCAAGTCGGCTCCGACGGCCAGGTGGTGGTCTTGGGTCGAATCTCCGGCGGAGACGTGGAACCGTGGGCCGACGGCCAGGCGTCCTTCATGATCGCCGAAGCCTTGCCGGCCGACGACGGTCATGCTCGTGCCGATGGTCACGATCCCACGACGTGCCCGTTCTGTCGCCGCCGCGCCGAAAAGGCCAACGCCACGGCCCTGGTGCAGTTCAACGACGAGCAAGGCAAGCTGCTGGCCATCGACGCGCGCAAGCTGCTGGGCGTCGCCAAGGATCAGACCGTTGTCGTGCAAGGGCAAGGACACGTCAACGATCTGGGCGTGCTGGTGATTGCCGCCACGGGCATCCACCTGCGAAAGTGACGCACTCTGGTGCGTGAGCGATGTGCCGCGCTCACACTGCGGCGCTCACACTGCGGCGCTGCTTGCCAGCGCATCCAAATCGACGTTGCCGCCGCCCAAGTGAATGCCCACGCGTTGTCCTGCCAGGTTCAGCCGGCCGGACAATAGCGCGGCCAATGGCACGGCCGACGACGGCTCGATGACGATCTTCATCCGGCCCAGCACCAGCCGCAGGGCACTGGCGATGTCGTGTTCTTCGACCCGCACAATGTCGTCGACCAGCGCGCGAATGATGGGAAACGTTTTTGCTCCCAAGGTAGTGCGCAGTCCGTCGGCAATCGTGTCCAAGCGCTCGTTGCTCTCGATGCGCCCCGATTTCCAACTGCGATAGGCGTCGTCGACGCGTGCCGGCTCGACGGCGATCACGCGGATGTCGGGCCGCAGCGCCTTGGCGGCAATCAGCGTGCCCGAGAGCAGCCCCCCGCCCCCGACGGGCGTCAGGATTACATCGAGATCGGGATCGTCCTCGAGCATTTCGAGCGCGGCGGTTCCCTGCCCGGCGATGATCCGCTCGTCGTCGTAGGGGTGGATCATGGTGGCGCCGGTTTGCGCGATGATCTTCTCGGCGGTCGATTGCCGCGCTTCGATCGTCGGTTCGCAAAAAGTGATGTTGCCGCCATACGAGCGTACGGCGGACTGCTTGACGCGCGGCGCGTTGCTGGGCATGACCACGTGGACGGCAATACCGCGCCAGCGCCCCGCCAGCGAGAGCGCGGCCGCGTGATTGCCCGACGAGTGCGTCACCACGCCGCGTGCCGCCTCTTCGTCCGAGAGGCTGAAGACGGCATTCGTGGCGCCACGGATCTTGAAGGCCCCGCACTTCTGAAAATTGTCGCACTTGAACAGCAGCGACGCCCCCGCCATGGCGTCGATCGAGCCGCAAGTCAGCACCGGCGTGCGATGAATGTGAGGTGCAATGCGCACATGCGCCTGGCGGACGTCGTCAATGGTGGGGCGCAACGTGGCAGCCATGGGGGGCAGTTATTGGCGATTTTCTTGGTCGCATGATCCGGCTTGAAAGCCTGATCCTACACTGCCCGCAAACGCCTTGCAGCGCCCGTCTTAGTGCGCACACCACCTGCATTGAGCCTCCGCCAGAATAAGTCAGCCCAACTTTACCCGCCTCTCGGCTCGGATTAGACTAAAAGGCTCATTCCCGCCTGAGTCACTCCCCGCCCTGCCTTACCCTCCTTGCAGGAGTGCGATTCTGATGCACGCCCCTTTACGTACGCGCGTTTCTGTCTTCGCCGTGTTGCTGCTGCTGGTGCTGGGGGCAAGCGTCCCCGCGGTCGCCCAGCAGGCCGCGGCCGACGCTGAACCGGCGGC
>JBGSYQ010000506.1:0-3322 GCA_041750795.1 Pirellulales bacterium | reverse complement strand
GCGCGCAAGGATCGCCGCCGACAATGCCGCGTTTGCCGTTCCCCCGGCCGGCAACGCGGCGGAGCTGTCGCGGGAAGCCAGTCGAGCCGAACGAGTCGCAGCCGCGCAGCGCACGCGGCGCGAAGTAATGCGCTTGGAAGGCGAATTGCGGACGGCCGGCGCCGGCACCGACGATGCCGCCAAAAAGAAAATCGCCGAGCTGGAAAAGAAGCTGGCCGAAGCGCGCAAGGCCCGCGAGGCGGCCCAGGCGGCGCTCGGCAATCCGGACGAACAGTACACGCACTTCGGCAAAGTGTATCCGGCCCAGAGCACCGGCCGCCGGACGGCGCTGGCGCGTTGGATCGCTTCAGAGAACAACCCGCTCACGGCGCGCGTGGCCATCAATCAGATCTGGATGCGGCACTTTGGCAGCCCGCTGGTCGACAGCGTGTTCGACTTCGGACTGAATGGCGTGCGGCCGAGCCATCCGGCGCTGCTCGATTGGCTGGCCGTGGAGTTGGTGGAGAACGATTGGCGGATGAAGCCGATCCACCGGTTGATCGTCACCAGCACGGCCTATCGCATGACGTCGTCGACTGGCAACGAAGCCAATCGCCGGCTCGATCCGGAGAACGTGTACCTGTGGCGGATGAACTCGCGGCGAATGGAGGCCGAGATCGTGCGCGACGCCACGCTGGCCGTGGCCGGCTCGCTGGACGTGACGCAGTTTGGGCCCGAATTGGCGCAGAACACCGGCATGACCGTGCCGCGGCGCAGCATCTACTTCCGTTCGAGCAAAGAGAAGAAGATGACGTTTCTCGACTTGTTCGATCGGGCGAACGTCACCGACTGTTACCGGCGCAGCGAAACCGTGATGCCGCAGCAGGCGCTGGCGATGATCAACAGCCCGCTTTCGCTGGCCCAGGCCCGCCGCCTGGCGACCAGCTTGAGCGCATTGCCGGCCAACGCGGACGCAAGCGCTTTTATTGCGGCCGCGTTCGAGCGCATCTTGTGCCGCATGCCGACCGAGGTGGAACTGGCCAGGTGCGAGGAGTTCCTCGACACGCAAGCCGCTCGCTTCGCCGATCCCACGAAGCTCGCCGCCTTCACGTCGGGCGACGACGTCGAGGTGAAACCCTCCAGCGATCCGGCCGGCCGCGCCCGCGAAAACCTGGTACACGTGCTGCTCAATCACAACGACTTTCTCACGGTGCGTTAGCCACCGCCGATTCACGATGAAACGCAAACCAACCAACGTGCAGGCAGCGCCCCAACGCCATCGCCGTGCATTCCTGGCCGACGTAGGCATGGGCTTCACCGGGCTGGCGCTGGGCGATCTGCTGCTCTCCGACGGAATCGTGCGAGGCAACGAGGCCACGAGTTGGACGCCGCCCGACGGACGCGGCCACTTCCGTCCCAAAGCAAAGAGCGTGATTTGGATCTTCCTGGTCGGCGGGATGAGCCACCTGGAAAGTTTCGATCCGAAGCCGGCCTTGAACGAGTTCGCCGGAGTCGAGATCGGCGACACGCCGCACAAACACGTGCTGGAAGCGTCGTTCATCAGCGAGAACTTGCGCGTGGTGGTGCCCGACGACGCCAATGGTCACATTCGCCACAAACTGTTTCCGCTGCAAGTCGGTTTTCAGAAGCGCGGAGCCAGCGGGCTGGAGATCAGCGATTGGTGGTCGCACTTGGGCGAGTGCGCCGACGACCTGGCCGTGGTCCGCTCGATGTGGACCACCGACAACAACCACGGCGCGCAGTTGCAGTTTCATACCGGCCGGCACGTGCTCGAAGGGCAGTTTCCCACCATCGGCTCGTGGGTTCACTACGGCCTGGGTTCGATCAACGACAATTTGCCGCGATTCGTGGTGCTTGGCACGCCGATCGCCGATTGTTGCGGCGGCATCGGCGCGCACGGCGCGAACTACCTGGGCCCCGAGCACAGCGGCGTGCAATTGGAAGTCGACCCCAAGGATCCCCTCCCCTTCGCCGCCCCCGGCAAGGACGTGTTTCTCCAGGAGCAGCAGGCCGAGTTCGAGCTATTGGGCGATCTGAATCGGCTGGCGGCCGTGGAGTATCCGGACGACGAAGGATTGCGGGCGCGCATCAAGTCGTATGAACTGGCGTTCCACATGCAGACGGCCGTGCCCGGCGTCGTCGATTGCGAAGCGGAAACCGAGGCCACGCGCGCGATGTACGGCCTTGGCCGCAAGGAAACGGATGCCTTCGGCCGGCAGTGCCTGGTGGCGCGACGGCTGGTGGAACAGGGCGTGCGATTCGTGCAGATCTTTCACGGCAGCAACGGCGGCGCCGGCGCTTGGGACGCCCATGGCAACTTGAAGAACGGCCACGAAACGCTGTGCGGCCAGGTCGACCAGCCGATCGCCGCCTTGATCAAGGACCTCAAGCAACGCGGCCTGCTGGATGAAACCATGGTCGTGATCGGCACCGAGTTCGGCCGCACGCCCGGCACGCAGAATTCCGACGGGCGCGATCATCATCCGTTTGCTTTCTCGGTGGTGATGGCCGGCGGAGGGCTCAAGGGGGGCATCGCCCACGGAGCAACCGACGCGCTGGGCTTCCATGCCATCGAAAACCGCCACTACGTCACCGACATCCACGCCACGGTGCTGCACCAAATGGGCATCGATCCACGGCGGCTTGCCGTCCCAGGACGCAAGCGGCTGGCCATCGACTTCGGCAGTCCCATTCGCGAGATCATCGCTTAGCGGTATTAGTTTCGCCTATCGCTGCGACCCGGGCGAACGAGCAGCAGTCCAAGCTCGGGCATGCGGAGCAACCGGGCGACCGCCAGATACGTCGCCGCGCCGCCGCCGATCATCAGCACGACTTGCAGCGCAAGCTGCGCCCGGTTGCCGTCGACTTCCAGCGGATAGCCGAACCGCACGGCCAGCACCGCGGCACACATCGCCAGTGTAGCCAGCGCGCACCTGGCGAACGTGGTCGCCAGCGCTGCCCAAGGAAGCCGGTGGACGCCGCGCGAAAACGTTAGCGCAAGCATCAGCACTTGCAAACAGGCGGCAATCGCGGTCGAGACGGCCAGACCAAGCTCGGCCAACGGCCAGATGAGCGTGAGATTCAACGCCAGGTTGACGGCCACGGCCACCAGACCGAGTCGAGCCGGCGCGGCGGCATGCCCCACCGCGTAGAAGCCGCGGACCAGCACGGGAATTGCACAGTAGGCCCACACGCCGCCGGCATAGCAGGCGATCATACCGGCCGCTCGCTGGGCATCGTGCGCGGTGAACGCGCCGCGCTCGAACAAAACGCGCGTGGCGGGTTCGGCCACCAGCATCATGCCCACGCCGGCCGGCAGCGC
>JBGSYQ010000505.1:0-7102 GCA_041750795.1 Pirellulales bacterium | reverse complement strand
GATCGCCCGTGAACATGCGGCCCGTGCGATTGGCGCCGTGCGCGGCCGGAGCAAGCCCGACGATCAACAGCCGCGCGGCCGGATCGCCGAGATTCGGCACCGGCCGGCCCCAGTATTCCCAAGCGCGAAACGCGGCCCGTTTGTCGGCGGCCACCTGCGCGCAATACGCCCGCAGGCGAGGGCAACGCTCACACACCACGATCCGCCGATTGAGCGCCTCCCACGCCGCATCATTCTTTCGCCGCCGGCGCGCCATAAGCAAACTGCAACGATCCGCCGCGGTCAAACGGCCTATGACGACGAGAAAAGAACCACAACGACACCAACGATACCACGACCGACAGCACAGCCGAAAACAGAATGCAGCCGCCTCCCCCTTCGCAATCTGCCTCCGTGCAAACTCGCCGACGACGTTCGCTGACTTCGCTTCCTCCAGCCTCCATGCCCAGAGTTGGCAGGGCTGCGGACAAATCTGGAAATTCTCCCGAAATCTGCGTCCGGTTAGGCTCTGATGCACTCAAAGAGATTCCCAGAAAAACCTCCGCAGACGCTAGACAAGGGGGGAGGGCGCCAAGTTAGCATAGCCTCTAAGAGTCCCCCACCAATTAGCTGTAGGGCACAGCGAAGCGGCCAGTAGTACACGACTGAACTCGATCGATTCACTGCCGAAAGGAAACGCTAGTGACCCGCAAGACGCCTCGCCGCCTTTTCTCCGTGAGCGCTGATCTTGCGCTCTCTGCGCTGCTCGTGGCGATCTTCGCCTCGACGGCCTCGGCCATCACCATTCCAACCGTCCCGGTCGGCAATCCGGGGAATGCCGGTGAGCTGTCCGGCACGGGAGCTGGCGGACTTGGTCCAGATGCGATCGTCGGCGCCGTCGCCTACAACTATCGCATCGGCACCACCGAAGTGACCAACGCCCAGTACGCCGCGTTCCTCAACGCCGTGGCCGCCACCGACACCTACGGGCTATACAACACGTCGATGGGGTCAAGCACCTGGGGTGGGATCACGCGCAGCGGCTTGCCGGACAACTACGTGTACTCGGTCAAGGCCGACGCGGTGGGCCAAGGCCCCGGCGGGAGCGACTACACCTATGCCAGCAAGCCGGTCGTGTTCGTCTCCTGGTACGACTCGCTGCGATTTGCCAACTGGCTGCACAACGGCCATGCCAGCGGATTGCAAGACGCCAGCACAACCGAGGACGGGGCGTACACGTTCAGCGGGGCCACCAGTGTCGGAGGTCGCAATTCCGGCGCTACCTGGTTTTTGACCAGCGAGGACGAATGGTACAAGGCGGCCTACTACGACGGCAGCAGCTACCACGATTATCCCACCGGCACCGACGCGACGCCCGACAACAATCTCCCCTCGTCCGACAGCGGCAACTCGGCCAACTACTGGGACAGTGTAATTGGATTCACGACGGGCGACTTCAATTATCCGATGACTGACGCCGGCGCATATACGCTCTCTGCAAGTCCTTACGGCACGTACGACCAAGGCGGCAATGTCTGGGAATGGAATGAAACGCTCATCAGCGGCTCGCATCCGAGCTTGCGGGGGGGTACGTGGCTCTACGATTCGGTCATCCTGCTTGCCTCGGCCCGGCTCAGCCTCCACCCGACGCTCGAGGACAGCCTTATCGGGTTCCGCGTGGCAACCGTCCCTGAGCCAAGTACGGCAGTGTTAGCGGTCGTAGCCTGTGCGTTGATCTGTGTGCTACGAAAGCGGTTCCAGTAGCCCTTTATCCTTTTTCTCTTTTACCCTTTTCTTTTCGTTCCCGCCGGAGGCGTCAGCCTGGGAGCGCGCGCGGGATTTCTTTGAGATGGTGCGCGCTCGTGCCGGAAGCCGCCAAACAACCGCCGACCGTGCTGGTGAAGGGGTACGATCCGCCACGGTCAAACGGCCTGCGACGACGAGAAAGCAACCACAACGACACCAACGATACCACGACCGATAGCACAGTCGAAAACGGAATGGTGGTCGAAAACGGAATGCAGCCGCCTCCCCACTTCGCAATCTGAATTCTGGCGAATCCAGCTACGAGTTGCCAGCGCGGCTGAATTCTGGCGAATCCAGCTACGACGTTTGCTGGCTTCGCTTCCTCCAGCCTCCCGCCTCCAGCCTATTCCCTCAGTTGCTCGTCCAGAAACGCGAACGTCGCCGCCATCACGCGCTTGTGCTGGCTCGGCCAGCCGTGACCTTCGCCGATCATTAGTTCCACGCGGCCCGGCACGCCGGCGGCCGTCAGCGCTTCGACCATTTGCACGGCCTGATCGTGCGGCACCAGCGGATCCTTGGTGCCTTGGATCAGCAGCATCGGCGGATCGTCTTTGCTGACATAGGTGATCGGCGAGGCGGCCTTGGCGGCATCGGCCTTCTCGCTCGTCGGCCCGCCGATGAAATCTGCGACCAGTTGTTTTGAGGCGGCGGGAAATTCACTTTGCAGGTTGGTGGGGCCGGCATAGGAGACAACCGCCTGCACGCGGCTCGATGCGTTGGGCGATCCGCCATCGCCTTCCAGGCCGTCGCCGGTATCCATCGCGCCGAGCATCATGGCCAAATGCGCGCCGGCCGAGGCGCCGACCACGCCGATGCGGTTGGGGTCGATCTGCAGCCGTTCGGCATTCTCGCGCAGCCAGCGGACCGCGCATTTGCAGTCTTCGACCTGGGCGGGAAACAGGTGCTTGGGCACCAGCCGATAGCTGATCGACACGGAAACGTAGCCATGCTCGGCCGATTCGCGAATGACGCTGTCGAAGTCTTCTCTGCGGCCGCCTCGCCACGCGCCGCCGTGAATCCACACCACGGCCGGAGTCGGGTGCGTGAGGCCCAGCGGAGTCGCCAGGTTGAGCTTCAGATCCTGGTCACCGGCGTGACCATAGACAATGTCCTTGGTGAATTCGATTTCGATGGCCGGCTTCTTGATGTCGTCGATCACGCCTGTGCCGGCGGGGACGACGCGAACGGGTTCCTGGGCCCAGAGCGACGTGGCGCTAAACGTGGCCGCGATTGCAACAAGTCCCAGCGCGATGTTCCTGACTCGAAAATGGCCGCCCATGGGTTGAATCCCTTGCGTGGAGTGTGGTAGTGGAGTCGGATTGCTATTGACTACTTGACCGGCACGTCGCGCCCGGCCGCCCAGAACAACGCATTGACCAGCAGGCGCTTGAAGCCCGGCTCGTGGAAGTCGTCGGGATGGCCGAGCGAGGTGTAGACCACGCGGCCCCCGTTGGCCTGGCGGGTCCAGGTGATCGGCTCGGTAGTGTCGGGATTGGAGCCCGTCATCAGCAACGTGACGTCCTCGGCGATGCCCTGGTTCTTGTACAAGCTGCCGCGGGTGCGAAAGGGGGTCACGCCGGCAAGCACGGGATGGTTCTTGGCGGCGTCCACGATGGCGACCTGCGTTTCCAGGTCGTTGCCGTGGTGCCCCTGGTAGTTGCCGCCGAGGATTTGCTTGTCGAGCTCGAGCCAGGACTGAATGGCGTGGCTGGCGGTGCGCACTCCGACGATGGGCCGGCCGGACAGGCAGTATTTCTTGATCCGCGCCAGATCGTCGCCCGACAATTCCAGACGCCGCGTGAACAGCAGCATGACGTCGCAATCGTCGAGGTTCTCCAGGCCGGGCAGATGCTTGATGTCGTCGCCGACGAGGAACGCGCGCGAGCACTGCACCGGATAGTTGGCCTCGAGATACTTTTGAAACCCGGCCAGCGACTCGTTGGACTTGTATTCGAGCGAGCCGGAGACCAGGCAGACCTTCAGCGGCGCCGGCTCGGCGGCCCGTGCGATGCAGGGAAACAGTGCAATACAGGGGAACGGGGCGATGCCGGGGAACAGTGCCAGCGCGACGGCGGCCAGCAGGACGGCGCGTCGCGACGTGGGCGGGAGCATGGGCATGGTGAGCGCTCGCGGTGGAAAGGTTCGATGGATCAGGCCAGAACGTCGTGGATGACTTCGCCGTGTACGTCGGTGAGCCGCATGTCGCGGCCGCCGAAGCGGAAGGTCAGTTGCGTGTGATCGATGCCCAGCAGGTGCAGCATGGTGGCGTGCAGGTCGTGGACCTGCACCTTGTTTTCGATGGCATGATAGCCGTAGTCGTCGGTGGCGCCAAAGATGGTGCCCCCTTTGATGCCGCCGCCGGCCATCCACATCGAGAAGCCAAAGGGGTTGTGATCGCGCCCGTCGGTCCCCTGGGCCATCGGAGTGCGGCCGAATTCGCCGCCCCAGACGACCAGCGTTTCGTCGAGCAGCCCGCGGCTCTTCAGATCGTTGAGCAAGCCGGCGATGGGCTTGTCGGTGGCGCGGGCGTTGTCTGCGTGGCCTTCCCTGAGCCGGCTGTGCTGGTCCCAGCGGTCGTGCGAGAGGTTTTGCGGCAGCAGCTCGACGAAGCGCACGCCGCGCTCGATCAGCCGTCGCGCGACGAGGCATTGGCGCCCGTAGATTTCCGTGGCCGGATCGTCCAGACCGTACAGCGCGTGCGTAGCCTGGCTTTCGTCGGCCAGGTTCATCAGGTCGGGCACGGCGGATTGCATGCGAAAGGCCAGCTCGTAGTTGGCGATGGCACTTTCCAGTTGGTCGTCGGGGCCGGTGCGCGCCAGGGCATGCTGGTCGAGCGTGCGCATCAGCGCCAGCTTGCGTTGTTGCGCGGCGGCGGTTGTTTCGCTGGGTCGCAGGTCGGCCACCGGCTCGGCGCCGTGGATGAAGGACGAACCCTGGTAAGTTGCCGGCAGGAAGCCGCTGTTGAAGCAATCCATGCCGCCGGGCGGAATCATGCCGCTGTTGAGCACGACGAAGCCGGGCAGGTTTTGGCAAGCGCTGCCCAGTCCGTAGCTGACCCAGGCGCCCATGCTGGGCCGGCCTTGCTGCCCGTTGCCCGAGTGCATGAAGTAGTTGGCGTTGGTGTGCTCGGAAAAGTTCGACGTCATGGAGCGAATGATCGCCAGGTCGTCCACGCACTGGGCCGTGTGCGGGAACAGGTCGCTGACGGGGATGCCGCTTTGGCCGTAGGGGTGAAACCGCCAGGGGCTTTGCAGCACCTTGCCGACGTTGTCGAACTGCGTTGGCTGGACCTTGGCCTGGATGGGCTGGCCGTGCTCGCGCGCCAGCCGCGGCTTGGGGTCGAAGGTGTCGACCTGCGATGGCCCGCCGTCCATGAACAGAAAGATGACGCTCTTGGCCTTGGCCGCAAACTGTGGCGGGCGGGGCGCCAGCGGATTATTGCGATCGGCGGCCGCCTTCGGCAACGACGCGATGCCATAGGCCGGATCGGCCGCCAGCGCCGCCAGCGCCATGGCGCCGAAGCCGCCCGCACAGCGGGTCAGCATTTCGCGTCGCGAAAGCGGAGCGTGTTGAAAGCGACCGCAGTGCATGCCGAGCTTGCCTAAGGAATAAAAATGAATTCTTTGAGGTTCAACAGCACGTGCGCGAAGTCGGCCCAGGTTTGCAACTCGTCGCCGGTCGACTGCGCAGCCAGGTTGATGTCTCCTTCGCCCGAGACCTCGGCGGCCGAAGTGTCGGCGCCGACGAACGCCAGGGCGGTGCGCATCTCGTCGTTGTCCGGTTCGCGCCCCAGCGCCGCGACGTACATCGATCGCACGCGAGCGTCGTTCGTTGCGTGCGGCTCGCTCAACACGCGCTGGGCCCAATGCTGCGCTTGCTGGACGAGGAAGGGGTTGTTCATCATCGTCAAGGCTTGCGCCGGCACGTTGGAAACGCCGCGGCGGCCGATCGTCGTGAAGGGCGTGGGATAGTCGAACGCCTGGAACATGGGCGAGAGGAAATTGCGCCGCACCGCCAGATAGATGCTGCGGCGGCCGTCGCCATCCAAGGGGCCGCTCTGGGCGGGGCGGCCGCGACCCGACATATACGGCGTCAGGTGAGGCATCACGCCGGGGCCGTACATTCTCGCATCGAGACGTCCGGAAACCGCCAGCACGGCGTCGCGCACCGCCTCGGCCTCCAGCCGGCGCACCCGGCGGCGATGCCACAGCGCGTTAAGCGGATCGGCGCGATCGGCCGCGGGCCGGGTCTGGCTCGACATTTGATAGGTGTTGGAAAGCACGATCAACCGGTGCAGCTTTTTGAGCGACCAGCCTTCGCGGACCAGCTCTGCGGCCAGGTAGTCGAGCAACTCGGGATGCGTGGGGGGCTGGCCCATCACGCCGAAATCGTCGACCGAGCGGACCAACCCGGCGCCGAAGTGATGGTGCCAGAGACGATTGACAATGACGCGCGCGACCAGCGGATTGTCCTGGGCGACCAGTTGCTGCGCCAGTTGCAGTCGCCCGCTGCCTTGGGCTGGCGGCGCATGCCGAGTGCCGCCCAGCACTTCCAGCAGGCGGCGCGGCACTTCGTCGCCGAGCGTCTTGGGATTCCCGCGGATGAACACCCGTTCGTTCTCCGCGCTGCCGTCGGCCAGGGCCAGGGCCTGCCGCGGCACAGCGAACTGGCGCTCGATTTCGCCCTGGCGCTCGTCGAGCGATCGAAGCTTCGCCGCGTATGGTTCGCGCGAGGACTGCAATTCCACGGCGTCGATCCAGGGCTGTTCGAGCAGCAGGACAACGATCGCGCCGCGATCGGCGGCGTCGGGTCTCGGCTGTGCGGGGTGCTGCAACCAGTCGGCGAGAACCTGGCCGAACATCGTTTGCAGCGCGGCGGCGAATTGCTCACGTGTGCCGATCGAACGATCGTTCACAATCGCAGCGACCAGCCGGTTGGGCCGAGGAGAGGGAGCATCGGCGGCGCCGAAAGCAATTTGCTCCAGCGCGAGATAGCCGTCGCCGTCGTCAATCACTTCGACGTAGGCTCGATGGCCGACCCACTTGCTGACGTCTTGGGTATGCCAATGCGAGACGCGGTTCTCAGGTCCGAATTCCAGTCCGCCGTAAATGGGATTGCGAATGAGCTGCAAGCCATCGACGATCAAGCGCACCATGCCGCCGGTGCCGTGCAGGCGATAGAAGATCTTGGGCGAGGTGATTTCGAAGGTGGGTGAGCGCAGCGTGCCTTGCAGGGCCAGCGAGAGCCGGCCGCTGTGGGCCGCAGGCCGCGGCAACGCCAGTTCGTCCGACTGGGTTGGACCCGCTTCGCCGGCGCG
>JBGSYQ010000504.1:0-5403 GCA_041750795.1 Pirellulales bacterium | reverse complement strand
GCCGGCGGTGACGCAGCAGACGCCGGGCGTGCCGCTGCTGCGAGCCCAGGCGTCGGCGGCGTAGGCCGTGGCCTGCTCGTGCCGCATGTGAATCAGCTTGATATCGTTGTTTTTCAGGTTGGCGAGGATCGGAAACAGGTGTCCGCCGTTGATCGAGAACAGGTATTTGACTTTTTGTTCCGCGAGCACGCGTCCGATGAGCGTTCCGCCGTCGACGACAGCCATGAGAATTTCCTGGGGTATGATTCGCCGCCGAGCGCGCGGCGCGTTGCCGAACCGCCCGGCGAAGCGGACGTGGTAAGTCGTTGCCGACTCAATCTACCGCCGGGAGTACGCAGCCGCAAGAAATGCGTGCGGCCGGCACAACTATCGTCCGGCGGTGGCCTTCGCCCGTCGCTTGGCTTGCGCCTGCTTGCGATGGGCCAGCGTCTTGTGGATGTACTCGGCGGCGTCGGGCGTTTTGCAGTTGGTTTCGCCGTGGTCGACTTCCACCTTGCCGATCCGTTTGGCGGCGGCCAGCGCCAGCTTGCGAAGTTGCGGGCTGCGCACGCCGATGGCGATCAGGGCGTTGTTCATCGCGTCGCGCGTGCGATTGGGACGCGTGTGGATCGTGCGTTCGATCTCGGGCAGGAAGGCCGCAAAGTACTCGTCGGGCAGATCGGGCTCGTAGAGCGCCAACCCGGCGACGATGTTCCAGCCGGCGCGGCCGATCCACTGGTGCTTTGATTTGGTCCATTTGGCGGCTTTGCGCCGGGCCAGCTTGCTTTTGCGCATGGGGCCGCTGAACGCGTCGGCGACGATTGCGTTGTCGAGATCCTTCACCCAGGCGTCGGCCAGCGCGTTGTCGAATTGCGCGGGGTCGGCGATCATGGTAGCCAGCACGCGGGCGTCGTGATTGCCGCTGGCCCACAACGCGCAGGCCAGCGCGTGGTCGGTCTTGATTTCTTTGTGCATGCGGCCCAAGTGGGCATAGCTGACGCCGAACATCTCGCCTTGTGCGCCATGGCGGGCATAGATCTTGCGAGTCTGCGCCGTGCCGGCCGCTTTGAGCCTGGCGAGTGCGGTCTGGCAGTTCATCGGTTGAGGCTCCTGATTACGATTTCGCGGTCAAAGGCGGGCCTGAGTTACCGGTCGATCCCACGGGCGTTCGTATTTTGAGAACTTTCCGCTTGCGGGTTCGTATTTCGTGAACTACCATGCAATGAGATGCCGAATCCGGGATCCAGGGTTCCAGGAATGCGGGTGATCTCGAAATCTCGGCTGCGCCAATTCTGGGAGTCGGCCAAGGGCCGCAACGCGGACGGTCCGCTGCGGGCATGGTACACGCACGTCAACAGCCGGTCGACATCTTGGTCGAACTGGGGCGATGTCACAAGAGATTTCGCCACGGCGAGCCTGGTTGGCAACTGTGTCGTCTTCAACGTGGGGGGCAACAAATTCCGCTTGATCGTCCGCATTCTTTATCCCAGCCAAAAGGTGTTCATTCTGAAAGTCATGACGCACAAGGAATACGATGAGGCAAAGTGGCAGGCCGAGTGCGGGTGCTTTGCGCCGCCTTCTTCGAAATCAACATCGAGATCAACCGACCCCGGCAAGTCAGGACAACGAGGAGAATGACCGTGGCTACCCAGACGCAATTCCGCTTGAGCGGCAAAAGCCGTGGCTCCTATTTGGCGCTGGTCGAAGCGTTGCCGTTGGCTTCCATCAAGTCGGACACGCACCTCGCGGCTGCACAAAAGGTCATGGACCGCCTGCTCGCGAAAGGAAAACTCGAACGAGGCGAGAGTATTTACTTGGAGGCACTCAGCGACCTGGTGGCATCGTATGAAGACCAGCATCATTCCATCAAACCCTGCTCGGACGCAGACCTGTTGCGGCATCTCATGGAGGCCAAAGGCGTTTCGCAGAGCCAGTTGAGCCAAGATACGGCAATCGCCAAGTCGGCCGTGTCGGAACTGCTCTCCGGCAAGAAACCCTTCAGCCGGAAAATCATGCGCAAGCTCGCGGCCTACTTCGAAGTGGATGTGAGCTTGCTCGCCCTCAATCTATAAAGGCAGTTTCGAAATCAGCTCTGCGAGGGGACAGTCCCCGCCGGTTTCGAAATCAGAACTAGTCGCAGCCAGTTGCCAATTCCATGAACGGGCTCTCTCCATGCAACTTGTGATTCATCCGCCGATCGAGGAAGCGCGGTTGGCGCGGATCGTCGCCGCCGCGGGCGCGATGCGGGTGGTTAATGCGGCGGACGCCGCCGCGGCACTGGCGGCCATGCCCGCGGCCGATGCGTTCTTCGGCAAGCTGACGCCGGAGCTATTGGCGGCCGCGAAGAGGTTGCGCTGGGTGCAATCGCCCACGGCCAGTCTGGAGCACTACTTGTTTCCCGAGCTGGTGGAGCATGACTGCGTGCTGACCAACATGCGGGGATTGTATTCCGACGTGATCGCCGAGCACGTGCTGGGGATCATGCTGTGCTTCACGCGGCATTTGCACACCTATGTCCGCAACCAGGCCGAGCACCGCTGGGCGCCGCTTGGGGGCGAGGAGTCGCGGCCGACGTTTGTCACCGGCCCGGGCATGCTCACGGAAATGGATCGGCTGCATCGCAACCTGGGCGACTTGTCGCTGGGACTGGTGGGGCTGGGACACATCGGCAGCGAGATCGCCCGGCGGTGCGCCAGCTTTGGCATGCGCGTGAAGGCCGTCGATCCGGTGCAGCGCGAGCCGACGGAAGGCGTGGCGGAGCTTTGGCCGGTCAATCGCTTGGACGAACTACTGGCCGAGAGCGACTTCATCGTCATTGCCGCGCCGCACACGCCGCAAACCGAGCGGCTGTTTGGCCGGCGGCAGTTTCAGTTGATGAAGCGCGACGCGGTGCTGATCAACATCGGCCGCGGCGCGATCGTGGTGCTCGACGACCTGGTGGCGGCGCTCCAGGCCGGCGAGATTGCCGGCGCGGGGCTCGACGTGTTCGAGACCGAGCCGTTGCCGGCGGACCATCCGCTGTGGACGTTGGAGAACGTGATCCTCACGCCGCACGTGGCCGGCCAGTCGCCGCGCATCGCCGAGCGGCACCTGGGCGTGGTGCTGGAGAACGTGGGGCGTTTCGTGCACGGTGCGGCGCTGGTCAACGTGGTGGACAAGCGCCGCTGGTTTTAGCGCGCGGGTCTACTTCGCCTGCCGGGCTTGCATTTTCTTGGCGTGCTGCCGGCCCTGGTTCTTGACGCTGGCCACTTTCTGGTCGGCTTCGGCCTTGTAGAGCCATTCTTCGACGCGATCGAGGTGCTCCAGCGCCTTGCGATCGTGCAACGCAAGCTGTCCGAGGCCGTCCTCGCGGCAAGCCCGGGCGATGCTGCGCACGCGCGCCCCCAAATCCAGCAGCCGCAGAGCCAGTTGGTCGAGGCGGTCGGGCGTGTACGGTTTGAGGGTCATAATTCTGGCCATCATTAAGAGTGGATAACTTGTCGAAATCTGGCGCACGTCCACTCATGATAGTCCGTTTCAGCGGAGCTTGTACAGGTCTTCGCTCGCAATCTCTCGAACACTACGCCAGGAGCCAGTGTGCGAGCCGCATAAAATGGTCAAAATTATGATCAAAATATAGGTTTAAATATGGACGCTTTATGCCCTAGGATGTCTCCGTTGGCTGGCCCTGATAGGCGGTATGTCCGGGAAGCCATCGCTTGGAAGTCATCGCCCTGCTGCCACGGTCGAGCGACGAGGAGGACCTGCGACATGCGACAACCAACCCGACCCGCGAATCCCCTTCCCCGGCAGCGGCCCGCTGCGGCGAAGCCAAAACGATCGCTTCCAGGCCGGCAACCACTGTCTCCCGAGGATCTCGCCTGGTGCGATCCGGACGACGAATTGGAAGCGGTGCCGGAGCCGGGCGATTTTTATTTCGAACCGGGTTGGGACGACGAGTAGGACCCGCCAACTTAGCAGGCTGTTAGGCCGAGCGCCGAGGAGCACCGATGATCGAACTGGCCCGATTCCTGGAGGCCCAGCGTTTGCTGGCGTTGGGCAGACTGTCGCAGCGCAAGATCGCCGCCCTGGCGGGCGTCAGCCGCTCGACGGTGAACGCCATTGCCTGCGGCAAGTATCAAGATCGCCTGGAGCGCGAATCGCGCCGACCGCGCGACGTGCTGATGCCCAGCGGGCCGCTGGTGCGGTGTCCGGGTTGCGGCGGCAGGGCACAGATGCCTTGCATGTTGTGCCGCGTGCAAAAGCAGCAGGACGCCGAACAGGAATTCCTGCGCGCCGCGCGGAAAGCCATGCGCCGCGACGCGGCGCGCAAGCTCGTGCAGGAAGTGCGCCGCGCGTATTGGCAACGCGAAGCCATCGAAGAGCCCGACGTAGTCGATGCACCCTACTCGCCGCCGGCAGCTTCCACCGGCGGTGGACCTTCCGACTGCAAGTATGCAAACAGATCGCGCACTTCCTGCGGTTGCAAGGTTTCCAGCAGCCGTTCCGGCATGAGCGATTGCTCGGAAGGTTGAATCACGTCGATCTCGCCGCGCGGCACGGTGGTTTTCTGATTTTTGGCGTCGACGATGGTGATTTCCTGGGCGTTGGCGGCCACAACCAGGCCGGTCAACACGCGGCCGTCGTTGAGCACGGCCGTTTGCGCAACAAACTCGGGCCGCACGTAGCCGCTGGGGTCGAGAATGTTCAGCAGCAGCGCATCGCGATTCTTGCGGTCGGCGCTGGTCAGGTCGGGCCCCACCTTGTTCCCTTCGCCGAACAGCGTGTGGCAGGTGGCGCAATGCTTCGTGAACAGCGCGTGCCCCGCGGCGCGGTCTCCCTTGCCCGCATTGAGCACGCGGCCCAGCACCGGCACATAGGCCATTTTCTCGCCGGGTGTCGCGGGACGAATCTTTCCCCACTGCGCATCGATGGCTCGGGCCAACTCCGCATCCTGATGCGCGAGCATCTGTCGCACCTGGTCGACCGAGACGTCCGCGGGCTCGATCGTGCCCGCTTTGACCGATTCCACCAGCGCCGTCGACCAGCGTAGCCGACTGGCCAGCAGGCTGATGGTGCGCTGGCGCAGCGTCGCCGGGAAGTCGGCATAGTGTTCGAGCATGGCGCCGGCAATCGCGGGATCGTCGAAGTGGCCCAGCGCCGCCAGCGCGCTGGCGCGAATCGCTTCGTCGTGCGATCGCCCTAGCAATGGAATAAGGTGCGCCAGCGCGCCATCGTCGCCGGCCTGACCGATGGCGGTGATGTAGGCCAGCCGCGCGGGCTGCGGTTGCTCTGGATCTGCCATGCGTGCCAGTGCCGCGGCGTAGGCCTCAGCCATGCCCAGCCGCAATGCCAGCCGGGTGATTGTGGGGTCGTCCGGGCTCTGGCTCCACAGCACGGCCAGCGGTTCGGCCAGCGGCGCCGGCGCCGCCGCAAGGCGCCAGA
>JBGSYQ010000503.1:0-6735 GCA_041750795.1 Pirellulales bacterium | reverse complement strand
CTTCCTGACGTTTGCCGATCGCGCAGTGCAAGGCGCCGAGCAATTCCGCTTGAACGTGCTGGCGGCGCAAAACCCCGTGCCTGCGACGATCGAACGTTCCGGCGCCGAGGCCCCCGTCGAACTGACGCTGCAACTCGACGGGCAACCCTCGCGGCTGGGCATCTCGTGGCGTATTGATGACGCCGAGCCGGGCGCGGTCATCGTCAATCGGGTCGTGCCAGGATCGGCCGCCGCGTTGGCCGGCTTGCGCATCGGCGATCGGATCTATCGGATCAACGGCCAGGACTTTGCCGACGGCGAGGCATTCCGCCAATTGGCCATCGGCGCAATGGGTCCGATAGCGCTGGAAACGGAGCGCGCCGGCAGAGTTCGCATCGCCCAACTGCCGTCAGTCGAGACGCTCGAAGTCGCGCAACCGGCGGCTGGCGCAGGACAGTAACCAACCGATCCGAAATGCTCACGCCACAGGGTGAGCGCTATTTAATCTGCTCGGCGCCTGCTCTGGGACGAGCAGCGCCGGCGGCCGGCGCCTTGGCGATCTCGAGCAAATCCAGATCGAACACCAGCGTGGCGTTGGGGCCGATTGGCGGTTGTCCGAACTCGCCGTAGGCTAACTCCGACGGAATGAACAACCGCCACTTGGAGCCAACGGGCATCAGTTGCAGCGCCTCCTGCCAGCCGGGAATCACGTCGGCAACGCCGATCGTAAACGGCTTGCCGCCGGAACTGTCGAATTCCTCGCCGTTGATGAACATTCCCTTGTAGATCACGGTCACCGCGTCGCTCTTGGCGGGCTTGGCGCCGGTGCCCGGCTTGATGATCTGATATTGCAGTCCGGTGGCCGTGGTCTGCACGCCCTGGCGTTCCTTGTTGCGAGCCAGGAATTGCTTGCCCTCGGCGGCCTTCTTGGCGGTCATTTCCTTCTCGAAGGCGGCGATGGCCTCGCCCGCCTCTTCCTCCGTGAGCAGCAGTTTTCCGCCGCTGGTCGAATCGCGCAGTCCTTGGATGAACAGGTTGATGTCGACGTCGACCCCCTGCTTCTTCAAGTTGGAGCCGATCATCATGCCGAAGCTGTAGCTGGCCTTCTGCTGGACGCTGTTCGGCGCGGCAGCCGGGGCGCCTTGGGGCGCTCGTTGCTGCTGGGCAAATGCCGGACTGGCCAATAGCACCACGAGCAGGGCAAGTTTCCAACACAGGCTCATCATCAATCCTCAACTGATATGTCCGGGCGGATAAAGCGGCTCGCGCGTGGCACGGCTGCCTGGGCGAACCTGGGGGTTAGCTGCGACTGAATGATAGCGGAAACCACAATATGAGCCCAGAGCGGTTCTTGCTGCTGGTGCTCGGGATTGTCTACCGGCAGCATGGCAGTAAAGCCGGATCGCAGAGCAAAAAAGTGGAAACAGCACCCGCGAGCCGCGGCCGCTGGAATCCGTTTGCGTTTGGCCGCAAGCTGCCTAAAATACCATGAACTTCGCGATGTTCGATTTTTGCGATTGTGGGAAATCTCACGAACTTTTTGGTTCGACATGCGTACAATGCGACAACCGTGGTGTTTTCGGAACTGACTATTCAAGACCCTAGGAGGAGTTTACACGATGAAAGCCATCGTCACCCTGAGTTTGGCCCTGGTTCTGGCGTTTGCCGGCGCCGTCGTGGCCGCCGAGTTAAAGAGTGGATTGCAGCCGGGAGATCTGGTCGGAGCTTTTGACGTCGAGAAGTGCGGCGGCGCCGTCAATGACGGCCGTTCCGTCGGCGACAACTTCTGCTATCGCTGCATGCTGGGCAACAAGCCGGTTGTCATGGTCTTCGCGCGCAAGACCGACGATTCGTTGGCCTCGCTGGCCAAAGCGCTCGACAAGCACGTGGCCGCCAATTCCGATCAAAAGCTGTCATCGTTCGTCAATCTGATTGGCAGCGACCCCGCCCAGTTGAAGACCGTGGCCAAGGAGTTCGCCGCGAAGAACAAGCTGGAGAATGTGGCCCTGGTGGTTCCGCAGGACACCAAGAACGGTCCGGAAGAATTCGCCATCAATCCGGAAGCTGAAGTCACCGTGACGATCTATCGCCAAGGTAAAGTCGCCGCCAGCCACGCTCTGGCTCCCGGCCAATTGAATTCCGAAGCGATCGACGCCATCATTGCCGACACCGGCAAGATCCTGAAGTAAGCATCCGGCAAGCCCCAAGGTTCGGGCTCCAGAAGTTTGGAGCCGCAGGGCCTTGGCCTCGCTGGGATACCGTGCAACTTGGGACGCGACTCCGCGGAGATTCTCGGAGTCGCGTCCCGTTTTTTGTCATGTCGGCACACGCGACCTTTACGCCGCGAGCGGATTGAACTAATTTGTGAGGAGGCTACCGCGAGCCGACGCGGCGGCCCGTCCCGATGCATCGCTGCCTGGCCCCAGGCGGCGCGACTTCTCGCCCTTCGGTCATTTCCATCCCGTCCAGCCATGGCCGTGCTGTTGCAACTTCGCGATGCTCATAAGAGTTATGGGCACCAGGTTCTGCTCGACGGCGCCGAAGTCACCCTGACCGACGCACACAACGTGGGCTTCATCGGCCGCAACGGCGCCGGCAAGTCGACCCTCTGCAGGGTGTTGCTCGGCCAGGAAGAGCTGGACCGCGGCGAAGTTATCCGCCATCCGCAGTTGCGACTCGGCTACCTGCGGCAGCACGATCCGTTTCTGCCGGGAGAAACCGTCCTCGAGTTTCTGATGCGCGACAGCGAGCAGCCCGACTGGAAGTGCGGCGAAGTCGCCGGCCGCTTCGAACTGAAAGGCCCCTACCTGGAAGGACCGATCCAGCAGCTTTCCGGCGGCTGGCAAACGCGCGTCAAGCTGGCGGCGCTGTTACTGCACGACCCCAACCTGCTGCTGCTCGACGAGCCGACGAATTTTCTCGACCTGCGCACGCAAATCCTGCTGGAGCACTTCCTGCGCGACTTCAAGCAGGCCTGCCTGATCGTCTCGCACGATCGCGCGTTTCTGGGTGCCACCTGCGACCAGACGCTCGAACTGGCGCGCGGCAAGCTCACGCTTTATCCGGGCAAGATCGACGCCTACCTCGAGTATCAGGAAGAGCGCCGGCTGCACGACGAGCGCGTCAACGCCGCGGTCTCCAGTAAGATGCGGCAGTTGGAAACATTCATCGACAAGAATCGCGCCCGAGCCAGCACGGCCTCGCAGGCGCGCTCCAAGAGCAAGCAGCTCGCGCGGCTGCAACTGGTCGAAATCGCCGGACCGGAAAGCACCGTGCGAATTCGAGCCCCCCAGGTCGAGCCGCGCAAAGGACCGGCGCTGCGCTGCAAGGACCTGGCCATCGGCTATGCCGATCATGAGGTTGCCGGCGATATCAGCGTCGAGATCGAGCACGGTTCGCGCGTGGCCGTCGTCGGCGACAACGGCCAAGGCAAAACGACCTTTCTGCGCACGATCGTCTCGTCGCTCGAACCGCTGGCGGGGCAACTGCGCTGGGGATACGGCTGCGAAATCGGCGTTTATGCCCAGCACGTCTACACGAGCTTGCCGGAACAGCAGACCGTACTGGAGTATCTCGAATACCGCGCCGCGCCGGGCACCAAGACCCAGGCCATTCTCGACTTGGCCGGCAGCTTCCTGTTCCGCGGAGAGCACGTGCAAAAGCGCATTGCGGTGCTCAGTGGCGGCGAGCGGGCGCGGCTGTGCATGGCCGGCATCTTGCTCAGCCAATACAACGTGCTGGTGCTCGACGAGCCCGGCAACCATCTCGACGTCGAAACCGTCGACGCGCTGGCCGATGCCCTGCTCGATTACCAGGGAACCGTGGTGTTCACCAGTCACGACCGCCACTTCATGCGGCGCATCGCCACCGGCATCGTCGAAGTGCGCGGCGGAAGCGTCGTCAACTATCGGGGCGATTACGATGCCTATCTGTACTACGTCAACAAGGAAATCGACGACGGCGAGCGCGAGCTGGCGGCCAAGAGCTCGCCCGGACCACTCAAAGCAAGGGCGCGCAGCGAGGATGACCACAAGGAGCGCACCAGGCGCCAGCGCGGGCTGCGCAAAGAACTGACCAATATCGAGCGCACCATCGCGCGGCTCGACGAGCGAAAGCGCCAGCTCAACGCCGCACTGCTGGAGGAAACAGACCCCGACGCAGCCGTGCGCGTGCACAACGAGTTGACCGCTGTCACGGCCGAGCTGTCGACGGCCGAGCATCGTTGGTGTGAGCTGCAAGAATCGGTCGAAGCCGACGAGATGTGACGTCAAGAGTCGCGCCAACTATTCGCGGCCGGCCGCGTTCCGCGCCGAGCACCAGTCGCGCCACATCGTGCGATATGCGGCCTCCAAATGGCGCGTAAAGCCGGTAAAGTCCATTAGCGCCGACGACGCCATCCGCTCGCGCAGCGTTGCGCGCAGTCCTTGCAGCCGCTCCAGATCGTTGGCCAGCGCCGCGGCGATCTCCACGTAGCGTGGCGGTGAATCGGCGATCAATTCTTGCAGTTCCAGGTTCACGTGCGCGCTCGACCCGAAGCGCGACGCGTACGTATCTCCCGCCAGCGTCACCACCGGCACACCCTGCCACAGCGCGTCGCACGTGGTCGTGTGCCCGTTGAACGGGAACGGATCCAGCGCAACGTCGACCGTCTGCATCAGTCGCAGATACTCGTTCCGCGGGCGGCGATCGGCCAGCGTCAGTCTTGCGGGCTCCACCCCGCGGCCCGCGAACGTCTGGTGCAGGTACTCGACCAGCGACGGCGTCACGTTGCCCAGTGTGACCAGGCGCGAGTCGGGCACCTTTGCCAGCAACTCTGCCCACGCGGCCAACACCTGTGGCGTGATCTTGGGAAACGCGTTGAAGGAGCCAAAGGTCACATGACCGTTGGCCAAGGCCGGCAACGAAGACACTGCTGGTGCATAAGCCGATGGCAAATAGCAAAAGAACGACCGCGGCAGGCGCACGAGCTTTTCGGTGTAATGAGCGTCCGTCGCACCCGGCGGATCGGCCCACGCGTCGGTCAGGCGATGATCCATCGCCCGCATGCCGGTAGTGTTTTGGTAGCCGATATAGGTCACTTGCAGCGGCGCAGGCTTATGCGCGAACAACCGCAATCGATTTCCGCCGATGTGCCCGGTCAAATCAACCAGGATGTCGATCTTGTCTTGGCGCACCAGGTCCGCCGCGCGTTGATCGCTAAGATACGCAATGTCCCGCCAATGGTCCGCGAACTGCTGCAAGCGCGCCGTGGTGTCGTCAGGCTGCTCGACGTTCGCGTAGCAGAACACCTCGAACCGCTCGTGGTCGTGTGAAGCCAGGATCGGTTCGCTGAAGAAATTCACCGCATGCTCGATGAAATGCGCCGAGACGTATCCGATCCGCAATCGCCGTTCCGGCGAGCGATCGTTCGCGTGCGCAGCCGCTTGTGCCGTAATCGGATCAGCATACGTCGACGCCCAGCGCCGATGCTCGTCGAAAATCTCTGCGGACTTGAAACCCGGGTGATAGTTCAGCATGTACAGCAAATTGCTGTGGTGCGGCGACGCGGCGGGGCTGAGCGCCGACGCGCGGCGCGCGAAGCGTATGGCCTCGTCCATTTGCCCCAGCGCCATCAGCGCCACGGCAATCGTGTTGTGCGGCAGGGCCGCCTCGGGATCGATTTCGATCGCGCGGCGGCAATGGGCAATGGCCTCGTCACGCTGGCCTTGCTCGTTGCACAACACTCCCAAATTGGCGTGCGCGTCGACGTTGCTTGGCTCAAGGCGAAGTACCTCTTGCAGCGAGACGCGGGCCTGATCCAGCCTGCGCTGCGCTTGCAACGCGGCCGCGCGGTGAAGATGGTGTACGGCGCTCGGTTCGAGTCGAACCGCCTCGTCGAAGCTCGCCAATGCGGCCTCCAATTGCCCCTGCCGCAGCAACAGCGATCCCAACGCGCTGTGTGCCGGGGCATAGTTCGCGTCGAGCGCCACGGCCGTGCGATAACACGATTCGGCCTCGGCTAGCCGATCGCACGCCTGATAGTTCGTTCCCAGGTTGGTATGCGTCGCGGGTTGCTGGGACGCTGCTTCGACCGCTGCGCGAAAGTGCTCCGTCGCGCGATCGTGGGCCTGCTGATCCTGCAGCAACACGCCCAGATTCGTATGCGCGTCAGCATGGCGTGGGTCGAGCGCGATGGCCGCCTCGTAACTTGCCACTGCCTCGTCGAGTTTGCCCTGCGCTTGCAGTACGCAGGCCAGGCTGAAGTGCGCGTCCGGCGAGCCCGGCTCGCTGCGCAACACGCGGCGATAACAGATTTCGGCGTCGGTCCACTGCCGTTGATCCCGCAACACGTGCCCGAGTCGAGTGCGAGCAACGGCGTCCTCGGGCCGGAGCTTCAATACTTCGCGAAGTGCCGTGGCCGCCTCGACCAGGTGGCCTTGCTCGTACTGCAAAGCGCCAACCATGGCCAGCGCGTGTACCAGATCGGGCTGAAGCTTGAGGGCCGTTCGATAGCACTCGAGAGCCTCGGAAGTCTTGTGCAATTGCCGATAGGCTTCGCCCAGATTCGCGTGGAACGCGGCCTGCAAACGATCGACGAGGACGGCCGACTGAATCAACTCGACGGCCGTCTCGCATTGTCCGGCTTGCAGGGCGAGGGTGCCGAGCAGGTGCAGCGCGTGGGGGTTGTCGGGTTCGAGCGCTAGCGCGTGGCGATAGAGCTTCTCGGCATCGGCCAGTTGGCCGGCCTGATGGTGTCGCATGCCCTGGGAGATTGCT
>JBGSYQ010000502.1:0-4456 GCA_041750795.1 Pirellulales bacterium | reverse complement strand
GATCGTGGTCGGGCTAATCGGCGAACGGGGACGCGAAGTCAACGAATTCATCGAGCGCGATCTCGGGACGGAGGGATTAGCCCGCAGCGTTGTCGTCGTCGCCACCAGCGACGAGCCGGCGCTGGTGCGCGTGCAGGCGGCGCTCACCGCCACGGCCATCGCCGAATCGTTTCGAGAGTCGGGCCGAGACGTCCTGCTGGTGATGGATTCGCTCACGCGCTGGGCCTTGGCGCAGCGCGAGATCGGCCTGGCCGCGGGCGAGCCGCCGACCACGCGCGGTTTTCCGCCTTCGGTTTTCGCCTTGTTGCCCAAACTGTTGGAACGCGCCGGACGCACCGCACGCGGCAGCATCACGGCGTTTTACTCCGTGCTGGTCGAGGGAGACGACCCGCAAGAGCCGATCTGCGACACGGTTCGCGGACTGCTCGACGGCCACGTCTGGCTCTCGCGCAAGCTGGCCGCTCGCGGACAATACCCCGCGGTCGACGTCCTGGAGAGCATCAGCCGGCTGATGCGCGACGTGACCAGCCACCAGCACCAGCAGGCCGCGCAGACCGTGCGAGAGTTATTGGCCGTGTATCGCGAGCACGAAGACCTGATTTCGATCGGCGCCTACCGCCGCGGATCGAATCCGCTGGTCGATCGGGCCATCGATCTGCGCGAACCGATCAACGAGTTTCTGCGTCAACGAGTCGACGAGCCATCGGACGTCGAGAGCGCCGGCAACGGGTTGATGCACCTGGCGGCGTTGGCGCGGCAGCCGGCAGCCTAAAGAACCATCATGTCGCAGTTTCACTTTCGACTCCGCTCGCTGGAGACGCTTCGCCGTCAGACGCGCGAGCGCTGCCAGCTCGAACTGGCTGGGGCAGTGTCCGACCGGCAGCGGCTGGTGGAAGAGCGGGATGCCATCGATCGCAAGCTGGATAGGTTGCAGAGCGGTCTGCGCGCCGGTGTCGCGCCTGGGCGCATAAACCTGGCGCAACTGGCCGCTGCCGGCGACTTCGAGCGCTGCTTGCAGGCCGAGCACGAGCGCCTTTGCCAGGTGGCGATTGCGCTTGAGGCCGAAGTTGCCCGCCGCCGCGCGGACCTGATCGATGCCGACCGCGAGGTCAAAGCCCTGGAGAAGCTCTGCCAGCTTCGACACGAACAATACCTGGCCGGCGAGCGCCGCTCGGCAGGCAAAGCGCTCGATGACGCTGCGGTGCGCCAGCTTCGCCGCGAACCGCTGGCATAGCCGGCGCCAGCAATCAGCCGGTCCTGGCGGCGACTGCTCTTGATCGCGGCGGCCGTTTCCGGGACAAGTATCCCTCCCTGGGCAAGGCCTATCTGCTCCCGGGGAACGTCATTCGACACAACGCTCGTTTTCATCAGGCTCTCGATCGCGGCGCCGGCGCTCACGTCGCCACTCGCGCGGCGGAGTAACCACGATGTCCACGCAATCCAAGCCGGCTGCCGTCTCGCCGCAGCACTATATCGATCCGGCCGCGCACGGCGCCGCGCCGGCGCATTTCCAATCGGACGCCGCAACTGTCGGGCAGACTCCATTGGAACGTGCCGCGAACGACCCGCCGCCGGGGGCAAGCTTTCCGCTGCGCGAATTCGCCGACAACGTGCCGGCGGTTGGTTCCTCGCTCGACAAGGTGCTCGACGTCGAGCTTGACGTCACGATCGAGCTGGGCCGCACCGAGATGGCGCTGGAAGACGTCGTCAACCTGCAGCCGGGGATGGTCGTGGCGCTCGACCGGCTGGTGGGAGACCTGGTCGACGTGGTCGTCAACGGGCGATTGATCGCGCGCGGCGAAGTGGTCGTCGTGGACGACAATTTTTGCGTGCGCGTGATGGAACTGATCGCTCAGAGCGAAGCCGCCTGAAGCGGCAGCAAGGACCGAGGTGACCTTATGATGCAGACCCATGGGATCACAACGATTGCACGTCGGGCACTGATCGGCGCGACGCTGCTGGCGGCGCTGGCCGGAGGAGCCGCCGCAGACGTCGGATACCTGCCGCCACAACCATCCGCGGACGCCGTCGCGCCGCCCAACTACTTCATGGAAGAAACGGCGGGCGCCCAACCACTGGCCCCGCCCTCCGCGCAGCAGCCATCGCCCCATGCCTACGCGTCGCCCTTGCAATATCCAAACCAGTCTGCCGCGCTGGTCGAGGTCGAAGCAACTTCGCCGGAGGAATTTCAGGCCGTTTCGGCAACGCCGCACAAGCCGCTGCTGTTGACGCCGCCGTCGAGCGATCCGACGGGCGCCCAGCGGCAGCGACTGGCTCAGCCGCTGGTCACCGCCGGCGCGAGCCTGGGAATCGTGTTGGGGCTGTTTCTGCTGGTGGTGCTGGTGATGCGTCGCGGCATGCCCCAGGGCGCCAACTCGCTGCCCAAGGACGTGGTGGAAGTGCTGGGCCGCGCGCCGTTGGTCGGGCGGCAGCAGGTTCACCTGGTGCGCTGCGCCAATAAAGTGCTGCTGGTGTGCGTTTCGCCCGGGGGCGCACAAACGCTGACCGAGATCACCGACCCGCACGAAGTGGAGCAGTTGTTGATCGTCTGCCGCGGTCCGAGTTCGGGCGGGGCTGCTTTCGACAAAATCCTGGAACAGTTTGGCCGGCCGACAACTGAGCCGCGCGGTCGCCCCTTCGCACCACGCGACCAGGAGAGCGAGCTCGATTTTTCCCACTTGGAAACACTGCAACACGCCGGCCGAGAGTCGCGTGCTTAGGAACAACGCCATGCGGCAACAGTCTCAACGAGCCGGACGAGGACGCGTACTGTCAGCCCATGGTGCGTGGCTGCTGGCGCTGGCCATGATTGCCATCGCCGAGCACGCGACACCGGCGCAGGAATTCGCCAACGACATTGCGCCGCGCCGTCCCTTGACGACCGCGCCGTTCGACAATCCGTTCGTTACACAGGAACGCGCCGCCAAGGCCGCACGGGTCAATGCGCTGCGATTTAACGCGGACGACGATTCAGGCGTGGTTGGCACGTCGGCCTTGGCCGCCCCTCCGCTGCCGCAAGCAGCCCTGGACGCAGCGAGTAAGCTGGCGAAAGAATCGTCCGACGGCCCGCCGGCGGGCACTGCTGCCGAAACGCCGACGACCGAAGCAGCAGCACTCGCGCAACCGGTTCCAGAGCAACCGGCCGATTCGCAAGCGGCCGACGATGCCGCGCCTCCGCAGGAGTTGCCGCCCGAGAGCGCGAGCAACCTGCTGCCGGCCGAGCCTTCCACCGGCGGCGCGGCCTATCCCTTGCAATTGCCGACCGCTCTGGGCGGACCGGAAAAATGGCTCAGTCCCGAGGGCATCTCTTCGGCGCTGGAAGTCGTGGCCATGCTGGCGGTGGTCAGCTTGGCGCCGGCCATCCTGCTGATGACCACTTGCTTTGTGCGGATTACCGTGGTGCTGGGACTGCTGCGGCAAGCGCTGGGCACCGGGCAGCTTCCGCCCAACCAGGTGATGACCTCGATCGCGCTGTTCATGACGCTGCTGATCATGTCGCCGGTTTGGAATCGCGTGTACACCGACGCGATCAAGCCTTACGCCGCCCAGGAAATCTCCGCCACCGAGGCCTGGGACGCCGGCGTCAAGCCGGTGCGGCAGTTCATGAGCGCCCAGATCGACCGCACGGGCAATCGCGACGACGTGTGGCTGTTCTACAAGTATCTGCCCGAAGACACGCCCGAGCCGTCGAGCTATGACGAGGTGCCGCTTACCGTGCTGCTGCCGGCCTTTATGCTCAGCGAACTTAAAACGGCCTTTCTGATCGGCTTTCAGATCTACCTGCCGTTTCTGGTGCTCGACCTGGTGGTTTCCAGCATCACGATCTCGATGGGCATGATGATGCTGCCCCCGGTCATGGTGTCGCTGCCGTTCAAGCTGTTGCTGTTCGTGCTGGTCGACGGCTGGCACCTGGTGGTGGGCATGCTGTTGGACAGCTTTCAACCGTTCTCCTGACACCCGGCCAAGGACCAGCGTGCGCCGATGAATCCGGACGTTGCCGTCGACATGGGACGCGAGGCCGTTAACGTGGCGCTGGCCATCGGCGCGCCGGCGCTGGTGGCCGGACTGGTGGTGGGGCTGATCGTTGGATTGCTGCAGGCGATCACGCAGATTCAAGAGCAAACCGTTTCCTTCGTGCCGAAGCTGGTGGCGACGGTGCTGGTGCTCAGCCTGGCATTGCCGTGGATCGTACACGAGATGGTGCACTACTCGCGTGAAGTTATTACGAACATTCCCCACACGCTTTAGGCGCCGTCCATGGTTTCCCTGCTCGAACAGCATGTGAGCGAGCTGGCGATCTTTTCGCTGGTGCTGGTGCGCATCGGCGCGCTGGTGGCCGTGGCGCCGATGTTCGGATCGATGGCCGTGCCGTTGCAGTTGCGCGCCGTGCTGGCGCTGGCTCTGGCGGCGGTGGTCGCGCCGCTGGAGCTCGACAAGGCGACCGCTGCGCCGCCTT
>JBGSYQ010000501.1:0-8693 GCA_041750795.1 Pirellulales bacterium | reverse complement strand
CGCCGCTGGCCAGCTTCTCGCGGATCAGCTTCACCGCCTCGGCACTGGGACGCGGACCAGCGGCCGCCGAACGCCCGCAGCCCGACAGCAGCAGGCACGGCAGCGCGCCTGCCAACGTCAACATCAGGGCTATCGTCTTGTTCATGGTCTTGTTTCCTCGATCGCTGGAATCGGCGCGAGCGCCTACTTCTTGGAGAACACGCTGGGCGCGACCTTGACGTCGCCCAGGTCGTTGTCGCCCGCCTTAAGCTTGATCTTGAAGCGGCCGCGATTGTCGGCCTTGCCTCCCTTGAAGGTGGCATTCTTCAGATAACCGGAGTTTTCCTGCCACAGTCCGAACTCAAGTTCCTTGCCAGCCGGCAAGTCCTTGATGGTGAACTTGCCGTCCGCGTCGGTGACCGCGGCATAGGGATCCTTTCGCACGACGAGCCAGGCGCCCATCCAGGGATGAATGTTGCAGCCGACTTTGACCGGCAGCGCCTCCTCGGCCGAGAACTTGTAGATCACCGGTTCTCCGCCGGCCGGCAGGATCGGGTTGATGCCCGGGTTGAGCAGCGGATCGACCTTGCTGTTGTGGCCGATCGGGTCGGAGTTCGTCAGCTCGACGTTTTGCGACGTGAGCACGACCTGGACGTGCGGCTCGAAGCGGCAGTTCTTGTTGTCCAGCACCACCGACTTGGGCGCCTCGCCATAGCTCGGTGCGACTTCGACCCCCTTGGTCCGCAACATCACGACCGCGTTGGCGATGCCGCCATCGTTGCCAACGATCAGCTCCTCGTCCGGAATCGTGTGCTTGCCGCACACTTCGACGTCCTTGGTCGGCTCGATGGGCTTAAACGAGGGCGCCGTTCCGCCATAGACGATGCGGCCGGTGAGCGTGGCCAGGTTGCCATCGGCGGTCTTGGATTCCACGGCGTCGTCGACGTCCTCGACCGTCTCTTCGGGCGTTTCGTCTGCCAGACCCTTCTTGGTCTCTTCCGAAGCGCCGAGATCGACTTCAGGCGTATCGGTCGTCGACGACGCACCCGGCGGAGGCGACTTCGTCTCGCCACAACCCGACAACAGCGCTACCGTCAACAGCAACGCGGCAGCGCCGAACATTCGATGTGCAATCTTCATGGCAATTCTCCTTTTGTTCGCGATTCTCACTTTGTTCGCGATGCTTGGATTGTTCGCGATGCTAACTCTGGTCCGCGATGCTTGCTCTGGTCACTGCGCGGGTTCGCCTGTCTGGTTGGCTGCCGCCGCATCCGGAGCGGGCGCCGCCGGCTTGACGAGTTTCTTGATCGAGGTCTTGCTTTCGGTGTAACGGTCGAAGTTCATCAGCAAATCAACCACCGCGTTGAGTTGCTCCAGCGGCGTGCCTTTATACAACTCCTCGCTAACGCCTTTGTCAGGCGGAATGTTCACCGGCATACCGGTGTACGGCAGCAAGCGCTTCGGGTTAGCGACCCAATCGTGTACGAAATCCGGACGCAGCCGCCGAAACACGCGGTCCATTTGCGGGGCTTTGGCACGGTCGCTGCCCGTGGGCACGAAGTCGCCCACCAGATGGCACTTGATGCAATAGTTGTTGTCGGTGACGATTTTCATGGCGTCGTCCAGCCGATTCGGATGCCGCTCGTTGGCCGCCACCAGGTGCGATTCCAGCGTGCGCGGATCGAAGTTGTACGGATAGTTGGCTCCGTCGACCGCGGCAAAGTAGTTGACCAGCTTCGTCGCGTCGCTGGGCGACAAGTTGAACTTCGGCATTCGCAGCACCACGGCCGGACGAATCGGATAGGGATCGAGCAGAAACTCGTACAGCCACGCCGACTGCACTTTGTCTCCCTCGCCCACCAACGGCGGCGGCAACCAACCGGGTGCTTCCTCCGGCTTGGCGGCTGGATTCACGGCCTTCTCGGCTTGCACCACCGCGGCGTAAGCAATCTTGGGCAGTTCGCCCCCTTGGGCCGGATAGCGCTTCGTGATGACCGCTTCGGGCACCAGCAGGTTTTGCATGCCGGCCTGGCGCGCCTGGCCGTTGATCAGCACGTTCTCCCACGGCATGAACGAATAGTACGCAGGAGTCTCAGTATCCTCGGCTTCGATCGGCGCGCCGTCTTCGTCCAGGCGCAGGATCTGGCCGTTCTCGTCCACCGCCGGTGCTCCGACCAGCGTCGCGTGCCGCAAGCCGGCCGCGTCGGTCGCCAGCGATTTTTCGATGGCCGCGGGCGAAAAATGGGGCTCCAGGAAGGCAAAGTCCGGAATGTCCGGCGCGTCTGGAAAAACGTCCGGCGCGTACGCCAGTTCCCATCGATCCATCGAAAACGCGTGACAGCCGGCACAATTGAACTTGTCGATGACTTGCGAGCCTTCGACGATCGCGTTGCGCCGCGGGTCGCCGTGATAAACGTATTGCGGCGGTGGCGGCTCGGCCACCAGCCCCAGCACGAAGGTGATGATTGCCTCGCGCTGGTCGTCGTTGAGCACCGTGAACTCGGGCATGCGCAGGCGTTCGTTGTAGCCCTTGTTCTGCGTCTTCTGGAAGTCGTAGCTGCGCGGCTCGCGGAGCTTTTGCCAGATGAAGCCTTGCCGCTGGTGGCCAAACAGTTTCTCCAGATAATAGCCCACGCCGGGAGCGAAATCCTGGAAGTTCTCGAAGGTGTGGCCGTACCGGCCGACGTCGCCCATTTCCAATTGCTCGTCGGTCACGTCGTCGTCGGTGTCGGGCTCCCACCGCGGCGGCTTGCCATGGCCGTGCTTGATGTATTCGACGATCTGCTCGAAGGCCAGCCGGTCGGCGCTCTTGCGGCCCCAATCGGCCAGGCCGGTGCCGATGGGTTTGGCGTCCTCGAAACCGGGAATGTCGTGGCAACCCGAGCAGCCGTATTTGCTGATCGTGCGGCGACCGACGTATTGCAGTTGCTTGTCGGTCGACATCGCGCCCAGCAATTCGACCTCGTCCCCCTTCAACTCGCTGCGGCGCTCTTCGGGGATGCCGGTTTCCAGATACTTCTCGGCCTGGCGGCGCGTAAACGCGGTTTGCAGATGCTCAAGCGCCAAGTCGTGCAGCGCCTGGTGTTCCGCTTCGGTCAATTCGCGCGACGGCACGTCCGTCGGCTGCCAATCCTGTTGCGACGTAAGCAAAAAGGCCGTGATGTCGGCCGCCGGATCGGTCAGCGTGCCTTCGGCATCGGCCACCGGTTCCAACAGCAAGTTGGGCATGAACGTGCGCGCGTGATACTTCATCGGATCGCGCAGCCAGGTATACAGCCACTTCTTGCCGTCGGGATTGCCCTGGTGCGACAGCTTGGCGCCGATGCGCGACAGATCGGGCCCTTGGGTCATCTTGCCCTCGGGGAAATCGGCATGCGTGTGGCAGGCCAGACAACCGCGCACTTCGAACAGGTACTTGCCGCGCTCGGCCGACGCCTCGACGGTCACTGACTTCGGCGGCTCGGTGTATTCGAACGGCTGGCTCTTGGCCAGCAGGTATTCCACGGCCGAGCGGATCTCGATCGGTTCGTATTTCTGCGCTTCGGCCAGCCCGTCCCCTTCCAGGTGCGATTCCAGGCCGAAGAATTGCGGCATCTTGGTCGAGGGGCGGAAGTCGCTGGGTTTGCGCACCCACGAATAAAGGAAGTTAAAGTCGTCCTTGCTGGCCAGGTAACGCAGGCTGGGGCCCACGCGGCGCAGTTGCCCCGGGGTGTCCAACTCGTCCAGCAGCTTGACCAGCTTCTTGGTGCGCTGCGGATCGTCGCCCGGCATCTTCTCGGCGGACAACAGCGACTCGCTCAATGAGCGGCGCGCCCGATCGTTCGAGGGCTGGTGTACGAGGTCTTCGGCCCAGGCTTTCTGCTGATCGTTCAAACCGCCCTCGGCCAACAGCGCCAAGGCCGCGGCCGTATAGGCGGGCTCGGTGCGCAGATCGGGACCGATGCGCTTGTTCGGACCGTCAAAGCCGCTGATCTCGTGGCAGCCGTAACAGCCAAGATCCTGAATCAACTCGAACCCTTTCACCAGCTTCGGCGCTGGCGGGTCGGGGAACCGCTCGCTCGGCTTCAGCTCGCTGACGTTGTGATGGCACTTCAAGCACAGGCTTTCCGTATGACGGTTGGGCGTCATCGGATAGATCCAGTGATGGTTGTCGAACCAACCGTAATCGCGTTTCCACTGGGCTTCCTGAAACGGATTGTCGGGACTGTGCGACGCCCATTTGAATGCCGTGGCGCTGCCCTGCCCGTCGTGACAAATGGTGCAGCCGACGGTGTCCTTTTTGTGCGGGCTGAGCGAGCCCATGAACAGGTCGAGCCGCGGATGGCTGGCATAGGGATGCGGCAGGCCGCGGCGAACCGTCAACGTGATCGGCGTGCCCCAGGGTGCCGTCTCGAGCAGGGCGCTATAAATGACCGACTTGTTCAAAATCGGCGCGTCACCGACTAACTCGATCACGTCGCCACTAGCCAGTTCGGCCTGAGCTGCGAGCGTCTCGGGGCGGACCACACCGATCAACGCCTCGTCGGGATTGAACAAGCCGCGAGAGGCCAACTGCAGTCCGTAGCTCTCCTCCAACACCTTGGCATAGTACGCCTGACGCTCCTGGGGATCCGCCGGCGCTTCGGCCAGTGCCGCGGGCTTTTCGTCGGGCGTTTGCAGCGTGAGCTTCAGACGATGCTCCGCCTTGTATCGCGGCTCGGTGGCCGAGCCGGGCGCCGTTTCCGCGATCGCCTGGTGGCAGGTCACACAGCGATCGAACCGCGCGATGTCGCCCACCTCGCCAAAGTTGTAGTTGATGGTCAACTTGGGCAGCCACACCTGCTCGATCTTGATCGGGCGGCCGAACGCATCGATGATCGGAAGCTGCGTGATTTCCTTCATCACGCTGTTCTCGCGCTCGTCGCGCGCCTTGACCAGCAGCGTCAGGCTGGTCAGGTGCTCATCGAGCGCCTTGCGCGCGGCCACCTCATCGGCGGTCATCTCGCCCAGAATCTGCTCCAGTTCCTTGCGATAGGTCGTGGCGTTCTGCACCCTGATCGTGGCGTCGGCGACGACGTTGAGCTGTTCGGTAACCTTGGTTTGCAGCTCGTCGAGCTTCGCCTGCGGCGCTTCGTTGCCCACGGCCAGGTCGAACTGGCTGCGGGCCACTTCCAGGTCGGCCGCCAGGAATTTCTTGTCGGTGGCCAGGCTGTCCTCTTCGAACCGGGCGCGCTGAATGAACAACCCCAGCTTGTCCTTCAGACCGTCGAGCAGTGGCGGGCGGTCTTCTTCACTGGCTTTGACCAGCGCGTTGTAGGCGTCGTTGACGCCGGAGAAGTCAGGCGGCACGGCTTCCGTTTCCGCCGCGCGCTCCTTCACGGTCGCCTCGAAGCGATCGACGCTCTCTTCCGGCGGCACCACGCGGCGAGCCGCGGCGAGCCGCTCCTCCAACTCGTGCAGCTTGTCTTCAAAGTCGGTGGTCTGTTCCTGGTTGATCCGCGCTTGCGCGGTCCAGGCCTCGATCTGCTGATACTTCTTCTGATAGTCCTTCCACTCGCGGCGGTGATCGGCCGCCAGCATCCAGATCGTGGTAATCAGCATGGCGATCGCGCTGATGCCGAAAACCACGTGCAACAGCTTCGAGTCGCGCCACGTTTGTTCAGTTGCGGGCATAGTGTCAAAGCGCGCCGGGGTGCGCCCCGTTGAAAACCTAGAAGTTCAGGAAGTATTCGGGAATGGCCACGATGTATTTCAAGTTCAGCGTCCAGCGCAGCACCATCTTCAACGGCAACGCCGCCATGAACAGCAGCAAGTTGGCCATCAGCATGAAGCGAATAAAGCCCATCTTCAGGAAGAAACTGCGGAAAACGGTCACCGCCATCAACGGCGGCAACGCGATGAAGTACAGCAGCAGCAGCGCAATGCCCAGCCACTCGCGATAGAGGATGAAGACGATCTCCAAGCCGGTGCCGCTGCCGGGCGGCGCCTTGGGCATGCCGCGCCCCATGCCGTAGACCCAAAAATACTGCGACAGATCGACGTTATTCAGCGCCAGCACCTTGTGCGGATCCCAGTATTCGAACGGGCCGAAGATGTTCCAGTTTGGCCCGCGGAAAAACGTGCCCAGGATGATCAGCGTGATCCACATCTCCAGGAAGCCGAATTGAAACACGAGATAGCTGAACTTGCGCTGCTCGATCGTGTAGTAGCCGTTGCCCTGCTTGTTGAAATCGAGAAACGGAATGGCCATCAATCCGAAGACGATCAGGCTGGGTAGCAGCACGCCGGCCATCCAGGGATCGTAGTAGACGAGCATTTCCTGCAAGCCCAGGAAGTACCACGGCGCCTTGGAGGGATTGGGCGTTTTTACGGCGCTGGCGGGCTCTTCCAAAGGCGCCTGCAGCGTGATGGCCCACACCAGCAGAAACGCGGTCAGCGCGATCATGCAGATCAACTCGGTGTACACCAGGTCGGGCCATACCAGCACCTTTTCGTTGTCGAGCGATTCGGTGGGAGGCAATCCTTCCTTGGCGCGATCGTCGTTCTCCACCGCCTTGGTCGTGGCCAGCCAGGTGAAAAAGCCCAACAGGAACACCAGCCCCACGATGGGCACGTTGTCCGGCTTGGTGACGATGGCGGCAAAATTCGAGTTGGCCATCGAGAGGCCCATGATCAACAGCGAAAGGTTCAACATCGACCAGCCGACCATCGGCCGCACCAGGAAGCGCCGCGCAAGGTACGCCGCCACCAAAAGCGCGGTGGTGCCAACGCTATAGATGACCGGCCCGGTCGCCTCGTCGACGGCGTTGCGGAACCCCTCGGGAAAACCGAGCGGGCTGCCCCCCATGGCCGCCGAGGCAATTCCCACCAGCACAAAGCTGGCGGCGGTCCAGAACAGGGCCTCGCCGACGCGGTTGCGATAGTGCCACAGGTAAAAGGCCATGACCGCATTCATGGCGGCCAGCGACAAATAATAGCCGCCGAGGAACGGAGCAATGCCGGCGATAAAATCCGCGTGAGAACCGTGCATGGGGGATGTCGCTTATTCAGCCGCCCGAATGATCTGATGGTGGTAAACTCGGCCGGCTCCAACCGGCCGGCCCCGAATCGCGGCCCCCTAAACGGCGGCGCCGCGACAAGGCCTCGCCGCACGTCACAAAGGCCCGCTAATGCCGCCGTCCTTGCGGACGCGCCAAAAGTGAATGGCCAGCAACAACGCTACCGCCAAGGGAATGGCGATGCAGTGCAAAATATAAAACCGGTTCAACGTCTCTTCGCCCACGAAGCGCGCACCCAACAGGGCGAACCGCGCATCGGAAGCGTTGGTAATCATGTCGATGCCCTGGATGTTCAGCAGCTGCTGCCCCGGACCCTCGTGCCCCAAAATCGGCGTGGCCCGCGCCATGTTCGAACCGACCGTGATGGCCCAGATGGCCAACTGGTCCCACGGCAGCAGGTAGCCGGTGAACGAGAGCAACAGCGTCAACAGCAGCAGGATGACGCCGATCACCCAGTTGAACTCTCGCGGCGGCTTGTAGCTGCCGGTGAGGAACACGCGGTACATGTGCAACCAAACGGTGATCACCATGGCATGCGCGCCCCAGCGGTGCAACTCGCGCAGCACGCCCAGCGACGTCACGTCGCGCAGTGCCAGGATGTCGTTGTACGCCCACTCGATCGTCGGCCGGTAATAGAACATCAACAGCACGCCGGTCACCGTCTCGACCAGGAACAGGAAGAACGTCACGCCCCCCATGCACCAGGTGTACGACAGCGCGATGCCCTGCTTCTTGATCGAGACGGGGTGCAAGTGCAGGAAGAAGTTGGTCAGCATCACCACAATGCGATTGCGGCGATCCTGGGGCATGGGATGCCGGAAGATGCTCTTCCAGACCTGCGACTCGCGAATCATCTCGCCAATGGACATCGTTCGCTTTCTAGCGCTCGTGAGAGGAATGAGAATGCATCCGCCACTTCAATCAGACCGAGGACGACACGCCGCCCGCACGCCAGGCGGCGCTGCCGAACGCGGCACTGCCGGACGCGGCGACACACACGCGCCTGTTCGCACGCGGCACGCGTTTGCTTCGATGACGGCGCAGCAAGACACGGTCCGACGACGGCAATCGCCCGGGCTTACACCGCGACGTACGAAGCAGGGTCGCTCCACTGGCCGATTTCTTCCTGAAAGATCTTGCTCTTGTCGATTTCCAACTGCCCGTCATCCGCCAGACGGATCGCGAAGCGCTCCAAGGGACGCGGGGCCGGTCCCTCGAAATTGATGCCGTCTTTGTAAAAGCCGCTGCCGTGGCATGGGCACTTGAACTTCTGCTCGCCTTCAAGCCAGTTCGGCGTGCAGCCCAGGTGCGTACACACCGACCGCAATGCGTAAATCTGCGGCTGGCCGTTGTACTCGTAGTTCGCCACCCACACGCCGTACTGCGGAATGAACTTCGATTCCACCTGGCCGGGCGCGAAATCGCTGGGAAAGCCCACTTTGAATTTGCTCGGCGGCTCGGTCAGCACGTTCGGGAACATAAACCGCGCCATGCCCAGGCCCCACAAGCCGAAGGTCACCGACGTGGCCGTCCAACCGGCTCCAAACAGCGTGCCCAGCAACATGCCGATCAAGAAACCGCGGCGCCCCGCCTGCCCCTCGGCGGCGGGCGCCTTGGGCTTGGCGTAGTCGGGCTTGGCCGGCATCGGCGGCACCGTGATCCGCGGCTTCTCCGGCT
>JBGSYQ010000500.1:0-4491 GCA_041750795.1 Pirellulales bacterium | reverse complement strand
CTGACGCCCGGCTCGGTCGTCAATTGGCACCGCCTGGTCCGCGAACTAGCCGCCCGCCGGCCCAACGTCGTCACGCTCCGCAGCGCGGTCTAGCAGCGCTTCCAGCGCGACGAGCCGGCCACCCAGCACGCCCCGCGCGGGGTCATAACCTGTTCTCGCGTCATTTCCTGCCTTTCCTTGGGAGACTTGGAGAATCTGCGAAAGCCCTGTCGATATGTGAATCTGTTCGGGCAAGCGCTCCCGTGGGTCCGGACAACTGTGAGTCGAGTGAAACGGTGAGTGAGCCGGTCGGGCGACGTTGTTCGGCGAGGCCGTGGCGATCGAAGTCCATCGCACGGTCGCTGCTAGGCGACGGCATTGCACGACCTTGGTTCATCCGTTTGGCGCTTCGTAGCAAATCCTGAGTCCTCCCCTATGAACGTAGCCAAGCCTCATTACCTGCTCTTTTCCGAATCCTGCCGGAAGAGCCAGCAGGGCCAGTGGCGTTTCGTCCTCCAGTTGATTGACGGCACGGAGCAGTTCGAAGCGGCCGACGCCGAGCCGGATGCCCGCGGTGAGCGGCTCGAATTGTTGGCGGTGGTGCGCGGGCTCGAAGCCTTGGCGCAGCCCTCTCGAGTGACGCTGGTGACGCCCAGCCGGTACGTCAACCGTGGATTGAACTACGGTCTGGCCGAGTGGCGCGTCAACGGCTGGCGCTGGGAGCATTACGGTGAAATGGTACCCGTGAAGAATCGCGACCTGTGGCAACGAGTGGACAGCGCCTTGCGCTTCCACCAGCTCGATTGCCGCACCTGGCGATTTGATCCGCCGCATCTCGCGGCCAACGAAATGGACCACGCCGATTGCCGCACCAGCGCCAAGAAACTCGACCGCCGCCACGTGTCGGACCGGGGCCGCACGAAGCGACGGCTGGTCGCCTGCCAGCGGTGGTGCGACGACCACCTGCGCTCACTCAAGTTATGGAGCGCTCAATGCGGCACGCGATTATTGCCGCTGCCCTGGCTGCAATAGCCTGTGGCGCTTGGACTTGCCGCGTTTCTTCCGCCCCGAATCGCGACTTTGCGCCTGGACTCTCAACCCTCTGGATCCCACAATCACTAAGGTAGGCCATGACGACTCGCACCACGGTGGAACTGGAGAAGATTGGCCTGCTGTTGGATGGCCGCTACGAGAACCCGTTTGAGTTGTTGGGTCCTCACCCGGTGGTTGCGGCCGGGCGACGCGCGACGGCCGTGCGTGCCTTTTTGCCCGGCTCGGCGCAAGCCTGGGTGGTCGAGGCCGGGCACGATCGTCCGCAGCCGATGCGGTGCATCCATCCGGCCGGATTCTACGAGGCCATTTGCTCGATGAACGTCGAACAACAAAGTCGTTACCAGTTGCGCGTTGCCGATCAGCGCGGCGGCGAGAAGACCATGCACGATCCGTACGCCTTTCCGCCCCTGCTGTCCGAGTTCGACTTGTACCTGCTGGGCGAGGGCAAGCATTGGACCAGCTATCAAAAGCTCGGAGCGCAGTTGCGCGTCATCGACGGAGTCGAAGGAGTGAACTTCGCCGTCTGGGCCCCCAATGCCTCGGGCGTCAGCGTCATCGGAGACTTCAACGACTGGGATCGCCGCCGCCATCCTTTGCGAAAGCACATTCCCAGCGGCATCTGGGAGCTGTTCGTGCCCGGCATCGGTTCGGGCGCGATCTACAAATACCAAATCCGCCACAACGACGAGTCGTTCGAGAAGGCCGATCCGTATGGCTTCGCGGCCGAGCTGCCGCCGCGCACCGCCTCCAAGGTGGCCGATCTGGATCGCTACATCTGGCGCGACGCCGAATGGATCGCCCATCGCCAGCAGCACAACGGGCTCGACGCGCCCATGTCGATCTATGAGGTCCACTTGGGCAGTTGGCGGCGCCCCGGCGACGATCCGACGCGCTGGCTGACCTATCGCGAGCTGGCGCATCAACTGGTCGACTATTGCAAGGAGATCGGCTACACGCACCTGGAGCTGATGCCCGTCAGCGAGCACCCGTTCTCCGGCAGTTGGGGTTACCAGACGGTTGGCTACTTCGCGGCGACCAGCCGTTACGGCAGCCCCGAAGATTTCATGTATTTCGTCGACCATTGCCATCAAAACGGCATTGGCGTGCTGATCGACTGGGTGCCGGCCCATTTTCCGCGAGACGCCCACGGGCTGCGGATGTTCGACGGCACGCACCTGTACGAGCATGCCGATCCGCGGCAGGGCGAGCATCCCGACTGGGGCACGCTGATCTTCAACTATGGGCGCGACGAGGTCCGCAACTTCCTCGTCTCCAACGCGCTGTTCTGGCTCGACAAGTACCACATCGACGGCCTGCGCGTCGACGCCGTCGCCTCGCTGATCTATCTGGACTACAGCCGCAACGCCGGCGAGTGGATTCCCAACGAGTTCGGCGGGCGCGAAAACCTGAAGGCGATCTCCTTCCTTAAGGAATTCAACGAGCAGGTTCACCTGCAATATCCCGGCACGCTCACCGTGGCCGAAGAGTCGACGGCCTTTACCGGCGTGTCGCGGCCGACGTATTTGGGCGGATTGGGATTCAGCTTGAAGTGGAACATGGGCTGGATGAACGACACGCTGCGCTACATCCACCACGAGCCGATTCACCGCAAGTATCACCACGACGAGCTGACGTTCAGCCTGATCTACGCCTTTACCGAAAACTTCACGCTGCCGTTCTCGCACGACGAGGTGGTACACGGCAAAGGCTCGCTGCTGGACCAGGTGCCCGGCGATCTGTGGCAGAAGTTCGCCAATCTGCGGCTGTTATACGGCTATATGTTCGGGCATCCCGGCAAGAAGTTGCAGTTCATGGGTAGCGAGTTCGGCCAGTGGAACGAGTGGAACTACGACGTCAGCCTGCAATGGGACCTGCTGCAGTGGTCCAGCCACCAGACGCTGCTCAAGTTCGTCACCGACTTGAACAGCCTGTACCGCCGCGAACCGGCATTGCACCAGGTCGACTTCGACGCCGCCGGCTTCGAGTGGGTCGACTGCCACAACTATGAGCAGAGCACGCTGGCCTGGTTGCGCCGCGCCAAGGATCCCAACGACTTTCTGCTGATCGCCTGCAACTTCACGCCGGTGCCGCGCCTGACCCATCGTCTGGGCGTGCCCGAAATGTGCTGGTACGAGGAAGTGCTCAACAGCGATTCGGTCTACTACGGCGGCAGCAACCTGGGCAACGCCATGGGCGCCATGGCCGAAGAATTGCCCTGGGACGGCCGACCCTTCTCCATCCCCATCACCCTGCCCCCCTTGGGCTGCGTGATGATGAAGCCGCGGAGGAGCTAGTCAGGCGGAAGGCGGTAGAGGCTGGAGCTCAGGCGGTGCTCAGCACTTGGCGCATGTTGAAATAAGCCACGATGGCTTATTGTAACGAACTGCTAAAGCTCGTCTTCGTCGACTTCGCTGCGGGCCAGATCGGGGCGGCGCACCCAGTGGACGCGCGCTTCCTTGACCAGATTATCCACCCAGGTCGTGTACATCTGGTAGCGGTCGGACTGGGCGACCGTCATGTACGTTTGCGGGCGTTCCTTGGCGAACTGATCGCGAAGCTGCTCGAGCTCGGGCTCGAATTCGCTCACGCGCACGACGTAATACGTATCTTGCGGCTCGTTGGCGGCCACGCCCGCAGTGCCCGCCGGCAGGGAGAACACGGCTTCCATAAAGCCGTTGCCGAGGTGCTCCAGCCCTTCGATCTCGCTGATCCGCACCGGCCCGCCCATGGGGTTTTCGGGCACGTTGCCGCGCGTCAGCCAACTGAAGGTTCCGGTTTCCAGCACTTTCAACCCGGGCTGATCGGCAAAGACTTCCGCCAGCGGCTTGTTCGCCGCGTCGGCCTGCTTCGCCAGTTCTTCGGCGCGCTGGCGTGCCAGTGGCCGAGCCTCGATCATCTTCCAGGCCGCCAGCACCTTGTCGCGCACCTGAGCGAACTTGGGCACGTACGCCGCCTGCTCCTGCGTCTTCCAGAACAAAAAGCCGTTCCCTTCGTCGTCGTTGACGACCGTCGCTTTATAGGTGGGCAGGCTTTGGCTGAAGGCAAACTCCGGGAAAGTCTCGCGGCGAAAGCCAATTTGCGAGCGCCGATCCGCCACGATCCGCGCCACCTTCCCCAACTCCTCGCTGGAAACTTCCGTGGCCGTCAGTAGCGGCACTTCCGCCGCGTCGATTCCAAATTTCTTGGCCAGCTCGGCAAACGGGAACGGCTCGGGCGCCCGCGCCGTCGTGTCCGACGCTTCGCGCGTGGTGTAGATATCGACCTGGTCCGCATAGCGGCGCATTTCCGATTGCAGCTCGTCGAAGATCTCGCCAATGCGCTCGGCCGCCTTCTGGCCGGCCAGGCTATCGCGAATCTGATCGCGCACTTTGTCCAGCGGCTCATAGCGCAGCTCGGCCGGCTTCTCGTCGGCCGCAGCCGGCTCGTCGGCCGCAGCCGGCTCGGCATCCGCAGCCGGCT
>JBGSYQ010000499.1:0-21769 GCA_041750795.1 Pirellulales bacterium | reverse complement strand
AGGCCACGCCCGGCGGCCCGGCAGCCAACGCGGCGCGATAGCGCTGCAACAGCCAGCCGGTCTTACCGGCCGCGGCCGCTGCGGCGACGATCGTCGTTGCGTGCATGTGGTGCGCCTTGGGCACGGCTGACTGCCTTTTGTTCGGGCGGCCGCTTGTGCTGGAGAAGCCATCCTGGGGGCCGCCCATCGCCAGTCATGGCTCTGGCATTCAAGGGTCTGGCATTCATGGGTCTGGGCGGATCGCGCCGCGGTGAACAAATGGCTACTATAAGGCTGCATGGATGAGTCGCCTACCCCTGGACCCTGGGGGAACTGGGTCTAGCCTGTTGGATTCTTCAACAGGCTGCCAGCGCGTGGGCGGCCGATTGCAGCGTCGCGCAAAAGCCGAAAAGGCGGAACTTCATGTTTGACAGCGATTTCAGCACCCGTTACATTACACCCATCTACTCTGGGGTGTTGCACTTGCAACGTTCCCCCCAGGAAGAGGCGTGCATCATTTTCTTCATCCGTTTCCCTGTTTCAAGGAGGTGACACATGGTCACCAAATCGAGATCACGAGGGTTCACCCTCGTCGAGCTGCTGGTGGTGATTGCCATCATCGGCGTGTTGGTAGCCTTGCTGCTACCGGCGATCCAGGCGGCGCGCGAAGCGGCCCGCCGCAACTCGTGTACGAACAAGCTGAAGCAGATTGGACTGGCGCTGCAGAATCACCACGACACGTTCAAGCGCTTTCCGCTGCTGACGTGGTGTAATCCGAGCACCAACAACGGGGTGCAGAACACCCCGGGCCCCAATTATGGTATTTCGAACGCCGCTGGCGGCGAAGAACCGTATCCTTCGCATGTCACCAACAATCGCCCCGGCAATGCGATCGACAGTGCGACGAACAACCCGGCCGGCTATAGCTGGTTTGTGCGGATACTGCCGTTCTTGGAAGAGAACGTGATGTACCAGAACATGTCTGCGGTATCCAACAAGTTCAACTTCCCGGCATTTGCCATGCGGGGTGGCCAGGCTGGCGGTACCGCGGCGGGGCCCGGTCTGCGTTACCGAGCCGGCGGCAACAACGCCAACGCGCCCTGGTGGCGTCATTTCTCCACCGCGGAGCTCGACCAGGTTCGCTGTCCCAGCTTCGCGGGCGACGCGGCATCGAACTATGAGGGTTACAATCCTTACTCCAGCACGCAGCAGGTCGACCCTCCCACAAACCCTCAGCCGCCTCAACCCTGGCGCGTGGTGGTTACCAACTATAAGGCGACCGCGGCCACGCACTTCGGGTGCATGGTGAACCCGGATGGGTTCTCTGCCACCCAGTTTGCCGAGCTTCCCAATGGCGTGCTGATACCGCCTCAGGATATGAACCAGTTGGGTCAGGGTGGTGTCAGCATTCGCTCGATCGTTGACGGCACGTCCAAGACTGTCACGGTGGCCGAGTCGAAGGAGCAAATCTTCTCGTCCTGGTATGATGGAACGACCTCGTGGGTGACCGCGGTTCCCCTGGGAAGAAATGGCAACATCAACAACATGACCTCGTCTCCGACGGCAGCAGCCCAGCCGCAGAAGATACCGTTGACGCAATTGAACACGAACATCATGACCAATTTCTGGCAATGGCCCACGGGCGTCAATGGCGAGCACGCCATGAACTATGGCCCCAGGGTCGATCCGAACCAGACGTATTGTGCCTTGGCCCCGAACTTCGCTAACAACCCTGGGTTTTGGGTCTCGGGCGGAGCAACTCCCTGGGAATGGGGCCCCAGCAGCGATCACAGCGGCGGTGTCGTGTTGCACTCTTGGGGTGATGCCCACGTCTCGGCCTTGACCGATCAGATCGATCCGAAGCTTTATATGTGGATTTACACGCGCGCCGGTCGCGAAAACTCCAACGATCCGGCGCTCGAGTAGCGTGCGGTCGCTGGGATTGCAATTCCGATCAGGCTGCTCCGGCGTTTGCCGGAGCAGCCTGTTTCTTTACCGGCATGTGCGGCGTCAGGTGTGAATCGGAAACGCCGCGAACCTGTACCATTGAACCATCATGAGCTGCGAACTGGCGCTGGAGATCGAGTGTGAAGTGGTGCGAGCCCGGCTCGACGCGTCCGACGGCCTGGTGCTGATCGATTGCCGCGAACCGGACGAGCACGCCACGGCGCGTATCGCCGGCGCGCGGCTGATACCCATGAGCCAGCTCGAAGTGCTCGCCGGCGAGTTGCAGCACCTGCGCGAGACGGAGATCGCGGTACACTGCCATCACGGCGTCCGCAGCCTGCGCGTGGTTCACTGGCTGCGCGAGCAGGGCTTCGCCAAAGCCCAAAGCATGGCCGGCGGCATCGACCGCTGGTCGCAAGCCATCGATCCGAGCGTGCCCCGCTATTAATCCGCGCACGGCCTGACGTTGCCAGAACTTGCAACGCTGCGTTGGAGGAGTTGCAAGAGTTCAGCGCGCAACGATCTACTACGCTCTGACTTCTTGCGAAATCGGCGGCCAGCCTCCTCACCGGGGAGTTTTGGCGTGGGGGTTGACGTTGATTTTGGCGTTGATTTCTTTTTTGAGGCGCTCGAGGACGGATTGCTTGTCGGTGGCTTCGAGGATGCGCTTGACGATGGTCTTGGGGCTGTCGTCGCCCCAACTGGCGCCGTGCTCGAAGTAGTACTTGGCCGCCTGGCCGACGATGAACGAGCCGTAGCCGGCCGCCGCGCCTTGCGGCAGCGCGGTCAGCGCCATGCCCGCTCCGAGCGTCAGTCCCTTGAACAGCCCGGCCGCGGCGTGCGTGGCCATCTCGAACAGCACCACCCAGCCGGCCGCCTTGAGGATCGACTCGATCAGCTTGCGCGCGTTCATCCAGGTGAGCGGGATGCCGTAGACGTGGGCCAGCGTGACGACCATGGTCACGTCGACGGCGCTGCCGCCCAGCACGTCGGCGGCGGGCACGGGATTGAGCGCCACGCCGATGGACTTCATGGCCGCGTAGCTCCAGATGATGGCGTTGGCGCGTTCGTCGCGCATCCGCACCTTGAGAGCGGCGATGCGATCGCTCTTGTCGGCGGCGTACATGGCGGCGTTGAGCGCCAATAGCGCCTTGCCGTCTCGATAGAGCACCTCCAGGATGCGGGCCTTGAGGTCTTCGATCTGCACGGGCGGCTTGCGAATCTCGCGGCGCTGGCTGCCGTCGGTCCCCTCGATGATGTACTCGCGGGGCAGGGGATCGGCGGCGGTGAACACGACGTCGTCCGGCTCGATCAGCCCGCGCATGCGGTCGTCGGCAAGCGCCTGCTTCAGTTGCTCGCGCTGCGGTTGCGTGTAGTTGTCGATCTTGTTGAGCACCAGGATGATCGGCTTGTGGCTCTCGGCCAGCCAGGCCAGTGCGGTGTGCTCGGTCTGGTTCAAGTCGGAATCGGTGACGAACAGGATCAGGTCGGCGCGGCTGGCCGCCTCGTGGGCCATGTCGGCGCGGGCCTGTCCGTCCACCTCGTTGATGCCGGGCGTGTCGAGCAGCACGACTTGCGACTGCATGAAGCCGGGCACGATATAGCCGCAGCCGTTCCACGTGGCGCTCCACACCTCCTTGGTCCAGCCGCCGCGGACGTCGACCTCGGCCACGTTCTGCCCGACCAGCGCGTTGATGAGCGCGCTTTTGCCGGTGTCGATCTCGCCGAACACGACGATCTCGACGCGCCCCTCCTCCAGCTTGCGCGACATGGATTCCAGCTTGGCCAACTCGCTCACCAGCGCCGCCTTTTCCTGATCGGTGCAGCCGTCGAATGCTTCGATGGCGTGGCGCAGGCTGGCCAGCGCGTCGCCGTATTGCGCGGCGTGCGGATCGTCGCCAAACGAGGGCTCAAAGGAAAAGTCGTCCCGCGCGCCGGTCATTTACGGGCTCCTAACCGCGACAAGCCGGTGGTGACCAGCCGGGCCAGTTCTTCGGGCCGCGTGACTTGCTTCCACTGTTCGCGTGCCAGGCTGGCCCAGTCGGTGGCCGAGTCTTGCATTTCGCGCTTGAAGTAAACGATGAACACGCCGCCGATCCAGCGCGTGACCAGCACCTGCACCAGCCCCTGCAGGACGCCGCCGGTGATGGTGCCCACGCCGGGGACCGATTTGAGCAGCGAGGCGATGGCCGTGCCGGCGGCGGGGGCCGCGACGTTGGCGCCGGCGACGCTGAGCAATTGCTTGCCCATTTCCGCCAGCAGCCGGCCGATGGTGTCGAGATCGATTTTCTGTTTGTAGACGCGCGCCAGTTGCAGCACCATGTTCGAGGTGATGCCGGCGCCGGCAATGACGTCGATCACCGGCAGCGGGCTGAGCGCCGCGGCGGCGCCGGCCTGCCACATCGAGCGGTCGACGATCTCGCGGGCCTGCTTGTCCAGTTCGGTCTGAAGCTGCGCCTTGGCCTCGGCCACCAGCCCGCGCGATTGCAACAGCAGGTTGGCCAGCAACAGATCGCGCCCGTCGCGCTTGACGATGGCGCGCATGCGGTCGGCCAGCGCGCGGATGTCGGGCTCGACCTCGACCGACTCGTCGCAAGGCGTGCCATCGGGCACGACCCGCGTGCGCGCGCGGGCCGCCGGCTGGGCGCGCAGCGCCACGATGTTCTCCGGCGGCACCAGCCCGCTCAAGTGGCCGGCGATTTGCGCCAGCAGCCGGTCGCGGTCCTCGGGCTGGAACCAGTCTTCCTTGTTCAGGCACACCAGCACGGGCTTCTCCATGGCGGCCAGGTGCTCGATGAAGCGATGTTCGAATTCCTTGAGCGGACCGTCCGTGACAAACAGCACGAGATCGGCGTCGCGCGCGGCGCGCTTGGCCAGTTCTTCGCGATCGGCGCCGTGGATCTCGGCCAGGCCCGGCGTATCGACCAGGATCACCTGGTCGGCGCCGGGCCAGGGAATTTCGTTGCGGGCGATGGTCGTGCCGCCGCGCACTTCGCTGCGAAAGACGTCGCGGCCGGCCAGTGCATTGAGCAGCGCCGACTTGCCGCTGGAAACCGTGCCGAAGGCCACGATCTCCAGCCGCTGCTTGTCGAGCTTCGTTTTGAGCTGTTCGAGCGAGCGGCGGATCGGCTCGCGCATTTCGGCGGGCAATTCGGCGTCGTCGGCCAGCGCCTGGCTCTCGTCGAACTGAGATTCGATCTCCTCGCGACGCTGGCGGGCCGACATTTTTCCAGGCGTCAGCCGGGCCGACGCACGGCGGCGATCTTTGGAGCGCGTGTTGGACCACAGCGCCCAGACGGCCCACAGGATCAGCGCGACAAAGGCCGCCCCGCTGACGGCAACCACGCCCAGATAGACGTAGCCCCAGGCCGGATGAAAACTGGCCGCCTGCTGGTATTCGGCCAGCACGTTGGGCACGAACGATCGAAGCAGGTAGCCGGCCGCGGCCAGTCCGACCAAGAGCAGCAGTGCCGTGATTTTTCGATTCCAGGCCATGAAACCCCTGAATGTGCCGCCGGATATCGAGCGTATGGCTCGCCGTACCATTCTACCGCTTGAGGGCCGTTCGGCACCAGAACGACTTGCGCCCCGTCCCATCACCGGCGCGCGGCAAGTGCACTCCGTCAGCGCATTCACGCAAGTGCGACGAGCGCCAGACTTGCGGCCCTGACCACTTTTCGTAGAACTAGGGCACGTCTTGGCTGCCCGCCGTATCTTCCGCGAAAAACCACGCATGAAAATCACCAAAATCGAGACGCACGTCTGCCACGCGCGGATGCGCAACTGGGTGTTCGTCAAGGTGCAGACCGATCAGCCGGGCTTGTGGGGCTGGGGAGAAGCCACGCTCGAATGGCACACCCGGGCGGTTATCGGGGCGATCGAAGACCTGGCCACGCTGGTCGTGGGAGAGGATCCCACGCGCATCGAGCACTTGTGGCAGATGATGTATCGCCAGCACTTCTGGCACGGCAACGGCATCGTCCGCGGGACGGCCATCAGCGGCATCGACATTGCTTTGTGGGACATTGCGGGCAAGTTGCACGGAGTGCCCTGCCACAAGTTGTGGGGCGGGCCGGAGCGCGACTACGTCCGCACCTATTGCCACTTGGGCGGCGGTCGGATGGAAGACTTTTACACGGTCAGCCCCGCCGACGCCGGCCGCTTCGCCGAGTTAGCCCAACGGGCCGTGGCCGACGGCTTCACGGCGTTCAAGTCGATGGCGGTGCCGCCCACCATGCCGATCGAAGGCATGCGTCCGGTGCGTTATGCGGAAGCCTGCGTGCGCGCCATGCGCGAGGCGGTGGGCGAGGGCATCGACATCATGGTCGACTGCCACGCACGGCCGTCGCCCCGCATGGGCCTGCTGATGGCCAAAGCGCTCGAGCCGTTTGGGCTCTATTGGTTCGAGGAACCCTGCTGGCCGGAAAACGTCGCGGGCCTGGCCGAGATCCAGCGTGCCGTTGCCACGCCGATTGCCACCGGCGAGCGGCTGGTCGGCGCGCGGGCGTTTCACGACTTGCTGTCGGCGGGCGGATGCAGCGTGATTCAGCCCGACATCACGCACTGCGGCGGGTTGAGCGAAGCGCGGCGCATCGCGGCGCTGGCGGAGGTACACCGCGCGGCCATGGCGCCGCACAATCCGCAAGGTCCGGTGAGCACGGCCGCTTCGCTGGAGTTCGGCTTCGCCACGCCCAGCTACGTGATTTGCGAGGCCGTGCATCTCGACGTGCCCTGGCGGCACGACGTGGTGAGCGAGGGATTCACGGTCGAACCCAAAGGACGCATCGTGCGGCCCAACGCGCGGCCGGGTCTCGGCATCGAGATCGACGAAGCCGAAGTGAAGAAGCACCCGTTCGAGCAGGAAACCGTGCTCCGCGAGTTCTACGCCGATGGCAGCGTGGGCGACTGGTGAGCCGTCACTTGGCCGCGACTTCGGCGCTATATCCGGGCGCGGCGATGAACGTCGTTATCGTCGCGCCGTCTTCGGCGTTCCAGATGCGGATTTCGCCGGCGAAGCTGCCCGCAGCCACGCGGCCGCTGGCCGGATGAAAGGCGATGGCGTATGCCGCGTCGGTGAGGCCTTCGTACTTCTTGAATTCCTTGAAGCCTTCGACGCGATGTTGCCGCACGGTGTTGTCGGCCGAGCAACTGAGAATCTTGTCGTCCGCGGTGGCGAGCGCCAGCACGTCGCGGCCGAAGCCGCCGTATTCGCCCTTCTTGGCGGCGTCTTCCGGATTCCAGGCATGTACTTTCTTGTCCGCGCCGGCCGAGAAGGCCAGCGCCGCGTCGCCCGAAAAGCCGACGTCGAACACCGCCTCGCCATGGCCGGAGTAGGTCACCAGCGACTCACCATTGGCGGCGTTGAACAGCTTGGAAGTTTTATCGCGGCTGGCGGAGGCCAGCTTTGCGCCATCGGGACTCCAGGCCAGACCCACGACCCAATCGGCATGGTCTTCGATCAGCACTTCCTCGTTGCCGCTGGCAACGTCGTAGATGCGAATCGCGCGGTCGGCGCCTCCGGTCGCTAATTTGGTTCCGGCCGGATTGAATACGGCGCGGTATACGACGTCGGCCGCCGGCGGAAACTCCTTGACGAGCGTTCCATCGACCGGATTGAACAGTTTCACTTCGCCCAGTTGGCCCGGCACACCGCCGGCGACCGCCAGCAGCGAGCCGTCTGCGTTGTACGCCACCGAGTAGACCCGCTGGGCCACGTTCTTGATGCGCCGTGCGAGCTGGCCGTCGGCCGCGTTCCAGATCGTCACTTCGTGATAGCCGCTGGCCGCCACTTCGCTGCCGTCCGGACTGAAAGCGAGCGCCGTGGTCGGCACGGGCCGGCGATACGCCTGGGGCGGATCCGGCTGCGTCGTGGTGGGCACGATCGAAGCCAACGCGGCGTTGGCATCTTCGCCGTCGAACTTTGCTCCCTCGTCAATCCATCGCTTGATGACGCCGACTTGCTCGGCCGTCAACGGATCGGCCTCCTTGGGCATCCGCAGATCGGCATCGTCCATCGAGATCAGGTTGAACACTTCGCTCTCGTCGGGCGAACCGGCCGTGATGGCGGGCAATTCCGTCTCGCCCGGCTTCATCAGCAAAGCGTACGTGGTGACCTGATAGCCGCCGTTGACTTCCGGCGGACCGTGACAGGCGGCGCAATGCTTCAAGAAGATCGGGGCGACGTCCTTGGTGAAGCTCACCGGCGCGGGAGCGTCCTGGCCGAGCGCGCCGGCGGCGTGTGCCGTCAGCAACAGGCCAACCAGTGCCACGTTCAGAATGCGAGAGTGGGACACTACGATCGCTCCGTTAATGTTGGAACAAAAACTCGTTGGCATTGAGCAGCGCCCAACACACGTCTTCCAACCCGCGCATGCGATCGCCGGCGTTGGCGATGTGCGCGGTGGCGGTGGCCATCTCGGCCTCGCTGGCGTGGCGACAGAGGGCCGCCAGGTATAGCTCGTCGACGATCTGCTCGTCGGTTTTACCGGCAGTGGCCTGGGCGCGCAAGCGATTGTTCTCGTCGCGCACCTTGCCGTGGACCAGCGGGCCGTTGATCATCTGCAGCGCTTGCGAGAGGTTCGAATCGCTCGATCGCTCGCACGCGCAGGCCGTCTCGCGCGCCGGCTGGCCGAAGACCTTCAGGAATTCGATGTCCACGTCGGGGCTGGGCAACTGCGTGGCCCGCGTGCCGGAAGGCAGTCCGGCGAATTTCTCGGCCACGCCGGTCACGCGGCAGATGGCGTCCAGCAGTTGCTCGGCCGAGAGCAGCCGCGTGTTGGCGTGCGAGAAATACTTGACGTCGTCGGCATTGAACTCGTTCTTGCGCGAGCTGAGTTGATAGGTGCGGCTGTTGAGGATGTTACGCATCACGCGGCGGCGGTCGTAGCCGTTGTTGGCGAAGTCGTCGGCCAACGAGGACAACAGGCTGGCGCTGGACGGCGGATTGGAATCCCGGAAATCGTCGACCGGCTCGACGATGCCACGGCCGAACAAGTGCCCCCAGATGCGGTTCACTTCGACTTTGGCGAAAAACGGGTTGTCGGGCTTCACCAGCCACTCGACCAGCGCCTCTCGGCGATCGCCCTCGCCGGCCAGTTCGGCGGTGCCGGTCAAAGGCAGCCAGGGTTGCATCTGCTGGCCGGTGCGCGGTTGCGTCACCTCGCCGGCGCGGGCTACCCAGATCACCTGCTCCTCCGGATTGACGCCCGGCTTGCGTTGCACTCGATTGAAGAACGCGCCGATGCCGTAATAGTTATCCTGCGACCAGCGCTCGAACGGATGGTTGTGACACTTGGCGCACTGAATGCGAATGCCCAGAAAGAGCTGCGAGGTCGTCTCCGTGCAGTCGTTGGTTTCCGTGGCCGTGCGATAGTAATTGGCCGGGGGATTCTCGAACGTGCTGCCAGTGGCGGTGAGCAAGTCGCGCGCGAACTGGTCGTAGGGCATGTTGTCGCGGAAGGCCGCCACCAGCCAGCGCTGGAACTTGTGTACGCCGCCGACGGTCACTTTGGCGTTGCGAATCCGCAGCAGGTCGCCCCACTTCAGCGCCCAAAACTGGGCGAACTCGGGCCGCTCCAACAATTGATCGACCAGCCTGGCACGTTTGTTCGGATCGGCGTCCGCCAGAAATGCCGCCGTCTCGGCCGGCTCGGGCAGAATGCCGATCACGTCCAGGTAGACGCGCCGCACGAACTCCTCGTCGGTACACAGCTCGCTGGGCAGGATCTGCAACTGCTCGAGCTTTTTGAAGGCGTGGTGATCGACGAAGTTGTTTTCGGGCGGACTGTTCCAGTGGAAGCCGGGCACTTGCTTCAAGAACATCATCGACGAGGTTTCGATCTTGTCGAGAAACCGCACCAGGATCGCCGCTTCGCCCCGGTCCAGACCGGTTACCAGGCCGTCGTCGTCGACTGTTGCCACTGCTTCGTCCGAGCTGGAAAAACAGGCCAGGGCCGTCACGTCGCGGACCGAGCCGTCGGAAAAATGCGCCAAGGCCACAACCTGCTGCGTGTGGGCGGGGCGCATCAGGATGCGTTCGGTCGGATAGACCTCCAGCGTGGTGCAGGTGGGCGCGTCGGCCGGATCGACCTGGCAGCCTTGCTCGATCCAGTCGCGCAGCACCGCATAGCCGGGATCGCTCTTTTTCAAGCGGCGCCCGCCGCCGTGCGCCACTTCCATCAACGGCTTGCGCAACAGCAAGCTGGCCTCGGGCTCATACAGGTTCGTGCGTCGATTGAAGGCCTCGCGCACCAGGGTCTCGATGTCGAGCACCGGATCGTACGCGCGCAGCGACATGCGGAAGCCCCCCTTGCCGCTGGGCGATCCGTGGCAGGCGCCCATGTTACAACCTTGTTTCGACAGCACGGCCAGCGTGCCGTATTGAAACGACACCGGATCGGCCGTTTCCTGGTTGCACACTTCCACAGACACGTTTTGCTCGTGCCCGCCCACGCTGACGATGATGCCCGTGGCGCCGTTGCCGGCTGGATGCACGACGGCGCCCTCGACGGCGGCCACCTTGTCATCTTGCGAAACGACCTGGGCCACGCTGGTCAAATTCTGCACGCTGCCGTCGGCATAGTGGCCGGTGACGATCAGGTGCATCTGGCGGCCCGGAGCGGCCAGCTTGAATTGTGCCGGAAAGACTTCGATGCGGGCCGGCGTGCCGACGACGATCGCTTCGTGCGCCGGCGCCTGATCGGTCGCCTCGACCTCGTCCGAGATTGCCTGCGACGGGATCGTGATGAGCCCCACCAGCGTCATTGCCAGCATTCGTCCGGCGTGCCGTTTCCATGCTTGCCAGTTCATCGAATCACTCCCTGGGTACGAGTCACCGAGGCGGGAAGGAGATTATGGTTTGTTGATTTCGATCGCCGCGGGAGGCGATTCGGCCGTAAAGTCACCGCTGGACACTAGGGTCGTGCCGGCGACGACGATGTTTTCGAGCTTGCCGGGCGGCACCGCTTCGGCGGCCGACAACTCGACGTCGATTTTGTCTTGCGCATCGAGGAGCACCACTTCTGCTGGCGCGATCAAGCCGGCCGGCAGATTCTTCCAAGCCAGCTTTACCAGCCGCTTGTGCGGCGGCGCGATGCTGGTTGCCACCTGGCCTTCGGTTTCGTCGAGCCGCCAGTAGGCCAGCGGCTGGTCTTGCAGGATCACGTCGCGCGCCGGGGCGTCGGCTTTGGCGGAATTGAAGTGCGCCTGTACCTTTTCCGGCGGAAGCGCGGTGTCGAAGACGACCACTTCATCGAGCCGGCCCTGGAACGGACCATAGCCGTCACTGCGCGTGCCGAGCGTGATCTGGTTGGCGTTATAGTTCTTGGCCAGCGTCGCTTGAATTTCGGGATGGGCCGTCTCGCCGTTGAGATACACCGTCAACTGGTCGCCGGCGCGGACCAGGGCGACGTGATGCCAGGTGTTGATCGCAAGCGTCGTGCGTCCGGCCACCAGCGCCTCGCCGTTGTAAAAGAACAACTTGTCGCGCGGCGAGCTCTCGACGCCGCCAATGCCCAGGTGCTCGCCGGGCTGCGCGTTGGCGGCGCTGGGCGTGCCCGGCCGACTGAAGACATAGCCGGAGATGGCCGGCGAGTTGGGCAGTGAAAGATCGCGTGCATTGAACAGCCACAGCTCGAGCGTATAGTCGCCCGCGGCCGTCAGCGGCAGGGACGCGGTCAGTCGGTCGTCGCCGGGCGCCTTGTCGATGCCGGAAAAGCTGGCGGCGGTGTTGTCGCCTTCGAAGCCGGGCAGCTCCGGAGCGCGGGGCCCATCGGCGCCGCGCGTCACGCCGCTTTCATACGTCGCCGTGGCCGCCAGCGGCGCCAACTCACCGGCAAACGACAGTGTGCCGGCCTGTTTGCCGCCGACGGGCAAGGCGCCGGCCGGAGCGAACGCGATCGCGATCGGCGGCCCTTCGAGCGCCACCTGGTCGACGATGAACCGTTGCGGCTGATTTTGAAACGAGGCCGACCCAACCAGCTTGATGGGATGCTTGCCCGGCGGAATCGCCGCGGCGCTGGCCAGTTCGACCGCGACTTCCGTCTGGCCCTTGGCGATCGCCGCCGGCTTGGCGGTCACTCCGGCGGGCAAGCCTTCGAGCGCCACGTTGACCGCTTCCTCAAAGCCGCCCGTGCGCGTCACTTGAACCTTAACGCTGCCGGTTGCGCCGGCGCTGGTGAGCGGCACGATCGGCGTTGCCGCGGCTATTTGAAAGAATTCCGGGAAGACGGGACCGACGCCCAGCGCCAGCTCGCCGTCGAGCACGGCGGGCGGAAACGGCAAGCCGCTAAGCGCGCCGCGCAAGGCATCGAGCGTGCTGGCGGTGGTGCGAAAATCGGTCTCGCCAATGGTCGCCTGACCGACGATGCGCACGAGCGCCAGTTGCCCCTGCGTGAGCGATGAGCCGAGCGTGACGTGCATGGTCGTTTCCGGCTTACCCTCGGAAATGACGTTGCTCGATACGGTGCAGCCTTCGCCGGCGCCTTCGACGGACAATGTGATCGGCCCGTTGTAATCGCTGCGCGCGGCGGTCACCTTGACCACGAACACGCCGTTCTGCGGCGCGTCGACCTTTTCGGCGGCCGCGGCCAGCGTGAAGCCCGGTTCGTACGGCTCGACCAGGATGCGGTAGACGAGATCAGGTCCGCCGCGCCGGTTGGTGTCTTCCACGGCCAGCCGATAGGTGCCGTCGGCCGGGAAGGTGACGTTGATGGAGCCCTCGGACGTGCCGTTGTCTTGGGCCTCGGCCAGCACGCCCCCCTCGGCATTGTACAGCCGCATGAACAGATCGCCGGGCGAGCCCAGGCTGCGCGTCTGGCCGCGGAACACCCAGCGCTGCCCCTTAGCGGCCGTGAATGAAAAATAATCGCGATCGGCCGGCGCTTCGAAACGACCTTCCAACGCGCCGGGCAGCGTCACCGGCGTGCTTGTTTCCGGAGTGTCGTTGGGCTCTTGTTCCAATTGATCCGGCGTGTCGGTCGCCAACAGCGTCACCCACGACGAGCCCTGGCCCGGCGCATAGCCGGCCACGACGTTCAGCCGGTCGCCGGGCACTTGCGCCGGCATGCTGACGGCCAACGGGCCGGCTAGTTCCACGCTTTGGCCGGTTACTTGCACCTCGGCCGCGCTCCCCTTGGACGCCGCCAGCGGATAAGGAACCGTGGGGAGCGGAAAATCGCCAATGCGCAGTCGATAGTGATGACTGCCGCCGTGATAGCGAATGTCGCGAATTGCCAGATAAAAGTCGCCCGCTTCGGCAAACGTGTGATTCAATCGACTGTCGGCGCCGCTGGAGGGCTCGTCGTCGCTGTAGGCAAGTTCGTGCCCGTCGGCGGTAAGCAGTTGAATCATCGGGTCCAACGCGGATCCCAAGCGACGTGCAAAGACCTCGAACGAAACGCGCTGTCCGGCGGCGACCGAGAACTTGTAGAAGTCGGTCGACTCCGCGTCGCAGGCGCCGTCGACGGCCACCGGCAACGTCAACGGTTGGGCCGACTCGAGCGACTTGTTGTCGCCCGCCTTACGCGCCGACGGCAGATCATCGACCAGTAGCAGCCGCACGTTCGAGACGCCTTCGCCGGTGGTCACGCGCACCGCGGCCACGCCCAGCGGCGTCTCGGCCGGCACGTCGATGCGATAGGTCACCGCGGCCGGATCCTCGCCGTTTTTTTCCACGCCGGGTGCCAGCTCGGCCGTGGACGGAAAGCTGGTCCACACGCCGGTTGGCCCGGCCAGGTCGCCGCCATGAAAGACGACGTCGGTCGCCTTTCCCGGCTCGACGCCCAAGGGAGCCGTGTAGCCGATGGAGGGCGGCTTGCCCCAGGCCAAGCTAGCTGGCAGCAAACCAACGATCAGGGCCGCGATGATCGGTCGCTTCATGGTGAGCCGGTTTGTGGAGGGCGGGAGGATGCTGTTGGAGCACCCGGTAGGATGCCCCTCATCGTAACCTGTGCTGGGGCACGTTACAACGTGCCGGCGGGGTTTTCGCAGGCGGGTTTCGGCGGCCGAAGTGGTTCCATTCACGCGGTTTAGGGTCACGTGGTCGAGCCGGCCAGCGTGCCTTAGCGCGCGCTACGCCAGGGCTTCGGCGATCACGTGGCCGTCGACCAGCGGCAACGGTCGGTTCAAGCGGTCGTGAATCAGCATGTGGTGATCGATTCCCAGCAAGTGGTACATCGTGGCCAGCAGGTCCTTGGGACTGATGGGGCGCTCCAGCACGTCGCCGCCTTGCTTGTCCGAGGCGCCCACCACGCAGCCGCGCTTCGTGCCGCCGCCGGCCAGCAGCGTGGTGTAGACTCGCGACCAATGGTCGCGCCCGCCGCCTTGGCCCGGTGTGATCTTGGGCGTGCGCCCGTGCTCGCTGGTGCAAACCACCAGCGTGTCGTCGAGCAGGCCGCGCTGGTCCAGGTCGGTGATCAGTCCGTACCACCCCTGGTCCAAGCCCGGGCAGAGCTCTTTCTTCATTCGCTCGTAGTGGTTGTAGTGCGTGTCCCAGCCGGTGCCGGCCAGGCCGAACTCGTCCCAGAAGACGCTCACCACGCGGCTGCCAGCTTCGACCAGCCGCCGCGCGGCCAGGCACGACTGCCCGAACAGCGTGGGACCGTACAACTCGCGTATGGCGGGCGTCTCTTTGCGCAAGTCGAGTGCGCTGCGCAGCGTATCGGACTGAAGCAGCTCGTACGTCATTTGCCGATAACGGTCCAACTGGCGGCCGCGCGCCGAGTCGGCCAGGTGGCGCCGCTGAGCATCGAGCTGTTCGACCAGCGACTTGCGCCGGTTCAGCCGGTCGAGCGTGACGTCGTCTTGCAGTTTGGTGGCCGCGGGCACGTAAAAGTAGCTGTCGGGCGCCACGCCGATGTACGGATCGTTGTCGTCGAAACGTTTGTCGGCCAGCGTTTTGACGATGCCTTTGGTGGCCGTGCCGACAAAATCGGTCCACACCGGATCGAACTCGGCGCCGAGAAACGTGGCGTACGGGCCGGCGCGCGGGACTTCGCCCACGCGGCGGCTGCTGAAGCGGAAGGGTAGGGCCATGTTCGCCGGCACGCTGCGCTTCTCAGTCGCGCCGTCGCGTTGGCGCTGCGACTCGACATAGTCGACCACCGAGCCGAAGAACGGCCAGTTGCGCGGATCGTTGGGGTTGAGCTCCGCCGGCAGGTCGAGCGTCGGCACGCCGGTCAGCGCGTAGGCCACGCCGTGCAGCGGATACGGATGCGTCATCGAGCGCAGCACGGTGGTGCGATCGAGCACCTTGCCGAACGTGGGCAACAGCTCACACACGTCGCAGCCCGGCAGGCTCGAGGGAATCGAACCCAGATCCCCGCGAATCTCCAACGGCGCGTTGGGCTTGGGATCGCACCATTCGATCTGGCTGGGCGAGCCGTAAAGGTGAACGAGAATGATGGCCTTGGCACGGCCGAACGACTTTGGCCGCGGCATGCCGGACGCCGCGCTGGCGGCCTGCCAGTCGGCCAATTCGGCCAACGTCATGCCGGCCAGGCCGAGCCCGCCAATTCGCAGCAGGTCGCGCCGCGTCATACCGCCGCACAATGTCCGAGCCGATCCCAGGATTCGCAGCATAGTCCACCTGCTCGATGCACGCGGCACGAAGCATCAATTCGCCTCGATATGTTAGCAGATTGTGCCGGCGAGAACCAGCCTTTGCGCGGGCATTTCGGACACTTGGAGATAAAGCAGAAGTCCGGCCCGTTCCATCAGAAGTCCTGGGTAATCAAATTGTGACCAGCAAAGCCTTGTTTGTCTGCGCCGCGCGGGGAGGAGTCCGTTTTCGGACTCGTCTCGTCGCCGTATCCATCGCAGTTTCACGGGAATCTCGCTTACGGGTCGCAGCAGTGCGTTATGTCCAAACGACTGTTGCCCCATGCAAGGCTTGCAATGAACTCGCGTCTAGCGGGATAATTCAGAGGATTCCTCGTCGGATTGCCCGAGGCTCCCGCGATGCGGAAATTCTGGTGTCAACTTCACCGCAAGCGCGCGACTCTTTTCGCCGTTCCGGTCTTGGCAATGGCCGGTTTGCTTGGGCTCGCCATCCGTTTTCATGGTTGGCCGATCAATGCGTTTACTTGGACGATGCTTGCGGTCGTTCTTGTCTGTAGCGCACTACCCGGCCTATTCCGTCTGCGGTGGGGAACGGCCGTGCTGATTACGTTGCTGGGCGTCTATATTGCGTTTCCCGGACCGTTCCTAGTAATCCCGCTGTTGGAACGATGGTCATTGTGCGATGACCATGGCGGCCGCAGGGGACTTCAGATTTCGCCAATGCTACGATTCGGACATGACGGCCCGAATACTGCGTTGCTCGAATCATATCTCGGCCCTTTGCCTCCGAACTGGTGGATGCAGGCACCTCAATTTCCTCACATCCGCGACGGCAACGAACGAGTGCAGTCGCGGAATCCGATCCTCCGGGATTATCTGCCGGAGATTCTGGCGCTTTTGCCGGACGACGCGGCACGCAAGCAGGTGCTCACTTGTCTGGTCGACCCAGAAAACAGACTGCGTGTGCATCAGGGCCTGCTACTCGCGTGTCTGATGGAACTCGGCTATCCGCCCGGTTTGGATGCGGAAGGGTGGTGGCAAGAGCATCGTCGTTTGTTCACGTGCGAGCATGACCCGATGGTTGCCGCGAAGCTGACTCGTGGCTGGTTGCGAAGAATTGGCCGACTGTCAACCTCAACCGAACCCTGGGGCGCAGTCAGCAGCCTGTCCAGCGCTGCGAGATACCAGGAACGCGGCTCGTGGGGCGGTCACTATGATTTCGGCGAGGCGGTGTCAAAACTGGAATGGAACCATCGCCCCGACGAAATCGATGCTTCCGAGAATGTCGTGTGGTGGCCAAGCGCCCCCCTCACGTTCTTTAGGGAATAAAGAATTCCGGTACTAGACGTGGCACTATACTTGACGGCCGCGAGCGTGCGATGTTGGCGGATCGATTGCGATATCACGCTTGGCTTGCCGCCAATCGGAAGCGGTAGTACTGACCCAATACGACCGCGTTTCCGGGGCTTCTGTTGGTCGCCCCTCGATCATTGGCTAGCCAGGACTCAATCGTTGGACTCGCAAGTGCTCAGCCCGCGGTCGTGCAGGCAGCGGCGCAGCGGCGATGCTCTGCGCAGATTCGCTGCGGCGCGTCGGTTGGCAGGGATCTTGATGCGAGCCCGCCGCTGGGAGTACGATCTTCCCGGGTTGCGAAGTTATTTCGATTTCGGTGTGCCGCATCGCTGGTGTTTCCTGCCATGCACGACAAGCTTGCCGAGTTCGTCGAACACGCGCGACAGCAGGGGATGGATCACGCCACCATCTTCCTGCTGTTGAAGAGTGCCGGTTGGAGGGACAAGGAGATCGCCGAAGCGCTGGCCGGCCGCGATTTGGCCATGCCGATCCCCGAACGTCCGGGGGTGGGCTCGGCGCGCGACGCGTTCTTTCACTTACTGGCGTTCACGGCGCTGTACGCTTGGGCCATTGCGTTGGTCTCGCTGCTGTTCGCCTACGTCGAGTTTGCGTTTCCGGACCCGGCCCAGCGGTATTCGAGCTACGCGGTGGCAGCGGCGCAGTCGGGCATGCGCGTGGCGCTGGCAACGATCGTCGTGGCGTATCCGCTGTTTCTGGCGGTCTGGTGGTATCTGCTGCGTGAGATCCGCGTGACGCCCGAACTGGCCAAGAGCGGCCTGCGCCGGTGGCTGGCGTCGCTTTCGCTGTTCGTGGGCGCCGTGATCGTGATGGGCGACGTGATCACGGCCGTCTACTTCCTGGTCAACGGCGACCTGACCGTGCGTTTCCTGTTCAAGGTGGTCGCGCTGTTGGCCGTGGCGGGCTCGCTATCGGTCTACCTGGCGCTGACGCTCCGCTTTGAGGCAGAGGCTCGAAAATGATTCCGCGTTTTCACACAGCGTTTGCCGTCGTCGCCACGCTGGTGGTGGGCGCTGCGCTGGCTTGGGGGTTCATCCTGGTCGGCTCTCCGGCGACGCGGCGGCTGGAACGATTCGACGAACAGCGGCTGCGCGACTTGCAAACCATCGCCCGGCAGATCCAGAGCATGGTCGAGGATCCCAACGAGAAGGGCAAACTCAAAGCGCCGCTGCCACCGACGCTCGACGAGGCCGCACGCCAATCGCAGAGCGAGCAATTGAATCTGCGCGATCCCGAAACCGATGCCCCTTACGGCTATCGCGTGAACGACGACGCGACCTACGAGCTGTGCGCCACGTTCTCACAGCCGCGTGACTCGAACGCGAGCGTGTTTTGGAATCATCCGGCCGGCGAGCATTGCTTCACGATCAACCCCGCCGATCCGCCGCCGTTCTGGTGATGCGCGTTTTGGTGATGGTATTGCAGCACTCCGATTCCCTTATCCGCCCAGTTGCCATTGGCGGATGGCGTCGATCGGATACAGCAGCATGATGACGTTCAGCGTCAGGTTATCGCGGGCCAGGTAGAGTAGCCACAGCTCGAAGCCCACGAACAATGCCAGCGAAACTTTCCAGGAAACGCGCGCGGCGACGACGAAGCCCAGCACCGCCGAGGCCGTATCGCCCAGCGAATTGAGAATGCTGTCGCCGGAATAGTCCAGCGACGCCGTATTCTGGCGATAGCGCTCGATGACCCATGGGGAGTTCTCCAGCAATTCCCAGCCGATCTCCAGCAGCACCGCCGCGATCAATTGCCAGTGCAGGGGCAGCCGCCAGCGGGGCGGCGCCTGGGAGTTATACAGCACCAGCGCCCAAAAAAAGATCACGCCGTGCAACACGTGCGAGAGCGAGTAAGGATCGAGCAGTTGCTGCGACGTACAATGGGTGCCCACGTCGCTCCACAACGCCAGTCCATACTTGCACCACGCCGGCCGGCCTTGCAGGTATTGCACACCCGCGAAGACGACCAGCAAGGTCAACGCCACAATGAACGAGCGGCGCGTGATGAGCTTTGGAGAAACGTCGGGCATGACACACAATGTCCTTTGGGTCTGCGTTGTCTGGGTAGCGCCCTGGCATCATCGTAACGCGCTGGCGATCGTGTGCCATCAAAACTCCAGCGGTGGTTGGCCGCGGCGGGCGCGGAGGTGGTTTACGACGCGCATTACGCTGTCGCGCTGGATCAGCTTGCGTTCCAAGGCGCGCTTGCCCGGAATGTCAACCAGCGACAAGCCCAGCAGGATCGACAGGATGCCTTGGCCGGGCGTGAAAAGCATCACCACGCCCAGCAACACCAGCAGCCAGCCCAGCACGTTTTTGCCGATCAACACGGTCCAGCGCAACAGCGGGTGCGATCCGCGCCAGCGATCGAGCCGCTGGTGCTTGTGGTCGAAGTAGTCGGACGGAATCGTCACCAGGAAGCGGTGGACGCACCACAGGCTGGCGATCACGAACACGATCGAGCCGCCGACAATCAGCGAGCTGAGCGCGGCGTTCTGCTCGAGCCAATCGACCAGGTCACGCAAGGTTTGCATGGCGCCGTCTCACGCTGCCTTCGCGTACCACCGGGTCACTCGTCGAGCATCTTCAACCGCGCCACGTGGCGTCCGCCCTCGAACGGCGTGTCGAGCCATACCCGCACGATCTCCAGCGCCAGTTCGAGCGGGATCATCCGTTCGCCCAGCGACAGCACGTTGGCGTCGTTGTGCTGGCGGCCCAGCCGCGCCGTTTCTTCGTTCCAGCACAGCGCGCAGCGCACGCCCTTGACCCGATTGGCGCACATGGCTTCGCCATTGCCCGAGCCCCCCAGTACGATGCCGCGCTCGACCTGGCCTGCCGCCACGGCCTCGGCCACCGGCCGGATGAACCGCGGATAGTCCACCGGATCCGCCGAGTGCGTGCCAAAGTCCTCGACCGCGTGGCCCAGGCTCTCCAGCAACTTGATGATCTCGCCCTTGTAAACAAAACCGGCGTGATCGGATCCGATGCCCAGTTTCATGACAGTCCACCTCGCTGCGAATCAACGTCAACAGGACAGCTTAGCCCGTCGAGCCGCGGCGGGGAAGCACACCGCCAGCGGAACACGGTCGGCGGTTTCGCTGGCCGACGCTTCACGTTACGATCGAGGGTCGTTCGGCGCATACCCCATTTCCACTTCGAGCATCCAGATCATGCAGCAACAGCCCGTATGGATCGCTGGCCAGTGGCGTCGCTCGGCGGCCAGCGGCACGTTTCAGTCGGAGAATCCGGCGACCATGCAGCCGCTGGACGACGTCTATCCGATCAGCTCGTGGGCCGACGTCGATGCGGCGCTCGATGCCGCGGCGCAAGCGGCCGAGGCGCTGCGTACCACGCCGGCCGGGCAGATCGCCGAGTTTCTCGATCGCTACGCGACTCTCATCGAACAGCGGAGCGAAACGCTGGTCGCCCTGGCCCATGCCGAAACGGCGCTGCCAATCAAGCCGCGGCTGGCCGAGGTCGAATTGCCGCGCACCACGAATCAACTGCGCGAGGCCGCGCGTGCCGCGCGCAGCGGCAGTTGGCTCGTGCCCACCATCGACACGAAGCTCAATATCCGTTCGTGCCACGCGCCGCTCGGCCCGGTGTGGGTATTTGGCCCGAACAACTTTCCGTTTGCGTTCAACAGCGTCGCCGGCGGTGATTTTGCCGCGGCCATCGCTACCGGCAACCCGGTGATCGCCAAGGCCAACTCGTCGCACCCCGGCACCACGCGCTTACTGGCCGAAGCCGCGCACGAAGCGGCCGAATCCACTGGAATGCCGGCGGCCAGCGTGCAGCTTCTGTATCGTACCAGCCACGCCGATGGCAAGCGCGCCGTCGCCGATCCGCGTAGCGGGGCGACCGGGTATACCGGCAGCCGAGCGGCCGGCCTGGCACTCAAGGCCGCGGCCGATCGCACCGGCAAGCCCATCTATCTCGAGCTCTCGAGCATCAACCCGGTTGTCATGCTCCCTGGCGCCCTGCGCACGCGTGGTGGCGACATTGCCGGCGAGTTCACCGGCAGTTGCCTGATGGGCAGCGGGCAGTTCTGCACCAATCCAGGTCTGCTGCTGCTGTTGGCGGGCGGCGACACCGAGTCGTTTCTAGCCGATTTGGCCCAGCGCTTTGGGCAAGCGCCGATTGGCACCTTGCTGTCGCGCTCGGTCGCCAGGTCGCTGGAGGAAAGCGTTTCGCAACTCGTGGCGGCCGGCGCCCAGGTCGTTGCCGGCGGAACGCCAGGTGGCGGCAAAGGCTACAGCTTTGCCAACACGTTGCTCAGGATCCGTGGCGCCCAGTTCCTGGCCAACAGCGAGGCCCTGCAAACCGAGGCGTTCGGCAATGCCTCGTTGGCGGTTGTCGCCGACGAGGCTCAGCAGGCCGAACAAATCCTGGCGTCATTGGAAGGCAATTTGACGGGCACGATCTATTCGGACACTGCCGGCAGCGACGAGGCGCTGTACGACCGGCTGGCGCCGCGGCTGCGGGTGAAAGTCGGACGCCTGTTGAACGACAAGATGCCGACGGGCGTCGCGGTGAGCCCGGCCATGAATCACGGCGGACCGTATCCCGCCACCGGTCACCCCGGCTTTACGGCGGTGGGCATCCCCGCAGCACTCGGGCGCTTCACGGCGTTGGCATGCTACGACAACGTCCGCGAAAACCGCTTGCCGGCGGCGCTGGGGAATCGAAATCCAACCGGAGCGATGTGGCGGTTGATCGACGGCGCGTGGACCCAGGCGGATATCAAGAGCTAGTAGGCGATCGAGCGCCTGCGTGCTACTTACCGCCGGCCGGCTGCTTGGCCTGTTGCGCGGTGCGCTCGGCGGCGCGTGCTTCGCGCGCGGCTTTCTGCTTTTCGGCGGCGGCCTTCAGCGCCTCGATGCGTTTCTGGCGGGCCGCTTCCTTGGCGGCATCGC
>JBGSYQ010000498.1:0-21704 GCA_041750795.1 Pirellulales bacterium | reverse complement strand
CCGGCGGACGATCGAATAGCAGAATGCACGACATCAACTCCCAAAACCAAACGAACGCAACGACAGCCTTGACAACCGGCTACATAGCGGGACGCAAAGGGACGCAGAGGGACGACGAATCGAGGAGAGGGATTTTTGGATCTCGATCGGGGAGTTGGAAACACTAGCCCGAAGCGCCAGCGAGGGAGCGTCACCAAAAGCCTTTCAATGAAACGTGCCGGCGAGTAGCAGCGGATGAGTGTTGGTTTCCCTCGCTGGCGCTTCGGGCTAGTGTTTTTTGGCGCGCGGCAGGATTTCGCGCGGCTTTCCGTGAGGCGTCGCGCGCTGGCGCCCCGTTGGGGCTTGGGCGTTGGTCGGGGTGACGGGATCCCAGGGGTTTCCACCCCTGGCTATTGACTGGTCGCCGCGTTGCGGCTCGAAGATTGGTGGCAGGTCGGCGCGTTACGGCCACATCGTTGTTGGCTGGTTGGCGCGTCGCGGCTGGTGATTGGTTGGCGCGTTGCGGCGCCATCATTGTCGATTGGTCGCCCCATTGAAGCGGAACACGGGGCATTCTGGTTATTGAAAAAGTAGAATGTCCCCATACTTATCCGCACCTCCCGCGACTGCGAGCGCGCCGCAGAGCGAACCGGAGGACGCATCGTGGACAGCCGAAACGATTTGCGTCCCCTTAAGTTGAGCTCACCTCAGGTTTACCTTCCTCCTTCTCCACGCTTCTTGGCACAATCCTGTTTATTGATCCTTTATGGATCCGGAAGAATCCCGATCTCGGCCGCCGAGCGACGCCGCGCTCGGTTTGGTTTTGATCCGCGGACGCGGTCGTGGCCGGCGGCTTTGCCGGGCAATCTGGCCCTTTCCATCGACGGTGCGCCAGGAAATTTGCCGATACTCCAGGATTTTGCTAGAGTATCCGCCGCCATCCGCGTAGGTTGGTTATTGGAAACTTGCCGCCCGATCGTGTTGCGTGGTGGCAACACGATCGGCCGCGAACGAAACTTTACCCAGGGACTGGACTATCGGTTGCAGGACCACGATTTATGGGGCCCGCGGTGGCTACAACCCGCACGTGCTCACCGGCGGCGTACCGTGGCACGCGAGTTGCAATTCCGGGGCAGTGCCGGCCCACTCGTCTGTGTCAACCGGACGGTGATGGGTTGACGACCGTCGAGGACGTCCCAGCCTCTCGTCACCCATCAGTCCCAGGGTAAGCTTTGCAAACCAATCTTCTCGAAGGTATCGAAGCCGCCGCCGTCCCGGCGGAGGCTGCGTTTGAGCTCGGCCGCTTTGGCCGACTTGCGCAGCGCTGGTCGCGGCCGATCGTGATGTCCCAAGCGATCGCCGACCAGGCGGTGGTGAGCGGAACGGGTTTCGCCACGGCCGTCATCATCGGCAGATCGTGCACGACCGAGCAGCTAGGCCTCTACTATCTCACGCTGAGCATCGTCGTCCTCGTATCGGGCATTCAAGACAATCTGGTCGCCCTCCCGTACACGATCTACTCCAAGCGCTATCAGGATGGCGGTGTTGCGCCGTACCTGGGCAACACGTGGCTGCAGCACTTCGTGCTCACGGCCGCCGTGGCCTGCGTGCTGCTGTTGACAATGTCCCTGCTATGGATTTATGGCGCAACGGAGATGATGATCATCGCCGGCGTCCTGATCTGGGCCAGCCCGCTGGTGATGCTGCGGGATGGCGTGCGCCGTTTCCTGTTGGCCGATCTGCACTTTGGCCGTGCCCTGGCAGTCGACGGCACGGCGGCCGCGGTGCAGTTGGGCGGACTGTTGCTGTTGGCGCACTACGGGCGGCTATCCTTAGCCACGATCTTTGGCGCCGTTGCGTTGGCCGCGGTGCTGTCCGCGACGTGGTACGCAGCGCAACTGCGGCGCGTGCGATTCGCCGGCAACGGGTTTGTCGGCGACTGGCGACAGAACTGGTCGTTCGCCCGCTGGTCGCTGCGCAGCTATCTGGTCGGCAGCACCATGCCGTACGTGCTGCCGTGGCTGCTCAACTCGATCGCCGGCACCGCGGCCACGGGCATCTACGGCGCCTGCGCGACGCTGGTGGGCGTGTGCAGCATCTTCGTCTCCGGCGTGAGCAATCTGCTCTCGCCACTGGCCGCGCAGGCCTTCGTCCACGGCGGGAAGCGCGAGTTGATTCCGTTGCTCGTGCGCGCGGGCTCGTTTCTGGCGATCGTGCTGGGAAGCGTGAGCCTGGCGATGGTGTTGTTCGGACAATGGCTGGCGGTCGCGGTGTTTGGCGAGCGGTTTCTGGACAGCGGCGCCGTGCTGGGCATGCTGGCCATTAGCGCCTCGATCAACAGCCTGGGCATGACCGTGGGAATCGGCCTGTGCGCCATCGACAACCCGCGGGCAAATTTCCTCGCCGACGTGACCTGCGCGGCGGCCACCTTGCTTGCCGCCGCACTGTTGATCCCGGCCGCGGGCGTTTTTGGCGCCGCGGTGGCGACGTTGCTTGGCGTGGTGGCCGGCGTCATCGCGCGCGTGCTGATCTTTTGGCGAGTCCTGGCCGCACACGACCAGGAGTTCGAATCCGCTGAAATCCCGAAGTAGGCTATCCATGAACGTCACAACGATTCCATTGAGCCGCTTAAGTTCCCAGGAGCTTGCCGCCTGGAGCGACCTTCAGCAAGGCAATCCGCAGCTCGCCAGCCCGTGTTTTCGGCCGGAGTTTGCGCAGGCGGTGGACGCCGTTCGGCACGATACCGAAGTGGCCGTGCTCAGCGAGAACGGAAAGCCGGTGGGTTTTTTGCCGTTTCACCGCTCGAGGTGGAAGGTGGGCTTGCCATTGGCCGGCCGGCTCTGCGACATGCAAGCCGTGATCTGCCCGCGCGGATTGGACTACAACCTGGCCGAAATCGTGCGCGCCGCCGGCTTGCGTTCGTGGAAGTTCGAGCGGTTCGTCCAGACCGACGTCGTGAAGTCCGACTTCGTCAGGGTCGAACACGCCGCGCCTTACATCGATCTGAGCTCGGGCTTCGATGCCTACATCGACTCGCGCGACAACGGGCACCGCCTGCTCAAGAACTATCGCAAGAAAGTCCGCGGGTTGGAGCGCGCGGCCGGCCCGCTGCGTTTCGAGCCGCACGACACCGATCCGTCGATCTTGGAGACGTGCATCCGTTGGAAGAGCGAACAGTATCGCCGCACCAATGTGCCCAACATCTTCAAGTTCGGTTGGGTCACCCGGCTTCTCAGGACGATTTGCCGGTCGCACTCGGCGGAGTTCGCTCCGCAGGTGGCCGTGCTGTATGCCGGCACGACCGTGGCGGCCATCGACGTGGGGATGCGGTCGCGCACGGTCTGGCATCCCTGGTTTTGCGCATATAACACGCACTTGCAATTGCACTCGCCGGGCATCGTGCATCTGATCGAGATGATGCGCGTCGCGCCGTCGATGGGCATCCGGCGCATCGATCTGGGAGCCGGCGGCGAAGCCTATAAGAACCGCTTCGAAAGCGGCTACACGCACATGGTCGGCGGCGCCGTCGACATTCCGAAAACCTTACGCGCTTCGCGTCAAGCGTGGTGGCAGTTTCGCCGGCAGGTGCGCAGCTCGCCCTTGGCTGCCGCGGCGCGGCTGCCGGGCCGATTGTTGTATCGCGCCCACAACTGGTTCGAATTCCAAAGCGGTGGATAGTCACCGCCCAGATGTCATTCCCTCGACCGAACGGTCGCGTCAGCCCTTGCCTATCCAGGACCTTAACTCGATTTACACACCTTTATGAACGACACATCGCGAATGCACACTTCACTGCTCGACAACTGGACTGCCGATGACTTTGGCGCTATAGAAAAAGGCGTGCTCCTGGCCCGGCACCGGCTGGCCGAAACGGGCTTGTTCACCGACGAGAGTCTGGCCAACATCATCGATCGTCACCCGGACGAGCACCTGACGATCAGCACCATGGGGCGCGACAGCAACACCTTCGAATGGCGCGAAGGCGACCGCAACGGCGTGCCGGGCGACGTACTGGTGCACCTGGTCAAGCAAGGGCATTTGTGGATCAACTGCCGCCAGGTCATGCGTCATCATCCCGAGCTGTGCCGCATGGTGCATGCGATTTTCGACGAGCTGGAGGCCAACGCGCCTGGTTTCCGCGCCGCCGAGCGCTCGGCGAATTTGCTCATTTCGTCGCCCGACGCGTTGGTGCACTATCACATCGACACGCCGTTGAACATGCTGTGGCATTTGCGGGGCCGAAAGCGCGTGTGGGTGTACCCGGCGTTCGACTTCCGCTTCGTGCCGCAGCACGTGGTGGAGCAGGTGTGCGCCGGCGACCTGTCCGAGGACGTGCCGTACGACGCGCGGTTCGACCGCTATGCCCTGGTCTTCGACGTGGAGCCCGGCCAATTGCTCGCGTGGCCCCAGATGGCGCCGCATCGCGTCACGAATCTCGAAGGGCTCAACGTATCGCTATCGACCGAGCACAAGAACGCCACGATCAAGCGCCGCGTCAACGTACACATTGCCAACCAACTGCTGCGCCGCAAGCTCGGCCGCTGGCATCATTCGACCGGCGTCGACGGCCCGGCGGCCCACCTCAAGCAGACCACCGCCCGCATCCACCGCAAGCTCACCCGCTTGTTCGGCAAGGCCAAGCGCCCCCACACCTATCCGAAAAGCTTCCGAGTCGATCCGACGGCGCCCTGCGGCTACACGCTGGTGAATCTGCCAGACGAGCAACTGGCGGCGCCTTTTCTCACAGACAAACGGCCCGCCATCGCCAGTTGAGTTTGACGAGGCCGTGACGGTCAGGCACGGGGTGCCTGACCTACCAATTTCACTGCGCCGGCTTTGGCTGCGCTTTTTCCCATTGGTCCTGGGAGACTTTTTGGCGCTTGTGTAGCAGCACGTGGGCTCCTTTCATGCCGCCGAGGATGATGTCGGGCAGGCCGTCGTTGTTGACGTCGGCGATGGTGACCTGGCGGCCGATGCCGGTGTCGGCGGCGGCCTGGTAGGGAATCCAGTCGACGCCGTCGGCGCCGCGCACCAGCTTGAACCAATAGACCACGGCGCCGGCGTCCCACAGGGGGCTTTTGGTGTGGTGCGACCAGTAGGTCTTGCCGGTGACGATGTCTTTCAGCCCGTCGCCGTCCACGTCGACCAGGTTCACCGAGTGCAGCTCGCTGAACACCAGGCCGTAGCGGTTTTCCTCGGGCTTGCTGCCCATGATCGTGTGCGGTCGGAAGACGATCTGGTCGCCGTCTTGCAATTGCTCGTGCCAGACCAGGCCGAACTCGTGGGCCGCGACGCTGGTGATGACGTCGTTGTCGCCGTCTCCATCGACGTCGTAGGCGTACATCTCGGCGCCGCCGGGGCCGGCGAAGCGAACCTTGTGAAACGTCCACTGCGGATCGGCCGAGAGGTCGGCGGGCTGCTCGAACCAGCCGTCCTTGGTGATGATGTCGGTGCGTCCGTCGCCATTGATGTCGCCAATGCCCAGGCCGTGGCCGAAGGGCTTGGGCGCGATGGGCTCGCTGATGTTGTGAAACGTCCAGGGCTCGAACGGTTTGTTCCAGTCGATCGTGGCGTAGCCGAAGTAGCCTTTGTTCGTGCAAACCAGCTCGGGCCGTTCGTCGCCCAGCAGGTTCACCAGTTGCGGCGACTCGTTGCTCACCGAGTCGATCACCTGGTGCTTGGGCCAGGGCTTGTCGAGGCCGTCGGGGCCGGGGTTTTCGTACACATAGCCGGGCGTGCCGGGGAAACCGACGACGAAGACGTCGTTATGCCCGTCGGAGTTGAAGTCGTAGACCCAGGCGAAGAAGTGATCGGCGTAGCGTTCGCGCGGTTGGGCCTTGGGCGGATAGATGGCGTGCTTTTGCTTGAAGTCGGGGCCGGCGAACCAATACGGTCCATAGACCACGTCGGCAATGCCATCGCCATCGATATCGCCCACAGCGGCGCCTTCGGAGTAATAGACGTCGGTCAGAGGAATGACGTCGAAGGTGTGCAGCGCATGATCCTCGGCCGAGGCAACAGTGGCGAGGCAACCAGCGGCCATGAACGTTAGCGTGGATAGCAGACGCATGCGAAAACTCCTGGTGCAGGCAGACGGCGTGTTGGTGGGAGGCGGCCAGCGGGACAGCGTCTCACTGTGTCACACTCCGGGGCGGCTGTCAAACTTTGGGAACTTTTGCCGCGATGGTGCGTCGAACGGTTGGACAAGGTCAGCTTGTCGACCTTCCTTAGTCGCAATTCGCAATAATTGATCGCCGGCAAGGACTCGAACGATGCTCAACAGACTGTTGTTCGTATGGCTGTTGTGTCAGGGGAATCTGGCGTATTGCCAAGATGCCCGGCAAGCGACGGCGGGAGTGCGGGGCGCGGTCGCCGGCCGGGTCGTGATCGAGGGAGACCTCGAACTGCCGAAGGTTCGACAATGGTTGGCGGCGGTGCCCATCTACGAACCGCAGACGCGGCGCGAATCGATCGATGGCGTGCCGCCAAAGCTGCTGACCAAAGTGCCGGGCCAGGCGCTGCTGGTCGACGCCGAAACGCGCGGCGTCGCCAACGTCTTCGTTTATCTAAGGCACAGGCCGACGCGCGTCGATCTGGCGCTGGCCGACGAACGGCTTCCGCGTGTCGAACTAGTGTGCCGCGACCATATGTTCCATCCGCGGGCATTCATCGCGCGGGTCGGCCAGACAGTGCGCTTGGTGTCTGCCAAGGGAAAGGTCGACTTCCATCTGCTGCCGCAGTCCAACCAGCCGATCCATCCGCTGGTCGCGGCAGAGATGCCGTTTCGTTGGACGCCCGCCAGGTCCGAAACGCTTCCCTTCCGGATTCAATCGAACTTGGAACGCGCCGCCCAAAGCTGGTGCCTGGTGGTCGACCAGCCGTATGCCGTGCTCACCGAAAGCGATGGCTCGTTTCGGCTGGAAGGTTTGCCCGCCGGCGAGCTTGAGCTGACCGTCTGGTATGAGGTCGTGGGCTACGTGGAGCGGCGGCTGCCGGTAACCGTCAAGCCGGACGACGTTGCGAACCTGGCGCCCGTCGTACTGCGAGCGGAACGCGTTCGATAGTGCCTCGCAAGGCGTGGTCTATTTGTTCGCGGGGCGCTTTTCTGCGGGCTGAGTTAGCAGATAGCGATACGGTTTCGCCGCCCACTCGCCGGCGTAGTCGACGCCGATGCGGGGCGTGCGCTGGATGCGGCCGCGCGGGATGCGCAGGCCGCGGTCTTCGATCCACAGTCCGCTGGCGCGCGTGGAGGGCTGGGCGTTGAGTTGCTTGTCGATGGCCAGCGCTTTGGTGATCTTGGCCGGGCCGGTCCAGTCGCCGGCGCCCCGGATGAGCACGGCCGCAGGGTGATCGACGTCGCCGGTCACCACGTTGAGCATCCAGTGAATGCCGTAAATGAAATAGACGTACCAGTGACCGGCCGGGCCGAACATGACTTCGGTTCGGGGCGTGCGCCCCTTGCTGGCGTGGCAGGCCAGATCGTGCGGACCGACGTAGGCTTCGGTCTCGTGGATGACCACGGCGATTTCGCGGCCATCGATGCACCGCACGAGCACCTTGCCGAGGAGATCCTTGGCCACGGCCAAGGCGCTGCGCGCGTAGAAGTCGGCGGGGAGCGGGCTGGAGGCGGGAGAGGGCAGGCGGGAGGCGGGAGGCTGGAGGCGGGAGGAAGTTGACGAGTCTGGATGACGGACGAAGTCTACCGCGGAGGTCGCGGAGGAACGGGGAGGAAGTGCGGGCGATTTCATACTGGCTGCGAACTTGGATTCATCGGTCATCGTGCCGTGATGTCGTAGCGGTTGAAAAGAGGCGCCGCCCCCTGAGTTGTTGGCACCCAAGGAAATCCGGCCGAAGTGCGAACGTGGAATGCGTGCAATTTGGATAAAGGGCTACTTCAACCGCTTTCGTAGCACCCACATCAACGCACAACCTACGATCGCCAGCACTGCCGTACTTGGCTCAGGGACGGTTGCCACACGGAACCCGAAAATTCCATATTTTATGGACGGATCGATGAAGTATCGGGTTGAGGACTGCAAGCCGACCGAGAGATCAGCGAACGAGCCACCCCGCGAGCCCCGAAACGATCCGCTAATCAGCGCTTCATTCCACTCCCAAACATTGCCGCCTTGGTCGTATGTTCCATAGGGGCTGACTGAGAGCGTATACGCGCCGGCGTCGGTCGTGTAGTTCTGGCTGGTATCAAACGCATCTGACCCCGTAGCTGCGAATCCATTTTGGTAAAAGTTCCCAGCATTCGATTGCGTTGGCGCGTCGCTGCCCGGCGGCTGGACGCTGTAGGGAACCGAATCTGTCGAAGTCGGATAGTCCCAGTAATTGCCTGTCACGCCGTCGTTCTTGTGGTACGCGGCCTTGTACCATTCGTCCTCCGAGGGGATGAACCAGACGGCGCCAGAATTGCGCGAGACGCTGCTCAACGCCGCATCCGAGATCGCCCCGTTCAAAGTGTAGGTGCCGTCTTCGGTGGTACTCGCATCTTGCAGACCCATCGGTTGGTTATTGTGCAGCCAGTTAGCAAAGCGAGCCGCATCTCCCCAGCTCACCCAAGCGACTGGCTTGTTCGGCGAGCCAATCACGCTGTAGCTGTAACCGCCCGACGATCCGGTCCGAGCGATGCCAGCAGTGACGAGAATCGTGGCCATCGATGTGTTATATAGTCCGTAATCATCGGTAGCCGCGACCGCGTTGAGAAATGCGGTGTATTGCCCCACTGTCACTTCCGTCGTGCCGATTCGGTAGTTATAAGCGACACCGCCAACGATCGCGTCCGGCCCATATCCACCACCTAAAACCCCAGCACCCGATAGCTCACCCGCATTGCCCGCATTGCCGACCGGGACGGTGTCGATCGTGATTGGCGTGGCCGTGGCCGCCAGAGGCGCAAGCAGGAAGCTGACGCCGAGAAGAAAGGACGAAACGAGGAAGCGGCTCATAGCTAGGAAACCTCACGCTGAAAAAACCAAAGTAGATGGCCAAGCGACCCAACACATTGGGCCCTACGACACGTTGGTTATTTTTCAGCAGCAGTTTCCTATGCGGGTGTGGTGGAAGCCGACACCAAGGCTGCTTCCAGACCCCAGACTGGAGCCACGGGCGAAGCAGGCTCGGTCGATGATCGCGGCCGCGGCCCGCGCAGTCAAGCATTTTACGCGGCCCCCGCAGACAATTCTCCGAATTCTGGAGAAATCAACCTGGCGAGCAACACGCGGCCTCCGGCCGGAACACGCACGATTTCAAGAAACAAATCGCGCGCCGGAGGCTGGCGCCTCCGGCGGGAACGAAAAAGAAAATGGTAAAAGAGAAAAAGGGCAAAGGGCTACTTGAATCGCCTTCGTAGCACCCACATCAACGCACAACCGACGATCGCCAGCACTGCCGTACCTGGCTCAGGGACGGTTGCCACACGGAAGCCGACGTCGACGTACTCGCTCGCCTCGTAGAAGCTGGTCTGGATCGAGGACCGCAAGTAGAGCGAGACGTTGGCCCACGAACCACCCCGCACGACCCGATAACCCGGGCCGAACACGGCTTCGTTCCACTCCCAGACATTGCCGCCTTGGTCGGACGTGCCGTAGAAGCTCTCGCTCAACGGGCCGGCGCTGCCGACGGTCGTCACGTTGCCATTCTGGCTGTTCCAACCCGCGCCAAACAGATAGTTGGCGACGTTGGCCCCCGGGTTGCTGATATCGCCCACGCTGTCGGCCGTGGCAATCGTGGGGAGACTGTTGCTGGCCGTGGGAAAGTGCCAATAGTCGTCGCTGTCGCCGCCCTGGGCGGCGGGTTGGTGGTAGGCCGCCTTATACCATTCGTCTTCGCTGGTCAGCCACCAAGTCGCCACGCCCACGTTGCGCGTGATGTTGCCAAAAGTGGGAATGGCCGTGCCGCCCAACAGCGTGTACGCGCCGGTTTCAGTACCACCCGCACCCTGCCCATTGTGCAGCCAGTTGGCGAAGCGAATTGAATCGTACCAACTCACATAGTTGACCGGCTTGTTGCCCATGTCGGCCTTGGTCGTATACGTGTAGCTACCATCGGAGCCGCTGCGAGTGATCCCGCCACGGGCATCGCTGCCCATGTTAGTGTTGTAGAGGGCCAAGGGATCACTGGCGGCCTTGGAGTTTAAGAACGCGGCATACTGCGAGTTGGTGACTTCGGTCGTGCCGATGCGATAGGCGTAGCTGACGCTACCGTACAGATCGAAGGTCGAGGGGTCGGCGGCATTGCCCAGATTGCCGACCGGCACGGTGGGAATCGTGATTGGCGTGGCCGTGGCCGCCGGCGCGAGCAACAAGCTGACGCCAAGAAGAATTAACGGAACGAGAAGGCGGCTCATGGCTAGGAAACCTCACGCTGAAAAAACCAAAGCAGATGGCCAAGCGACCCAACACATTGGGTCCTACGACACGTTGGTTGTTTTCAGCAGCAGTTCCCTGAGATAACCTGACTGCCCGGCCCCATCGATAGGGGACTGGCTTAAGCAACAGGCGAAATCATGTTGATCGCGGCCCGCGCAGTCAAGCGTTTTTGCCGCCCCCACGGAAATTCTCCGAATTCTGGAGAAATCGGCCTGGGGGCTACGACGTTTTGGGGCACAAAAGTGAAGGCGTCGGCTGCCCCCGAAAGTGCAACCGCACGGTCTCCGCCAGAAACGACGAAGGTCAGTTTGGCGGGAATGCCCGTGAAGGGTTACCTCTATTGTTTGCACTGGGCCAGCGCGAGCAAGGCGTAGCCGGTCACCAGGTTCGGATTGCCTTCCATCCAGCGGGACGTTTCGTTGAGGAACGAGCCGTCGGGATTTTGGCGTGCGGCCAGGGTTTGGATCAGGTCGGCGCGCCAATCGTGCGTTTTGCCGGTCTCGTCGGTGAAGGTGTCGGCGCCGACGGCCGAAAGCGCGCGGGCGAAGGTTTGATAGTAGTAGTACAAGCCGGCGCCGCCCAGGCCGGGGTTTTCTTCCAGCGTGTAGTGCTTTGCCAGCCAGGCCAGCGCGGCCTTGACGCGCGGATCGTCGGGCTTGACGCCGGCGTAGATCATGCTCTTCAAGCCCGCATAGGTCATCGAGCCGTAGCTGCGCAGCCCGCCGTTTTCGGTTTGCCCGGCCTGGCTGCTGCCGCCGGCGGCGGGCGTGTAATAGAAGCCGCCGTCGTTGACCTTGGCGGCAAAGGGGGTGGTGTTGTCCTCGGTCTCCAGGTTCTGGCAGCGAGAGACGAACAGCAGCGCCTTTTGCACGGCTTCGTCGTCCGGGCCGGCGCCGCCGGCCCGCAGCGCGTCGAGCAGGAACGACGTGTTCGACAGATCGGGCCGCTCGTGCCCGCCGTAGCCGGCGCCGCCGTAGTTGACGCTTGCCTTGTCGTGACCTTCGCTCTCGTCCCACTGCAATCCGCGCACGAACCTATCGGCGGCGGCCAGCAGCTTGTCGAAGCGGCCGTCGGCGTTGGCGGCCTGGAAGCATTGGATGGCGATGCAAGTTTCGTAATTCTGATGCGCCGAGCCGGCGGGATAGATGCCGCCGTCGTCGTGGACGAAGCCTTGCACGTACTGCAGCGCTTTGGCCACGACGGGATCGTCGGCCGAGCGGCCATTCTTGAGAATGCCCGTGGCCACCAGTGCCGTGACGGCCGGCCCGGCTTCGGCGCTGAACGATCCGTCGGCCGCCTGGCGCTTGCTCAAGAAGTCGATGGCCTTGCTGACGGTTTTTTCATAGGTTTGGGCATCGGCGACCGGCCTGCTCGGCGCATCCGCGGCACGGGCCGGCGGCGCGGCCGCATGAGAGCACGCGATGGCCAACGACAACGTGGCGGTTGCGAAACGGAACATGGCGCTGGCTCCTGCTGGCCGTGGCACGTGGCGGAGTATGGCGCGCTCGAACAATCAGCGGCCACTAAAAATTGTTGCAACTAACGCACGCGGCGGCAAGCAAGGTTGCTGGCGTTCGCAGAGAATTGCCGGGGACACTGCTGCGCTGGTGAGACGATAGCAGCCACGCGTGGCGATTATTTCGTCGGCGCTGGCGATTTGCTGGCCAGCTTGCCGGCGAAACGTGCCGGCGAAACGTGCCGGCGAAAAGCGGCGGCGAAAACGCGGCGGCTGCTATGTCAGGCTGCGCCAGGCCATGGCGACCATGAAGGCCAGCCAGCCCAACAACAGCACGATCGACAGCGCCAGCAGCAGCGGCCGTTTGCGCGGCGGATTCAGCACGGGGGGCGCTGCGCTCTCGGGCGGCGCGGGACGCTTCTTGTCTGGCGAAGTGGAGCGAGCGCGAGACATACGGGGCCTGGCGGGAATCCTTTCTGCGCGAGCGAGTGCACGGTCGGCAAAGTTGCGCTAGTCACATCCCCCGGCAGAGCCGAGGGCTGAACGGTTACCACGTGAGCGAGCGCTACGTTGCATTCATCCCATCCGCCTACGCGTCGGCCTGCGTGATCTTGAAGCTCTCTTGCAGGCCGGTGTCGAAATCGAACACGTCGTCGAAGTCCTCGCGGCGGTCTTCGGTGGTTTTGCGCATCTGGCCGATGTTGATCAGGTTGAAGACGATCTCGCCGAAGTCGCCCGTGTTGTGAACGCCCCAGGTGTTGAGCACGCACTTGGCCATATAGCCGTACTGCTCCAGGGCGTACTGGCGGATGGCTTCGCACAGTTGCTGGCCGGTGAGATGGCGCTCGGCCTCGCGCGGGGCGTCTTCGGATTCGCCTTCTTCGCTTTCGGCCGGGCGTTCGGTGCCCATGCCCAGCTTGGAGTGCGCGTAGTTGAGGGCCTCGAACACGAAGGCATAGGCGTCGATCTTGTAACGGCGATCGTCCTTGAGCAGCTTGGCAATCGGATGCGAGGGGTCGAGCATGGTGTTGGTTCGTTCCGGCGGCTTGCGGGTCGAGAGAGTGAGGCAATGGCTGGGCGTGTCAGGAGCGCGGTTCGGGCTGCTTGTCGCGCGGCTCGCGACCCTGGCCGCCGCCGCCGCGTTTCAAAACGGTCAGCACTTCGCCGGCGTCGATCAACACGCGGCGATGGTCTTCGGTTTCGATCAGGATTTGTCCGGCCAGGATTTCCTGGGCCAGCACGCGCGCCCGGCCGCGCGACGTGACCACGTCGGAGCCCAAGGGGGGCAACTCTTTCTGCAACGCTTCGTAGGTATCGTATTCATATCGCAGGCAACATTTCAACCGGCCGCAACGGCCCGAGATCTTGGTGGGATCGAGGGTGGCTTTCTGGATCTTGGCCATTTTCATGGAAACCGGCGGCATTTCGGTCAGGTGCGTGTTGCAGCAGACCGGCTTGCCGCAGTCGCCATAGTCGGCCAGCACCTTGGCTTCGTCGCGGACGCCGATCTGGCGCATCTCGACGCGGGTTTGAAACTCGGCGGCCAACTGCCGCACCAGCTCGCGAAAGTCCACGCGGTTTTCGGCCAGGTAGTAGATCACTACGCGCTCTCCGCCGAACAAGTGCTCGACGTCGACCAGTTGCATGTCGAGCTTCTCCTCGGCGATCAGCCGCTGGCAGGTGAGAAACTCTTTGCGTGCCTGGTCCAGCAGCCGCGAGCGCTCGCGCTGGTCGTCGGCCGACATGGTGCGCAGAACCTGGCCGTGCCCGGCGTCCTTGATCTGGCTGACGGCCTGCGGCGTGGCTTCGCACAGGACGGCGCCGGTTTCGAGTCCGCGGTCGGTGCGCACCACGACCTCGGCATTGCGGTGGTAGGTCTCGTCGCGGCTCGAAGAGAACACGCCGAGCGCTCGCATCACTCCGGTTCGCACGACGTACTTGGGCATAGACCCATCGCGATTGAGTCGGCGGCAGGGAATCCGCCAGGGGGCAATCTAAAGCCACAGGGGGCAACTAGAAGTATAACGGGCAAGGGCGGTTGTCGCCAAGGCGAGGGGATCTGGGCCGTGACGTGATGGACACCTCCTGTTTTGTCGCATCCGGCGACATTGCTACAATGACGGCCCTTCTCAGCGGATAATCAGATCGCGAGCCATGCGAGGGCCCCATGCCGACCACAATCGAAGGCATCGGCACTACGTACTACGGCAAAAAGAATCTCAACGCCTACCAGGGACAGTGCGAGTTTTGCCGCCGCGTCACCCGGCTGGAAGACTACGAGACGCGACTCTGGTTCGTTGTGTTCTATGTGCCGGTAATTCCGTTGACTCGCAAGCAGATCATCGCCTTGTGCACGATCTGCCAGCGGCATCGCGCGGTTCCCTTGGCGACCTGGCACCAGATCAAAGAGGATGCAATTCAAAGAGCAACTCAATCGTTCGCCGACAATCCCGACGATCCGCAGTCAGCGATCGAATTGCTGCAGACCCTCTCGTGCTTCGACTGGTTTGACGAAGCCGAGCGGTTGGCGCAGGGAATCGAGCAGAGATTCGACGATGAAGCCGCAGTTCAGTTGCAAATAGGTCACTGGCATATGTTTCGCAAGCGCCCCGCCGACGCGGAACGCTGTTATCGTGCCGCGCTCGACTTGGATCCACAGCAAATGGGCGCGAAGCGGGAACTTGCGGCGGGAATGATCGCCACCGGTCGATCAGCGGAGGCCGAGGCGCTCATGCGCGCTGCGCCGGCCATCTGGCCGCGCGAGGATGCGGCACTGTATTTTGAGTTGGCCACGGCGTATCAGCAGAAAGGCAAGCACGACCAAGCACTTATGGTTTTGGCCGAGTTGCTGGGCGTCAATCCCCGCCTGAGCGCGGACAAATCATTTTGCAAGGCGGTGCGCTCCAGTGAAAGGGCGATGGCCAAGGTTGATTCAATTCTGCCGCGCGTTCGTATTTACCGTCGGCCGTGGGCATGGGTCGCTACAGCAGCGCTCGTCGTAGTGGCAGCGCTTTTATGCGGCAATGCCTATCTTGCCAACCATCGGACGCTGCACGTCGTCAACGGTTTTTCCGTTCCGATACAGGTACAAATCGACGACAGGCCGACAATGACGCTAGAGCCGCACAGTCGCGGTGAGATGCCAATTGCCGAGGGCAAACACACGGCTGCCGTGGGCGTCGGCGGCAAGACGCTGCGGAGCGACTCATTTGAACTCGGGCGCGGATATTGGGCGCGATTCGTCGACAAGCCGACGTATATCCTCAATGCAGGTTGTGGTGCCTTGCTAACGCACGAGTTGGTTACTTACTCGAAAAACCATGCACCCGGTGGCACAGTTAGGATCTTTGCCAACGATCCCTTCATTGAGTTCCAGAACGTCGATTATGCTTTTTCTAGATTTCCCGAGACAATTCGGCTTGTCAAAGGGCAGGAGACGACTTTCGCACGCGTGGATGAAATACAGTTGGATCCGGACCGCGTGTTCGCCCTCAGCCAAAGCCAATTGCCGTGGGCTGACCAGATGAGCTTTGCCGAAGCGCATCTGCAAGTTGTGCCCGATGATCGGGCGCTGGTGCAAGCATACGTGCGTCGGGCGGCGGAGTTTCGACAGCTCGACCGCGCGCGGACGTTTTTAATGACTGGTTTGGACGCCGCGCCGATTCGGGTTGAGTGGCATCGGATGGTGGAGAGTTTGACGATCGATGCGAAGCAAGAGCAAAGCCTTCGTGAACGCTACGCGAACATGCTGAAAAAGGAACCGAACGATTCTGCCGTGTTGTACTTAGCGGGTCGTATGGAGCGCGACCCCGACGCAGCCCAAAGCTACTTCCAGCGCTCAGCCGCGGCCGATCCTGCGAACCCGTATCCCTGGTTGGCATTGGGCTATCGAATGGCAATCAACGGCGACTTTTCGGCCGCCAAGACAGCCTTCGCAAGAGCGGCGGAATTGCGGCCCGACGATGACGAGTACACCGTTCATTTGTTCAACGTCCGCCTAGCGCTGGGTGAGTATGAGGCGCTGGAGCAGGAGTTGCGGGCTGTTTTGACACAATCCCCCCTGCGATTCGACGTGCATGAAAAGTTGCTCAGCGTCCTTGCGGCCCAGGGACGGATAGCCGAAGCGCGCTCTGCAAGTGATGAGTACCACAGACGATTGTCTGACGCAGGCGGCACGGAGGAATTCTGGCACAGGGCGCTGGTATTCGAGCAACTACGATTGACTTACCTCGAGGGTGACTTTGACGCGTTTCTCAAGTTGAGCGACGATCCGATCGTGGCCGAGTGGGCTGCATATGTCCGCTATCAAGGCCACCTCGAAAAGGAACTCTACGATGCCGCTGCGGCTGATCTCTCGCAGAACAATGGAACGGTCAACGGATTCGATTCGCTGCCGTTGGCAATTGGTTGGCGGCTGGCTGGTGATGGTATTAAGAGCGCCGAATGGTGGGACAAAGCCATCGCCCAGCTAGAGCGTGGCGCAACGGAGCATCGGTATGTCGCGACGCTCTTGCGCAAAGCCCCCGATATTTCGGATGACGAGTTGCGCACATTGTCGGTGGACGCGCAACACAAAGCGCTGATCCTCATCGCGCTTGCGCAACAGACGCGAGTACGGCGCGATTCGCTATTGACGCTGGCAGAAAAGCTAAACTATCTTCCCGGGTTTCCTCATCATTTTATCGCTCGCGCCATTTCGGCAATCCGCGCCACCGATTAGTGCCATTCGATCGTCCCCTGCTACAATGCCGCCATGCGCGACAGCCCGACTCGATTCTGGCGATTTGGCATGGGCGATCTGTTGGCCACGGTGACGGTCGTTGGAATCTGGCTGGGGCTGTTCCCCGTGATCCGGCGGGTACAGCCCATCGTTGATCCGGTGTTTCTGGCGGTAATGCTCACAAGCATGCTGGGCTTCGTTTTGGCGGCGTTTGTGGGGCGCAAGCAGTCGAGAACCATCAGCATAGGATGCGCACTGCTGGCGGCGATCTGCGCGATCGTGCTTGCTCGAATTTGCGTGACGCGGTACCAATGATCCGCGTCCTCAACACTGTCACTCCACGTTTCACAACGTTGCAACCATGACCCAGCGATACCAACAGGTCTTTGACCAACTGTGCGCGCACGTGCGGGAAACGGCGCTTCTGGCCACGGCGGCCGAGGCGCTCGAGTGGGATGAGCGGACGATGATGCCGGCCGCCGGTGCGGAGTATCGGGCGGAGCAGTTGACGTTGCTGGCGGGCATCGTGCATCAGCGGAGTGTCGATCCACGCCTGGGCGAATGGCTGGAAGAGTTGGCCCAGAGCCCGCTGGCGGCCGAACCGCATTCGGACACGGCCACCGCCATTCGGCAGTTGAAGCGCGAGTACGACAAGCAGGTGAAGCTGCCGCAGTCGCTGGTCGAGGAACTGGCCCGCACGGCGTCGCTTGCGCAGCACGCCTGGGAAAAAGCGCGGCCGAGCAACGATTTTGCTTCGTTTGAGCCATACCTGGCCAAGACGTTCGAATTGAAGCGGGCCCAGGCGGCGGCGCTGGGCTTCCAGGAATCGGCCTACGACGCGCTGTTGGACGACTTCGAGCCGCACGAGAAAACCGCCAACGTTGCGCGCGTGCTGGCCGAATTGCGCGAGGCGCTGGTGCCGCTGGTGGCGGAGATTGCCGCCAGCTCGAAGAGGCCGGACGTGAGCATCCTTGCGCGGCGCTACCCGGTGGACGTGCAGGAGCAGTTTTCGCGCGCGGCGTCGGCGGCCATCGGCTTCGACTACGCGCGCGGGCGCGTGGACGTGACTGCGCATCCGTTTTGCACGGGCCTGGGTCCGAACGATTGCCGCATCACCACGCGCTACGAAGAGCGGTTTTTCAACTCGGCGTTCTTCGGCACGCTGCACGAGGCGGGACACGGCATCTACGATCAGGGCTTGCGCGCCGACTGGTACGGGTTGCCGCCGGGCGAAGCCATTTCGCTGGGCATCCACGAATCGCAATCGCGGATGTGGGAGAACCTGGTAGGCCGCAGCCGCGCGTTCTGGCGGCACTTTTATCCGCAGGCGCAAACGCTGTTTCCCGATGCGCTGGGCGACGTGTCGCTCGACGCGTTTTACTTCGCCATCAACGACGTGCGGCCCTCGCTGGTGCGCGTCGAGGCGGACGAAGCGACCTATAACCTGCACATCCTGATTCGCTTCGAGCTGGAGCAGGCGCTGTTGGCCGACGAGATTCCGATTGGCGACGCGCCGGCGGCCTGGGACGACAAGTACCAGCAGTACCTGGGCATTCGCCCGCCGAGCGTCGCCGACGGGGTGTTGCAAGACGTACACTGGAGCGCCGGCCTGGTCGGCTATTTTCCGACGTATTCGCTGGGCAATCTGTACGCCAGCCAGTTCTTCGAAACGGCCGACCGCGAGCTGGGCGGCTTGGACGCGCAGTTCGCGCGGGGCGAGTTTGGGCCGCTCAAGACCTGGCTGGGCGAAAAGATTCACCGGCACGGCCAATGCTACTCGGCGTCGGAGCTGGTGGAAAAAGTCACGGGAAAACCGCTTTCGCCCGCGCCGCTGATGGCGCACCTGCGGGGAAAACTTGCTCCGCTGTACGGGTTGAACTAACGTCGAAGGGACGCGGTTTTTCGCGGTTCGCCGAGGGCCGCCATCGCGCCGGGTCGCCGCGCGGCGACTCGTTTTGCATACCCTTCGCTGCGGGCGCTTCTGCATGCTCTCGAAAAACTCCGCGCCGGCCTATGGGCCATTGGCCATCCTGTTTGTCGCGCTGTCGCTGTCGATCGGCTGGGGCGTGCGCGGCAACTGGGGGCACGAGTACGGCGCGATGCTGCCCGGGGCGCTGGCGGCCATGGCCGCGGTGCTGGTGAGCGGGCGAGACGATTGGCAGCGGCGGATCGGCTTCTTTGCGTTCTTCGGCGCCCTGGGCTGGTCGTTCGGCGGCTCGATCTCCTATATGCAGGTGATCGCTTATACGCATTCGGGCGACGGCACCAGCGTGTTGTACGGCATGGGGTGCCTGTTTCTGATCGGTTTCATCTGGGCCGCGTTCGGCGGAGCCGGCACGGCGCTGGCGGCGTTCTTGAATCGCGAGCGACTCACCGAAACGTTGATCCCGGTGTTCTTCGTGTTCCTGGCGTGGTTTGCGCAGGACCGGTTCTTCGACGTCTACCTGGGAGGACTGCGAGACCAGGTCAGCTCGGGCGCGATCACCCAGCAGCAATACGACGCGCAAACTGCGTGGATCGACTGGAACGACACGGATTGGATCGGCGTGCTGGTGGCCGCGGCCGCGGCGCTGGTGGTGGCCGTGGTGCGCAGCCGCGTGTGCTGGGGCACTTCGCTGATTTTGCACATGTGTGGCGGCTGGTGGCTGGGGTTCACGGTGTTGACCGTGGGGCTGCACCTGCGCATGACGCCGCCGCGCGGCGACAACTGGGCGGGCGCGCTGGGAATGATGATCGGCATGTTCGTGTTTCTGCATCGCCAAAAGGAGTGGGGCATCGCCTGGACGGCGCTGGCCACCGGTTTCTTCGGCGGGCTGGGCTTTTCCGGCGCCACGCTCATCAAGCTGGTGCTCGTCTACCCCGGCTTTCAACAGCAGGTTTTCGGTCGCGAGGTATCGACCAACTGGCACAGCGTGCTGGAGCAGACCTTTGGATTCATTTCGGGCATCGGTGTGGCGCTGGCCATGGCGTATCTGTCCACGCGGGCGCCGCGCACGCATGAAGAGCCGCCGGTGCGCCGCTGGGCCGAGCCGGCCACCGTGCTGTTCGTGCTGTTGGTGGTGAGCTACGTCAATATCGTGAAGAACCTGGAAGCGACGTGGTTTCCGGCCAACGTCGTGGCGCCCGAACTGTACGACATCTCGACGCACGTCTGGTTCCGCATCGCGTACGTGGCGCTGGGCATTGCGATCGCCGTGCCGATGCTGCGGCATTGGAACGGGCACCGCGTGGAGATCCTGCCCGCTACTCGACTGGGGAAGGGCCAGCTATTGTACGTCGTGCTGTTGTGGTGGATCGTGATCGCCAACCTGATGCGCACCACGCCGTTTGCCGAGCAGCGGCTGATCACCGAGGGCGTCATTCACTTGAACGCCTGCGCGTGTACGCTGTTGGCGCTGTTGCTGCCGTCTCGCGAGCGGGCGGCCCAGTTGCAGTTGGAGCCCGACTACCTGGCGCTCATCAAGCGCTTCGCGGCGTCGCTGGCGCTGGTGGTGGTGATCATCGTGGTGGCCGAGTTCGCGCTGGTGCGCGCGTTGTGGGGCGACACGTTCGCCGGCCACGCCGGCAAGCACATCCGCTTTGGGCCGGACGCCACGGTGACGGAGAAGTGAGCCGTTGCGGTATTCGCAAGGATTCAGCATGGGGTGCGCCGGCTGAATTCTTGCGAATTCAGCTACTATCGTCACCAGCGCGGCGCTACTCGTTGCCGTAGACGTGGGTGCTTTCTTCTTTGGTGATGGGATCGCGGATTTCGTCGGTGGTGATCTGCACTTGCAGGCGGAGATCGCCGGGCTGCAGTGCTTGGACGGTGACCTTGTAGGTCGTTTCGGCTTTGGCGCCGAGTTGCTTGAGCGGCTCGAACACGATCCGCTGTCCTTCGATGCGGAAGCGCGTCGGACCCTCGGCCGAGACGCCTTTCATCTCGGGCGGCAGCAGGGCCACGACCTGCACGTTGCTGGCCGCCTTGGTGCCCTGGTTGATGACCTTCACCTCGTAGACGTTCTGGCCGTCGACTTCGATCGGATCGTTGGCGTCGGAGAGTTGGAAGTTGATGGCGGCCAGGCCTTCGATCGAGAGCACTTCTTCGCTCTCGTCGGACAGGTTTTGCTGCGCGCGGCTCTTGATCAGCAGCTTGGCGTCGCCCGGCTGCAAGGGGAGCGTGGTCAGCGTGACCGTGCCGATTTCTTGAGCGGGCAATTCCTCCAGGCTCCAATAGACGCTGTGCGTGGCCGGATCGAACTGGCCGTTGTTGTTGGCCGAGACGAATTGCAGCTCGCGCGGCAGCACGGCCACCAGCTCGATGTCCTTGGCCGACGCGGTGCCGGGATTGGCCACCGAGATGTTGTGCGTGGCGTTGCGCTCCAGATAGCGGCGTTTGGGGCCAGCCATGCTGACTTCGAGCTTGGGCGCGATGATCTCGAACTCGGTGGTGGCCTCGGCGCGCAAGTTGGCGTCGCCCGTGGCCGTGAGGACGTTGGAGATCATGCCGGCCTCGGCCGCGACCAGCGACAGCTCGAGCGCGCGTTCTTCGCCCGGCTTGAGCGTACCGACGTCGAACTCGAGTTCCTGTCCGGCAGGGTGCGAGAGTCCTGGCGGCACGGTCTCGGAGAGCGTGACGCCGGTGGCCGCGCCGCTTCCGGGGTTGAAGATTTTGATTTTCAGGAAGACCTGTTCGCCTTTCATGACGCTTTGCGGCCCTTCGACCTGCATGTCGAGCATGGGCTTGGTGGCGACGGTGCGGACCGACGCTTCGGCGCGGAAGTGTACGGTGGCCACGCTGCCGATTTCCCCTTCGTCGGTGGGCATCAGTTCCAGCTCGATGTTCTGCTCGTTGCCGGGCTTGAGCGTGCCCAGGCTCCACAGCAGTTGTCCGCCGGCGCCGGGCGAGATGGCTGGCTGGCTGCCGACGAATTGCGTGCCTTGGGGGATCGTGTCGTGAACCTCCACGCCCTGGGCGTCGGCCGAGCCGGTGTTGCGCACCTTGATTTGGAACTTGGCCGGCTTGCCGATCTGGATCTCGGGCGGCGCCGTTTTCTCGATGGTGAGCATGGGGGCTTGTGCGCCGCTGAGCCGCGGATCGCCCGGTTTGCCGGTGCCCTCGCTGGCGGGCTCGATGGCCTGCCGCGAACCGTCTTCATACGCGCCGAACGCCGCCGGCGCTTGCGCCGCCAAC
>JBGSYQ010000497.1:0-5954 GCA_041750795.1 Pirellulales bacterium | reverse complement strand
GCGTCGGCGGCGTCCTGGGCCTGCGTGCGCGCGACGGCCAGCATGCCCAAGTCGATGGCCAAAGCAACAAAACTGATCAGCGTGATCAAACACACCAACACCAGGACCAGCGCGACGCCGCGGCGGTCGCACGATTGACGGAATTGCATGTTGCGACTCATTGGATGTTCCACCGACTGGAAGGTGGCCTTTTTTTGGTCAATTGCTTTCGCTGCGCATCGCGGACTGCACCGACACCGGGATGGTGGGCGATAAGTGCAATAACGAAGTGACAATGCTCTTGTAGTTGCCGGTGATACGCACGCACACCAGATCGCCCGCTTCCGCGTTGTTCCAAGAACCGATGTTGTTTCCCAAGCTGTCCGAGGCATAGATCTGCACGGTTTGTCCTTCGAGCGCCTGGCCGGCCAGGGCCTTATCGATCACGGCGCTGACGTCGCTCGTGGCATTGCCGTACGTCGTGCCGTCAACGGTGACCGGCTGCGTGTGGGCCAGCGCGAAACGGGCCCCCTCGCGTGCCGCGTTGGTCATCACCTGCAGCGTCATGATGTAGCGGCCGTATTCCATGATTCCGAAGAGAAACATGACGATCATCGGCAGCACGAGCGCGGCTTCGACGGCCGCGCCGCCACGGCGATGGCGTCGATTGCGTCGGCGTTCGTTCAGTTGGCTCATGGCCTCACCTTCGGTTCGCGCTAATACGGCAAGGTCGCGTCGACGGTGATCTTCTCGTCGACCAACGACCGCCAGGAAGCGGATGTCGTAATTTGATTGACGCCTGTGAATCGCGTTACCAGCGACCAGGCAAGACTGTCAAAGGCCGCTCCCGGTGGGATCGTGACCTGCACCTCGAACGCGTCGAGCGGCAGAGCGTCGCCGGGATTGGTCCAGGCGGGCGTCGCGTTACACGTGAGCGTGACGGTGGCGCCGTTGTAGGCCGCCGGCGGGAAGCCGGAACCGGAGAGATAGTCGCGCACCGCCTGCTGCACCATCGCGGTCGTGATCGGCGTGCCGTTAACGTATCCACCCGCGGCGTAGCGCGCTCCTTCTCGTGCGGCGTTCGTCACCACTTGCGTGACTTGAATCAGCCTGCCCACTTCCCACAGGCCGAACATCAGAATGATCAAAACGGGCATGATCACCGCCGCTTCGACGGCGACCACGCCTCGACGAGCGCTTCGTTTAGGCTTACGGCTCATGGGACGAAACCGCTTGTGATAGGTGTCGACGTGCGGGGGCGCATATGCACTCCCGAGCACTCGGAAACGGCGCCCCTGCCTGATATGGAAATCCTACCTCGAAATGACGGCGGACGGCCGACGATCGTCGCGCCCTGGAGTCTGTTTCGCAGCCGGCGCCAGCGACACAATCGATATCGCCGTCACATGCCGCAAAGCGACCGACAATGCCCAAGCCGGCAACAGAAAGCCCGCACACTGGGATCGCCAATGCGCGGGCTGAAAACTCGTTTAGCAGCCTGTTGAAGAATTCAATAGGCTGCGACATCGCATGGATGCGATGACAAAATTGCGACGCAAGTCGTTATTTTGCGAGCCGTGTGAAGCTTTGCTTCACACTTGGCGACGTTGAAAAATGCCACGACGGCATTTTTCAACAGGCTGTTAGGATTGCGAGCCTTTCTCGTGCTTATACCACCTTGCTGATACCAGGCACCGCCAGGGCATACAGGCCATCCGGACCAGGCACCGATTTCGGCGTGGCGTCGAACGAGAATTCGTCGGGCAGCAGGTTGATCTCGGAATTGAGCGCTTGATCCCAGGTGATTTCCTTGCCGGAATACGTACACATGCGGCCGAGAATGGCCGTCATGGAGCTATGAGCGCCCATCTCGGCCTCGTTGAGCGGATTGCCCGCACGAATGCTGGCAAACAAATCGTCGTGCTCGACCTGGTACGGGTCGGGATTTTCACCGCGATAGCGCCACGGGCTGCTGCCTTCTGCGGCAATCAAGCCGCGACCGATATCGGCCGTGCCCCTGGTGCCGTGGGCGTGCTCGGACACGCTGTTCCAGCAACCGGGAATGTGCCGGCACTGGCTGAGCATCCGCGAGCCGTCGGCGTACTCGAACTCGACGGCGTGGTGGTCGAACGTTTCGCCGTAGTCTTTGCCTTTGCGCACCTGGCAGCCGCCCATGCCGTTGGCCTTCACCGGGTGGGCGCCCTTCAGCCAGTTGCTCACGTCCATGTTGTGAATGTGCTGTTCGACGATATGATCTCCGCAGATCCAGGTGAAGTAGTACCAGTTGCGCAACTGGTACTCCATTTCCGAGAGCTTGCGGCCGTATTTCGATTCTAATTCTTCGCGCGTGTGGACCCAGGGAGTTGAGCCGTTCCAATAGACGCGCGTGGCCACGACGTCGCCGATGGCGCCATCGTGCAACCGGTTGATCGTCTCCTGATAGACGCGCTGGTGGTGTCGCTGCAAGCCGACGCCGACGGCCAGATTCTTTTTCTTCGACTCTTCGGCGGCGGCCAGCACGCGGCGCACGCCGGGACCGTCGGTGGCCACCGGCTTTTCCATGAAGACGTGCTTGCCGGCCTTGACAGCGGCCTCGAAATGAATCGGGCGAAAACCCGGCGGCGTGGCCAGGATCACCAGGTCGGGCCCGGCGGCCAAAGCCTGCTCGTAAGCGTTGAAGCCGGTGAACTGGCGTTCCTTGGGCACGTCGATGCGGTCCTTCAGCCCCTCCTGCTTGTCGAGTTGCGCCAGGCTGCCGTGCAGGCGGTCTTCGAACACGTCGGCCATGGCGATCAGCTTGACCTTGCCCTCGGTGCGCAGCGCCTGGTTGGCGGCGCCGGTGCCACGACCGCCGCAACCGATTAGCGCGATTTTGATCTCATCATCGCCGGCAGCGTGGGCGCTGCGTGCCAGCGACAAATTGCCGACCAGCGCCCCGCCCACGATGGCCGCGGTGGAGCCCTTCAGAAAATCGCGCCGCGAAGCAAAACGTTGCGGGCGTGGGACGGCGGGGTTCGAGTCGGTCATGATCGGATCTCCGAGAGATTAGGGCTTCGTTGGTTCGGGTGTGAGGGGGGAGAGTATATTTGCGGTCGGCCGACGGCTATTCCTTGACGCCGGCGTTCCATATCTTGGCCTGGTCTTCGGCCGACGGCACTTCCAAGGGCCGCACGACGCGAAAGCCCGCGAACAGCGCGTCGGTGAAGTACCAAATGCTCTGCGGCAACTGCGGATCCTGTTGTTTCCAATCCTTTTCAGAGCCGCGACGGGCGGCGCTGCGCAAGGCCGGCGGATCATCATCCCACGAACCGCCTCGGACTGCCAACGGGTAAATCTTGGTGGGAATGGCCCAGAGGTTCTTCGTCGGTTTGCCGGCGAACTGCTGGTAGTAATCAGGAATATACTGATCCAGCACCCACTCGGCTACATTGCCGTGGATATCGTGCAGACCCCAGGGATTGGGCTTTTTCTGGCCGACCGGATGATACGCGTCCTCGCAATTCTCGTAGTGCCAGGCATAGTCGTCCAGTTGTTCCGCATCGTCCCCGAAGGAATAGGCGGTCGTCGTGCCCGCTCGGCAGGCATATTCCCATTCGGCCTCTGTCGGCAGCCGGTAGTAACGGCCCGTCTTGGCGCTGAGCCACTCGCAATACGTCCGGGCCGCCAGTTGGGTCATGCAGATGGCCGGAAAGCCCTCTTTGCCCATGCCGAACGTCATGTCGGTATAGGGCTTGGTCGGCCGGGTGACGGCGTCGGCATTGGCTTCCAGGGCGGTCTTTTCGGCTTTGAAAAGCTCGCGGCGCTGCACGTCGAGATTGAACATCCAGACTTCGTATTCGTCCCAAGTAACCTCGCACTTGCCCATCCAGAACGGCGCGATCTCGACCTCGTGCTGCGGACCTTCGTCGTCGTTGCGGTCCGCCTCGGAGTCGGGGCTGCCCATCAGGAACTTTCCGCCCGGAATGGGCACCATGTCGAAATGGACTTCGGCGTTGGCAATCACCTCGGTATAGGGCTTCATTTCGGCCTCGGTCGAGGCGTCGGCATCCTTCACATCGGCCGGCGATTTGACGGCCGTGTCGGCGCCGCGGGCCGTCACCAACGGCTGGGCTGCGATGCAGAGCAGCATGACCAGCGCCAGCGAACCTGTGATTTGCACGCGCGCCGTCAGCGCAAGTAGGCTATGCATAGTGGGTCCTTACAGATCAGAATTCAGTGCATCGGGCCGACGTGCCGCGGGCATCCTCCAGCGACAAGCATGTATGGGACATGTATGGGAATAGTCAGCAGGTCACGCTCCGCCATGAGAAACCTATTACCTGGAATCCGTGGGTGGGCTGCAATTCGGAAGATTGCGATTCGGGCGTTGGGGATTCCGACGTTGGGGCTGCTGGGATTGGGGACTTTTGGGTTGAGCGACAGCAGCACGGTCCAGGCGGCCGATTCGTCGCTGGCGCGATTCGAGTCCACGCAACCTCGGATGGGCGTACCGTTTACGATCATATTGTACGCACCCGACAAAACGACCGCAAACGGGGCGTTTGACGCCGCTTTTGCTCGAATTGCCGAGCTCAACGCCGCACTTAGCGACTACGACCCCCAGAGCGAGCTGAGCCGCTTGAGCCGCACCGCGCCGGCCGCTCGCGGCGTACTCCTTAGCGACGAACTGTGGCGTGTGCTGGCAGCGTCGCAGGACTTCGCGGCGAAGACCGGCGGCGCGTTTGACGTGACCGTGGGGCCGTACGTGCGGCTGTGGCGGCGCTCGCGGCGGCAAAGGGAGCTCCCCACAGCCGAACGCCTGGCGGAAGCTCGCGCCGCGGTCGGCTATCAAAAGCTGCGTCTCGATCCGCTGCATCGCACGGCGCAATTGCTCGCGCCAAACATGCGCCTCGATCTGGGCGGAATCGCCAAGGGCTACGCGGTCGACGAAGCGCTCGCTGTGCTCCGGAAGCGCGGCATCGCCCGAGCCTTGATCGACGCCAGCGGCGACGTCGGCGTTGGCGATCCGCCGCCCGGCAAGGAAGGTTGGACGATCGCCGTCATTCCGCTATCCGCCGAAGGAATGCCCAGCCGCGAGATCCAGCTTGCCAATGCGGCCGTGGCGACGTCGGGCGACGCGTTTCAATTCGTAGAGATCGACGGTCAACGCTACTCGCACATCGTCGATCCGCGCACCGGCCTGGGGCTTGCGGATCGCAGCGGCGTAACCGTGATTGCCGGCGACTGCCTGACGGCCGACAGTCTGGCGACCGCGGTCAGCGTGTTGGGCGTCACCGCCGGCATGGAATTAGTCGAAGCCACGCCAGGCGTCGCTGCGTTCATCGTCCTCGCCACCGGCAACCGCACCGCACCGCAAACGTTCGCCACCTCCCGCTTCCCGAAAAAGGGGTCGGGAGTCTCTTCCGCCACCGACAAGAAGAATGCCGACCCCTGTGTGCGAGGTGGGCGGTGAACGTGTTTCTGGCGGGGGCCACCGGGGTGTTGGGGCGGAGCATGATCCCGCAGTTGACGGCGCGAGGGCACCTGGTCACAGCGCTGGTGCGCAGCCGCGAAGGCGAACGAACGGTGACGGCGCTGGGCGCGCAGGCGCGCTATGCCGACCTGTTCAACGCGAGCAACCTGGTCCACGCCGCCGAAGGCGCCGACGTGGTGATCCACGCCGCCACGGCCATTCCCACAAAGCCGCGCACTACTGCGGAAGACTGGAAGCTGAACGACCGCATTCGCCGCGACGGCACCGCGGCGCTGGCTCGCTGTGCGGGGCAGGTGGGGGCCCGCACGTTCGTTTTCCAAAGCATCGTGTGGGTGGCCACGCCGCCGGACGGCAGCCCGTTCGACGAGCAATCGCCGACGCACACCGACGCGATCACGCAATCGGCGCTCGACGGCGAGGGCATCGCCCAGGAGATGGCCGAGCTGCACGGCTTCGACGCGGCCGTGCTGCGTTGTGGCGCCTTCTACAGCGCCGATGCCGC
>JBGSYQ010000496.1:0-2644 GCA_041750795.1 Pirellulales bacterium | reverse complement strand
GTCGGCCAGGCCGTGCGCCGGCGAGGATTGCAAGAGGCCGAGTTCTACGGCCTGCGCGACTGGCGCAGCGGCGACAGCCGGCGCTGGATTCATTGGCGTACGTCCGCGCGCCGCGGATCGCTCGTGGTCCGCCAGTTCGAGGAACAGCGCAGCCGAGATCTGGCGCTGCTGGTCGATCTCTGGCAGCCGGTCGAACCCAGCGATTCGCAGCGCGACCACGTAGAAACGGCGATCAGCTTTGCGGCCACCTTGATCGCCGACGGGTGCCGGCAACCGGGACGCCGATTGTTTCTGAGCCTGGCGGCCAGCGAGCACGTCGATCGTTCGGGAGCGGCCTCGCCCTTGTTCTTCCGCCAGCGAATGGACGAGCTGGCGCTCGTCGAACCGCATCACGATCCGCGGTTTCCAGCCGCGATCGCTCAGGCCTTGGCGCTGGTTCCCTCCTCGACTCCCACGCTGCTGGTCAGCACGCGCCCGATCGACTGGGCCGCGCTGGAAAGCGCCGCCGCGGAACACAATTCGCCGCTGGCGGGCCGCAGCTTGCAATCGGTCGACGTGACCAGCGCGGAACTCTCGCGTTACTTTCAGGAATAACATGCCGTCACCAGCGCCCTACACGCCGATCGAAGAGCGGGTCCGCCTGAGTGTTGCGGCGCTGATCGTGTTCGCCACGATCATGCTCGGCGTCGGCGAGCAGTCGGTCGTGCTCACGCTGTGTACCCTCGTGGCGGTGGCCGTGTCGATCTACGTCACTGACATTCGCAAGCTGTTCGTGCTCAGCCAGGCCATGGCCAATTTCGTCGCCGTCGGCGTGGTCAGCGTTTCGCTCGTCAACATGCTGGTCGTCGACCGCGACGGCCAAATCGGCGCCGTTGCCAGCTTGCAGTCGTACATGCAGTACGTGCTGCTGTTTCAGCCCAAAACGCCACGCGTCTATTGGCAATTGGCGCTGCTCAGCCTGGGCCAGGTGGCCATCGCGGCCACGCTGGTCGCCGGACCCTTGTTTGGCGTGATGTTGCTGGTGTACCTGCTGTTGGGCATCGTCACGTTCACGCTACTGCTGCTGCACACCGAGGTCGCACGCTACGCACCGGCGGTGGGCGACGGCGCCACCGGCTCGCCGATTCGTGCAGGTCGCTCGCCACAACTGGCTGGCAGCGTGGCGGCAACTCCGCGGAGAATGCGCCGCGGAATCGCCGAGCAAGGGATCGGCATCCTGGGGGTGACCTTCGTCGTGACGATGTTCCTGTTCTTCAGCATCCCACGCACCGAGTCCGGGGATCGCCACGCGGATATCGACGACTCGGTCAGCACCGTCGAGTACTCCTCGACGATCACACTGGGCGAATTAGGCGAAGTCGTCCAGAATCCCGACGTCGTGATGCGCATCGAGTTCTTTCAGAACGAAAGTACCCGGCCTTTGAAATTGACCGGCGATCCGCTGTTTCGCGGATCGGTGCTATCGCGCTATGACAACGGCGCCTGGACGGGCGAACGGTCCAGCCTCATCATGCCGCTGCCGGTACGCAAGCCGAAATCGTACGTCCGCCAGCGCATCAGCATCGAGCCCATGGACGTACGCGAGTTGTTCTGCGTCATGCCGGTGTTTGCCCTGCAGAGTGGCTCGCCGCTCAAGCTCGACGGCCGCATCGGGCAGTTGCTGCGTCCCGATGATTTTCGCTCGCGACAGGCCGAAGTGGAAGTCGGCACGACCGGCATCGTCGACGGGCGCTGCCGTTCCTACCTGCCGGCCGAAGCGCTGCAGCCGAGCATGCGCGGCAACCTGCTGCAAATGCCCGACTTCGACGACGAAACGCCCGATCGATTCGCCGGATTGAGAGCAACCGCGGCCGACGTGCTGCGCGACAAGGCCATCGAGCCGTCGAATCGGCTGGCGGCCGCCCTGGCGCTGCACGAATACGTGCGCTACTCCGGCTTGTACGCGTACAGCCTGGAGTGGCAGCCTCGCACCAGAAACATGGATCCAATCGAAGACTTCGTGACGGTGAACCGCGCCGGCCATTGCGAGTATTTTGCCGGCGCGCTGGTGATGATGCTCCGCAGCCAGGGCATTCCCGCGCGGATGGCCATCGGGTTCAAAGGCGGGGAATGGAACGCCGTCGGCGGCTACTACCAGGTCCAGCAACTGCACGCGCATGCCTGGGTCGAAGCCTACGTCGATGGCGAGCAAATCCCACCCGACGCGTTTGGCGACTTGGACGAGCAGCCCGCAGGGGCATGGCTGGTGCTCGATCCCACGGTCAGTTCGGCCGACAGTGACGCGGCCAGCCGGCGAATCGGCATCCTGGCTCGGCTGCGCCAGTCGGTGGACTATGCCCGCATGTTGTGGAGCAACTACATCGTCGGCTTGAACTTCAAGCGGCAGCAACAGGGCATCTACGCGCCGATCCAATCGACGGCACGGTCCGCTTTCGACGCCGTCTTCAGCGGCGAGGCCTGGCGGCAACGCGGCCGCGCCATCGCGCGATCGCACCTGGGAACGTTCTGGGAGTGGTATCGCAAACATTGGTTCAGTTGGCGCGGCGGCCTGGTGGCCGCTGGCGCCTCGACGTTGTTGGTCGCGGCATACCTGGCGCTGCGCCGCCTGACGGCGCTCTTCGTTCGCTGGCGCCGCGCGCGCGCC
>JBGSYQ010000495.1:0-2954 GCA_041750795.1 Pirellulales bacterium | reverse complement strand
GCATTGGGCGGCCAACCGCGCGGCGCATCAAGCGGGTTGACTGGTCGGCCGAAGAGTTTGCAGGCGAGCTGGCCGATCGCGTGCGAGTTCCGCGCCGCGCCGAACGCGAGCGTGCCATCAAGGCCGAATCCCTCGACGCCGACGACGAGGACGCCGAAGCAGCGTGAGGGAGCAGGCGGGAGGGAGGAGGCGGGAGGCTGGAGGCTGGAGACGGGAGGAAGAAGAGCGTTTCGGCCACGGCGGGTTGGCGGTTGTCTTTCTCTTTCCTACGGCCTACAGCCTACGGCCTACAGCCTACGGCCTACAGCCTACGGCCTACCGCCTACCGCCTCACAAATACGCTTCCAGCCATTGATAGACGCGGCCTTCGGCTGCCGGGGGAATCTTGTGTCCCTGGCCGTGATTGTAGAGTCCCACTCGGCACGGCTCGCCATAGATGCGATAGGCTTCCAGCGCTCGCTCGACCAGTGGCCAGCTTTTGGCCCCATCGGCGCTGTCGCCGCCGATGACCAAAAAAGCTCGCGGGGCAACCAGCGCCATGAGCTCGTGATGGTCGTGGCCGGGTGGCTTGATGCCCAGGTACCAGGGAGCATCCCAGTTGGAGAAGTCGAGGCTGATGCCTCCTTCGCTGAACACGGCCGCTTTGACGCGCGGGTCGAAGGCGGCCAGGTAGAGCGTTTCTTTGGCGCCCAGCGAATGGCCCGCGGCGCCGAGGCGCTGGGGATCGACCTGGTCGAGGCTGGCCAGCAAGTCGAGCGCGCGACGCCCGTCGAACAGCATTTTGGACATGCCGCGCGTGCCGGGATGCCGCCGCTCGTGCGCGGCGACCTGCACCGCATAGTCGGGCGGTTGGCTGCCGTCCCACAGGAAGCAGCGCGGGCAGAGCGCCACCATGCCGCGCTCGGCAAGACGCAGTCCCCAGGCCGCGGCCGGATCGCCTTCGAGCCCTGCGCCCTGCCGAATCGTATAGTTCACCGTCGAGTGGAACACGACCACGCCAGGCACTCGGTAATTCGATCGCTTGGGCTCCAAGAGATAAGCTTCGACCGGTACGTTGCGCTCGGATTGATAGCGAATCAAGCGGCGCGTGACGTTGGGCAGGCGGTGGGTGTCGAGAATCTCATAGTCGGGCGGACGGCGCGGATACTCCCAACCGCCCATGAACTGCTCCCAACCGATGCGGATTTCGCTGGCGCGCGTTTCCCAGGCAGTGCGGTTGACGATGCGCGTGCCCTGCGAGTTGAACATCAGCGAGCGCACGGGCGGGGCATCCGGCGGCAAGGGCACGGGCGGTCGCTGGACCTCCGCCAGCCAGGGCACGTCGGTGGGGAGTCGTTCGACCTGGGCCAGTGCGCGGCGGGTGCCGCCGATTCGCGTGGCGCCGCACAAGGCCGCCACCGCGGCAAGCTCGAACTGGCGTCGCGAAAGGCTGTGTCCCATGCATCGATCCTCTTGTAGCACCGTGGCGCGATCGGTTTGCTATCCGCCCCAGCACGACGAACGTGCGGGCCTGGCTATTGCTTACCCGATACCGTACCTGGAATCGGCTGCTCCAGGTACCGCCAGTTTTTGATAAACGAGATCAAATCGGCCATCTGTTGCTGGGAAAGCTGCTTTTCGAATCCTTCGGGCATGAGCGAAACGCCGTTGGAGCGGATCAACTCGACGTCGGATCGCAGCAAGTCGAGCGTTTTGTTTTCCGGCTGCCGCAAGGTGATCGAGCCGGCGGTCTCCGCGGCAATGATGCCGGTGTGCACGGCGCCGTCGAGCATGACGACCGTGTAGCTGGCATAGTTGTTGTCGATGGCCTGGTTGGGGTTGAGGATATCGACCAGCAACTGTGCGGGCAGCTTGACGCGCGAGTCGGAGATGTCCGGCGCGACGTCGACGCCCACGCCCGCAAGTCGGTGGCAAGTGGCGCAGTGCCGGGCAAACGACTCTTTGCCAGCCAGGGGATCGGCCGGCAAATCGAGCGCGGCGCGATAGTCGTCCAGCACTTTCTGCCTCTCGGCCGGCAGTGCTTGCGCCAGCAGCTTTTTGGCGCGCTGGCGGATTGCCGCATCGCCGCCGTTGGTCATTCGGCCGGCGCGGGAGGCATCGATTTCGCTGCGCGCGATGCGGCCGGCTTCCAACTCGTCGAGCAATAGCGCGACCCGTTCGGGTCGGGCGATGAGTGCATCCAGCATGGCGCGGCGAACCGCCGGTGTCTGTGCGGGAAATGCCGCAACGAGCGCCGGACCGACGCGCTTGGCCGTATGGCCGGCCAAGGCCTCGGCGGCGGCGACGCGCAGAGATTGCTCGGGCGAATCGGAGACGAGCGCCAGCAGCGTGTCGCAGCCCGGCTCGGAATCGTCGTAGCGAAGCAGCGCGACTTTCTGTACACGGATCGGCGCGGGATTGGTTTCGTCGGCCGCTGCGCGGGCGATCGTCGCGAACCACGAGGCAAGGCTCTCTCGCACTTCGGCACTCTCTCGCACTTCGGCACTGCCGGGAAGCTGATCGACGAGGTCCGTCAACGCCACACCGCGGCGCTGAAGCCCCTGGGCCAGGCCCAGTAGTGCGGCCTCGCGGGCCGCCGGCGACGCGGAGGCGTTTTGATTGACGATCGACGTCAGCGCCGAACCAATTGCGGTGGGATCGCGGCTGGCGCCCAGCGCGGCGGCCAGTTCGCGTGCGAGCAACTGCACGCCGGCAGCAGGCGACGGTGCTTGCGCGGCGGAGGATTGCAGAACGGCGGCCAGCAGTGGCCCGGTGTGCGCCGGCAGCGCCGTGGCGACCGCGGTGCGCGTCCAAGCATCGTCGGGCGCTGCCAGGGCGATTTTCGCCAGCGCCACGACGACGTCATCGCCGAGTAGCCCGCCCAAAACGAGTGCGGCCCGAAAGCGAACGCACGGTTCGGCGTCAGCGGCGGCGGCGATGGCCTTGGCGCGCAAAGCGGGTTCGTCGGCCAATCG
>JBGSYQ010000494.1:0-5799 GCA_041750795.1 Pirellulales bacterium | reverse complement strand
GCCCGCGCGGCTCGGACCTGACCGCCCCGCCTCAAACCAGTGCGCCGCCGGAAACCAGCGCGCCGCCACATGAGCCCGCCGAACTGGACGCAGAACAACCCGCCGACAAGCGCGAACCAGCGACATCGGAATCGACCTTGTAGCGCGGCGATGCCAACGCGCCGGGCGCAGTCTGCCGCAGGCGGCTGGTGTCACTTCCGGGCGTTCAGCCCCGGCATCCACGTACACAAGTAATAGGCGCGCGGCACGTTGAGCTCCAGCAGCGCCGACAGGTTGCCCTGGGGTTGCCGGCCGCGGGGTCCGAACAGCATCTGATTCACGAGTCCTTGCTGCTGGCGGAACTCGACGACTTGCACTTTGCTCTTGTCGAGCGCCGCCAGTTCGATGGACCGATCGATGGCGTCTTCGATGAATCCGAGCTTGTCCACCAGTTGGTTCTCCACCGCTTGCCTGGCTGTGAAGATACGCCCGGTAAAGACGACTTCCTGTGCGGCCTGGTCGTCGCGCAGCGCCGTGCGGCTGGCCAACACGATTTCCTTGAAGTCGGCGAAGCTGGCGTCGACCAGTTCTTGCAGAATCCGTTGTTCCTCGGCGCGGATCGGCTCGGGGAAATCGCGCGTGGGGCTGCCCATCATCTTCAGGGGATTGCTGGCGATCGAGTCGTCGCGCACGTCGATCTTTTCCAGCAAACCCGTCAGGTTGTAGTGTGGAATGATGACGCCGATGGAGCCGGTCCAGGTAGTGGGTTCGGCAAAGACGTTGTTCTCGGTGTCTCCGGCGGCCATGGCCACGTAGTAGCCGCCGCTGGCCGCGATGCCGCCCATGCTGACCACCAGGGGGATATTGCGCTCCTCGGCCAGCCGCTTCAGATGGTGATAGATATAGTCGCTGCCAGTGACGGTGCCGCCAGGCGAATCGACGCGAACCACGACGGCCTTGACGTGCTCGTCGTCGCGCACCCGGTCGATCTGGCGCTTGATGAACGTCTCGTCGCCAAGAATCGTGCCTTCGATCGTGATGATGGCCACTTTGTCGGACGCCGTGCGGCTGAGCGAGTGCCAATGCTCGCTGACGCCGTCATCGTCGCCGCCATAGTTTCCAAGCGCGCCAAGAATCCACAGCGCCACCAGCAAGAACAGGCCCCACCGTACGATGCGCCCAAGCCAACTGGGGCGCGGCGGCTCGATGACCACGCGCAGCGGCTGGCGCTCGGCTTCGGCAACCAATTCGGCGCGCTGCGGTTGATTGGGGGGAAGCGCGGATGCCATGGGTTCACCTCGATTGGGGATTGCCTCGGACTGATAGCAACGGCGCAAAGCGTGCGCGTCGACCGGAAAACCGCCTGCGATCAGGCATTATACGCCGCGCGCCCTCGCCCCCAACCCCGAACGTCGCCACCCGCATCAATCGCACGGTCGCGGCGCGAAAGCACTGAGTGCCGGTGTTGCCAAACGATGGGGCGAAGGGGTAAGCTACGCGACAGAATCGCAGCCATCTGTCAGTCCAGCCCGCCGCCGGTCGCGCCGCGTTTGCCGCATGCAGGAGGTCCGTAGTGTTTGTTGCTGCTTCGAGCGAGTGTTTTGGCAATCTGTCGTTGGATGGCGTGTTGCATCGCCTGGTCGATCTCGAATACACGAACATCGAAGTGGCCATCCACGAGCAAGGCGGCCAGCTCAAGCCCTCCGACTTGTTGGCCAATCTCGATGACGTCATCGCCACCTGCCGCGAGACGTATCGCCTGACGATCTCCGGATACAGCGTCGACATCCAGGCCGAGGGCGAGCTGTACTACGAGCAGTTCGCCGCCTGCTGCCGGCTGGCCAAAGCCACCAAGGTGGTCGCGCTCACCATTCCCGCGGCTGAGCTGGGCACGCCCTTCAACGCCGAGATCGAGCGCCTGCAACGCCTGGTGAGCATCGCGTCGGCCGACGGCGTGCTGGTCGGAATCAAGACCGAGACCGGCCGCATCACGCAAGACCCCGACACCGCGGTGGTGCTGTGCGACAACGTCAAGGGCCTGGGCATCACGCTCGATCCCAGCCACTATATTTACGGACCACACGCCGGCAACAACTACGACCAGGTGCTCAAGCACGTCATCAACGTCCATCTGCGCGACACGACCAAAGACAAGCTGCAAGTCCGCGTCGGCCAGGGTCTGATCGAATACGGGCGATTGATCACCCAACTGGGCAAGCATCGCTACAACCGGGCGCTCACGGTACACATCACCGAAATGCCGGACGTGGATCACGCCGCCGAGATGCGCAAGATGCGGCTGCTGCTGGAGAGCCTGTTGTAGCGGCTCGCGACTTCCGGTTAATCGTGCCACGAGCGACAAGTGTGCCACGGGTGAAACGAGTCACCCGTGCAAGCGACCGTGTACGAGTCGCACGAGCCGGAAACGAACTGCTGCCCGCCGGCGGCACATCCTCGGCACATGCCCGCTGGTTTGCATTCGGCCTTGCCAGATACTAGGCTGAAAGCCACCCAAACGCCCGCCCAACCGACACCGCTTGCGATTTGCGTGCCGAGCACGACGGATCGCCTGGCCGCCTTGCCACAAGGAACCCGCGATGAATCACCGACTTGTACTATGGTTCGTCTGCGCCGCGAGCGTTGCCGTGCCTTGCTGGTGCGCCGCCGACGACGGCAACGCGATCCGTTTCAAACGCACGGTCCTAGACAAGACCTTTCGCAGTGAGGGCGTGGCCGTGGGCGACTTCAATGGCGACGGCCTGCTCGATATCGCTGCCGGCAGCGTGTACTACGCCGCGCCGGATTGGAAAATGGTCTCCGTGCTCGAACAGCCCAAGGAGTTCGATCCGCACAACTACAGCGACTCGTTTTGCAACTTTGCCGACGACGTCAACGGCGACGGCCGCACCGATCTGATCGTGGTGGGCTTTCCAGGACAGGAAACCTTGTGGTTCGAACAGCCCGCCGCGCCCGGCCGCCCCTGGCGGCGACACGTCTGCACGCCCGTGACCAACAACGAAAGCCCCAGCCTGGTGGACGTCAACGGCGACGGCAAGCGCGACCTGCTGTTAGGTTACGATCCCGGCAAGCACATCGGTTACGCCCGGCAGTCGGCCTCCGGCTTGTGGCCGCTGGTGCCGGTCTCCGCCGAAAACGCACCGGGCACCGACCGTTTTTCGCACGGCATCGGCGCCGGCGACGTCAACGGCGACGGTCGCACCGACATTCTTGTCGTGGACGGGTGGTGGGAAGCGCCCGCCAGCGCCTCGCAATCCCCGTGGGTGTTTCATCCGGTCAAGTTCGGCGAAGCCTGCGCGCAGATGTACGTCTACGACTTCGACGGCGACGGCGACAACGACGTCGTCTCCTCCAGCGCGCACCAGGTCGGCATCTGGTGGCACGAGCAGACGCCCGACGGCTGGGTAACGCACACGATCTACGACAAGATTTCGCAAACGCACAGCCTGAACCTGGCGGATATCAACGGCGACGGCCTGCCCGACCTGGTGACCGGCAAGCGCTGGTGGGCCCACGGCCCCACGGGCGACGTCAACCCCGATCATCCGGCCGTGGTGGTCTGGTTCGAATTGCAGCGCGAAAACGGGCGGCCCAAGTGGATTCCGCACGAAATCGACGACGACAGCGGCGTGGGCACGCAGTTCGAAGTGGCCGACGTCAACGGCGACGGCCTCCTGGACGTGGTGACCGCAAATAAGAAGGGCGTGTACTATTTCGAGCAAGTGCGCAAGTAATCCTACGACCAAGGTTTGGCGGAAGTATGAAACGATTGACAACATCCCGGCGACAATTCCTGCAAGCGACCGGCGCGACACTGGCCGGCGGTTGCCTTGCCCCATACGTCTATTCGGCCGACGCCGAGAAGCGCTCGCTGCCGTCGAAGAACGATCGCCTGCGCATCGGCGCGATCGGCATGCGCTATCAAGGCTCGGTCATCGCCGAAAAGGCACTGCCGCACGGCGACATTGTGGCCATTTGCGACGTCGACCGGCAGATTGCCGAAAAGGCACGCGAGCAATTCGGCGGCAAGGCCGACCTGTACGAGGATTATCGCAAGCTGCTGGATCGCTCGGACGTGGACGTCGTTACGATCGGCACGCCCGACCACTGGCACACGGCCATGGTCATCGACGCCTGCCGCGCCGGCAAGGACATCTATTGTGAAAAGCCGCTGACGCTCACCATCGAGGAAGGTCAGCAGATGCAGCGCGTGGTGGAGGAGACCGGCCGCATCGTGCAAGTGGGCACCTGGCAGCGCAGCGATCACAACTTCCGGCTGGCCTGCGAAATGGTGCGCCAGGGACGCATCGGCACCCTGCAACACGTGCAGGTGACGCTGGGCAAGAACAAGACCGGCGGGCCGTTCGCTGTCGAGTCGCCGCCGTCGCACTTCAATTGGGATCTTTGGCAGGGCCAGACGCCCGACGTGCCCTACATCGCCGAGCGCTCGCACTACACGTTTCGCTGGTGGTATGAGTATTCCGGCGGACAGATGACCGACTGGGGCGCCCATCACGTCGACGTCGCCCAGTGGGCCATCGGCGCGGAAAACTCCGGCCCGGTCGAGATCGACGGCAGCGCCACGTTCCCCGACGTCGAAAACGGCTACAACGTCGCCACCGACTTTGGCGCGAAGTTTCGCTATGCCAACGGCGTGACGCTGGAAGTGGTCGACGAGGGACGCAACGGCATCATGTTTTCCGGCAGCGGAGGACGCATATTCGCCAATCGCGGCGTGCTATCCGGCGAACCGGCCGAACGCCTGGCCGACGAGCCGCTGGAGCGCGAGCAATTCCAACTCTACGCCCACGACAACCTCGACCGCCCCAAGCGCACCGGCAAGCTGGATGCGATCATCAACCACATGGGCAACTTCTTCGATTGCGTCCGCACCCGCCAGCGGCCGCTTGCCGACGTGGCCAGCCAGCACCGCTCGGTAAGCACCTGCCACCTGGCCAACATCTCAATGCGCCTAGGCCGCAAGCTGGCCTGGAATCCCCAGACCGAGCAATTCGTCAGCGACGACGAAGCCAACACCTGGCTGAGCCGCGAGCAGCGCAAAGGATACGAGATTCCGGCCTAGTTGGCAGCTATGAAGCCATAGTGTGCAAGGAGTTCAAATCCAAGTCGCCCCGACTTCGCAACATTAAGGGCTCGTCATGGTTCGCCTGCGACGAGCCGTTTCTCTTTTGTCGGCAATACCTTGCAATCGATCTAATTGGTGTTTCCAGAGAGTTCAAACGAACTTTTGATCTCAGACTGGAGTATCGGTGAACGGCTGGACCTCCGTCCCTAGCAACGAGTTGTTAGGTTCAAATCTTGTTGCCTTCTTTTGATGTTGGCAACAAATCCGTAACTGGTTTGAGGTAGCATCCCTGAATGTAGCTCCCAGTTACACATTCGCCGAGATGAGTTGCGATTGCCGTCGTAGTCCCGACCTTGCAAACCCTTCCGGCTGCCGACGGAAAGCCAGACGTATCAGGTTTCGTGAACGAGGTCGCGTTCGACGACCTTTCTGATTAAGCTCCAGAGGGGGAACCGGAGGGCCGCCCGCTCGGCACGCCGAGAATTTGGGACAGACGCAACGAGGCGGCCTTGACGACCGCGCCAACGTGCGGCGAGGGAATCGTGCGCTCGGCCGGCAGCCGGAAGGGTTTGCAAGGAGTCGTTCCGCGCTTGGCGGTTCATCTTACGCCACTAGGGTCCGCAACGCAGGAGTTGCCTGCGCCGCTCAGCGGAGAGCGCTGCTGTTGATCCAGGCCGGCCTCCCTCAGCCAACGCCTTCATTCCCTGCCGCTTGAG
>JBGSYQ010000493.1:0-8059 GCA_041750795.1 Pirellulales bacterium | reverse complement strand
AAAGGGGTCAGCTCGACCCGAAGATCACGTCAACGACGCTGCCGCCGAAGGCAAGAAAGTCAACCGAGCCCGCGACGACCGCGCCGAATGCGCGATCGTAAGTCTTTGCAGACAAGAACTAAGGCTCGTTAGCGGCTCGCCGGTGGTCCAAAATGTGTGAAATGAGGAGGCGGTTGGCTGCGGACCCTGCGGCCACCTGCCGTGCGTGTCTCGAAATGATACACTCGAGCGGCTCTTGGCGTCAAGATTTTTTGATTCTTTTCGCGTTGAATTGCCGGGCGCAAGCTAGCGCATAGCGCCGCAAGAGGATACGACCTGTGAAGATTTGTAGTAGCGACGTGGACTTTCAAAACGAACCAATATAAATCTTTTGATATGACACCACCGAGGGGCACGATCGACCAAGGGTAGCATTGGTTGGCTTGCCGTTGCTTTTGAGTGGCGGACGCTAATACAAGAGCGTTTCACCCGGCAACGGGCTGACGATCAACGTCGATCTCAACGGCGGCGACCTGCGATTGTTCATCACTGAGGATTTCAACGCCGGCGGCGACTGGCACAACGTGAGTGCCGAGGCGCACCAGTCCGGCCTCAACGCGTTTCGCATCGGCCGCGGCGTGGTGCAGGGATACCTCTGGGCAGGCCGTCACGTCGATCTCGAGCACGGCCTGTACGTCACAGTGCCGGAGCCAGCATCGTTGACGCTGGTCGGCCTTGCGATGACGTGCCTTATTGCATTGCGGTGTCGCCGCCGCGCAAGCACCACCTAACGTGCAATCTGCTGCGTAGCGGCTCTGGCCGCGGGCAATCGTTGCGCCGCCGCCTGTCAAATGAGCTCTCGAATCGGCTTGCCGGTAGAGAGGATCGGCACGGGGCGGCCGGCAAAGTCGGTGATGTCCGCGCGCTGATCGATTCCCAGATGGCGATAGATCGTGGCCAGCAGATCCTGCGGCGCCAGTGGTCGCTCGACCGGATATTCGGCCTTGGACGTCGTTGCCCCCACCACCTGACCCATCCGCAGCCCGCCGCCGGATACCAACGCCGACTGGGCGCTGGGCCAGTGATCGCGACCGAGCACACCTTGCGGGCTTGCCAGGCGCGGCGTGCGGCCAAACTCGCCAAGCGCCACGATCAGTATCTTTCGGTCGAGGCCTCGATCGTAGATGTCTTCGATCAAGGCCGAGAGCGCCTGGTCCATGTAAGGGCCGCGCCACCGCATGGCGCCCTCCAGATTCCAACCGGTGGCCGGGTTGGAATGATCGTCCCAACTGAAGTAAATGGGGTTCGTCGAGTCGGGCGAGAGCGCGTCGACGGTAATAACGCTGGTGCCGGCCTCGGCCAGCCGCCGGGCGAGCAAGCAACTTTGCCCCCACACGTGCCGGCCGTAGCGGTCGCGTGTGGCCGTCGTCTCGTGCCGCAGGTCGAACGCTTTCTCTACGCTGGTGCTGGTCAGCAGCTCAAATGCTTGTTGCCGGAAATCGTCCGTGGCTTGTACTGCCCCGTGCAAGTCGCGGGCGCGGCGATAGCGATCCAATTGTGCCACGAGCGACTTGCGATCCTCCAAGCGCGCGCCATTCATGCCTGCATTGAGCGAAAGGTTTCGCGGCTTGAAATCCGGCGCGGCGGGATTTCCGGCCGAAAAGCCCGCGTGCGTCATGCCGAGATACGTCGGTTGCACCATGAAAGGCACGCGCGGCAGTCCGACATACGACGGCAGTCCACCGGGACCGGCGCCGCGCAGCTTGCTGGCAATCATACCGAAATCGGGATGATCGCTCTTGGCCGTCGAGGTGGGATCCTCCTTGACGGGCGTTTTGCCGGTGAGCACCTCGATCGAGCCGTCGTTGTGCGACGCCATGCCGTGGTGCAGCGATCGAATGAGCGAAATGCGATGCCCCTGCCTGGCTTGCAGCGGAAAGACCTCACACACGTCGAGCCCGGTCACCGTCGAGTGGATGGGTCGTAGTGGCCCGCGATACTCGCTGGGCGCATCGGGCTTGCAGTCCCAGGTTTCGAGTTGACTGGGTCCACCCCACATCCAAAACAAAATGACCGACGTGTCCGGCGGAGTGGAGCCAGCGGACGCGGCGGTGGCGGCGCGCATCCGCAACAACCCCGGCAGCGTCAGGCCGCCGAACGCCAACGCACCGATCCGCAAAAACTCGCGACGATCGACCGGACCGGAACAGGGCAGGGAAGCCATGGCGTCGTCCTCGGCAGGCGGCGGGGCAGGACCGCATCAATCTAGCAAAGTTGATGCGAAGGGCAAAGCCGCCACAGCATGGGCGCCACAATCTCGCTAAATACCGGCCCGGTCCGCCGCTGCCACGATGCGCCGCCAGACCGGGTATACCACCACACCGCTGGCGACGACTCCCAGCGCCACCGGCAGCAGCTTGTACTGCGCGATCAGCACGAAGCACCACCCGACCGTGGCGATCAGACTGGGAATCGGATAAAGCCACATGCGAAACGGCAGCACGACGTCCGGGCGCGTGGTTCGCAGCAAGTGCAGCGCGAAGATTTGCCCCAGGAACTGCACGAAAATGCGCACCACCACTGCCGCCCCAATGACCACTTCGAGCGACACGAAGCAAAACGCTGCCGTTAGCACGCCCAGCGACAACAGCGCCACGGTCGGATACCGGCCACGTGGGTGCAAGTGGCCGAAGATCTGAAAGAAATCGCCGTTGCGCGCCGCGGCGTACAGGATACGCGAGTAGCCCATGGTCATCACGAACACCGAGGCCAACGCCGCCCAGATGATGAAAAACGAGAAGCCGACCGCCACGTCGCGGCCATACAGGATCTCCATGAAGTCGGCCGCGATGTTCTTCGACTCCATCACCTGCTGCCAGGGCACCACGCCCATGATGGCGATGTTCATGGTCATGTAGATCGCGGCGACGATCAGCACCGAGAACATCACGGCCCGCGGAATGGTCTTGCCGGGCTCGATGACCTCGTCGCCCATGTGGCAGACGTTGTAGTAGCCCAGGTAGTCGTAGATGGCGATGAGCATGGCGGCGCCTAATCCGGCGAAGTATGCCGAGTCGAGGCGAAAGGCGTCTTCCGGAAAGGTCAACAGCGAGGCATCGAAATTGATCAGCCCGGCGATGATGACGATGAAGGTGGTGATGAGCGTTCCGGCGCACAGCACGACGGCCAGCCACGCCAGCGAGCGAATGTGGCGGCAGAGAGCGACGCTCACCGCCATGGCGGCCAACGCCGCCAGGGCGCTCATGCCCCAGGGAATCCCCCAAGCGCTGAAGTGCGACTCGAGCCCGGGCAACGCGTATCCCAAGTAGCCGACCGCGCCGATGTAGCCACTGGCCAGCTCCAGCGTGCCGCTGACCAGGAACTGCCAGATGAACAGGAACGCGATGAGTCGCCCGCCGCGATAGCGTCCGTAGATTTCGCGCAGAAAGTGATAGGTGCCGCCGCTGCCGGGCAGCGCCGCGCCCAATTCGCTCCACACCAGGCCATCGCACAACACCAGCACGGCGGCCACGATCCAACCGACCAGGGCCTGGGGGCCGCCCATCGCGGCCACGAACAGCGGAATCGTAATGAACGGGCCCACGCCCACCATGTTGGCCACGTTCAGGCTGGTGGCCTGCAACAGCCCAATGCCGCGTGCCAGCTCGGGCACTTTGCCATCGCCGCCGGCCGAGGGATTCATCGAGTCGTCGGCCTGCGGTTCGGACATGGGCAGTTCTGCGGCGGAGTTCGCGCAGCGGACGGGCCGTCGTCGCCACAACGCGGACTTCGACGTTCCCCAACCCGCAGCAAGGGAATCGCCGACCAGTATACGGACGAGCCGCCGAAAGCGAAACCGCTAACCGTCGCGGCGAATTGGCGAAGGTCGTCCAAGGGCGTTGCCCGCCCGGCGACTTAGTAGTCCGTCGCCTCGAACATGCGGGCCGACGCCACCAGCGCGAACGCACCGAAGGCCGCCGACGTGAGCACGCTGGCCAGCATTGAAAACCCGTGCGACTCCAGGACGCCCAGGTCGAGCGCGCTGCCGAAGTGATCGCCGGCGCCCAAGGCGTTGTAGAGCAACAACCCCAGGTCGGCCGGCTTGGGCAGCACCCAATAGCCAAAATCGATCACGCCGCTGAGATACGTGGAGCGGACACTGGTCGAGACCATGTCGCCGGCCGTCATCATGATGTGACGGCCAAAATTCATGCTCCAGGCCACGCACCAGAACGCGATGGAACCGAACACGCAGACGACCGTACTGCGGATCCACACGGCCAGCAGCACGGAAAACGCGAAGAAGATCGAAAACTGCAACAGCAGCAGTGGGATCGCCAGCAGATAGGTGGGATCCCAGAAACCGGTCCGCGCGCCGATGGCCAGCCATGTGCCGGCGACGAAAACGATCGATTGAAACAGCACGAAAGCCAGCACGCCCAGGTATTTGCCGCCGAGCAATACCCAGCGCGGCGCCGGCTTGGCCAGCAACACGCTGATATTTCGCCCTTCCAGAAAACTGGGCAGGAACCCGGCCGTCCAGATCAAGGTCAGCAGCAGTCCCAGCGTGTCGGCCACGCCGCCTGCCAACACGAGTTGAACGAAGTGTACAGCCGAGGCGGTATCTCGTGCCCAAGGTACTTCGATGGCGCCGAACGCCAGTGTGAGCCGACCATCTGCCACCACGACACCGGACGTTTTCAGCTTCTCGGCGTCGCGGGCGTCGGCCTCGTTGCGCGAGATGAAGTCGGGGTTCTGATTACCTTGGCGCAGCGTAGCGCGGCCGTCGACGCTTAACGACAGGCAGGTTGCGATCGACAGCGCGCTGACCAGCAGCAACACCGCGAAGATGCCGTGTGCAATCGACTGGCGAAAGGTATCTCGCACCAGCCAAACAACGGCCGTCAGCCGCGGGGAGTCGTGACGCTTCATGCGATCGCTCCTTCATAGAGCGGGGCAATGGCCGTCTCCAAAGCGCCGGCAACGACGGGCTGCTGCTGGCGATCCGGCAGTGGGGGCGTCGGCTTCGTGCCGCACGGTGGTGTGGGCCCGGCCAACTCGCTGACGCTTCCGATGAGACTTAGACGTCCGTTGCACAGCACGGCCACGCGGTCGCACAGTTGCTCGACGTCGTCCAGCGCGTGGGAGACCAAAACAACGCTTGCGCCCTGGTCGCGGCGCTGGCGGACGACGTCGCGCAGCAATCGCCGCGCGGTCAGGTCCATTCCTTCCGATGGTTCGTCGAGCACCAGCAACTTGGGATCGTTTACCAGGGCCTGCGCCAGCGCCAGGCGCTGCGTCATGCCTTTGCTGAAGTGGGCGATGCGCTCGTGGCCGCGGTCGGCCAGGCCGACTTGCTCCAACAGCTCGCCGGTCCGCTGGCGGAGCACGTTGCCCTTCACGCCGGACATGCGGCCATAGCCCTCGACGACCTGCCAGGCGGTCAGGTAGCGAGGGAACGAGAGGTTTTCATGCACATAGCCAATCTGCGCCAGCGTGCGGCGATCAGAGTAGGGGCACTCCAGGCGCATGATGCGACCATCGGTCGGGCGGCAGATCGTCAGCAGGATCTTAATCAGCGTCGTCTTGCCGGCGCGGTTGGGCCCGACGATGCCGAACACCTCGCCCCAGGGAATCTCCAGGCTGACGTCGTCGAGCGCAACCACGCGCCGCCGCGTCCACGACCCGTCGTAGACCTTCGACACGCGGTGAAAGACGGCCGCCGCATGGGCGTTCAATCGAACCTCCATATTCCAATCGCTCCTATTCGATCAGGGAGATTTGAACGCCGCTTTGCAGAATCTGCGTAAGTGCTTGTTGCAGCTTCGTGGTTACTTGCGACTCGGTTCCGTAAATGATTTTGTAGCTGGGCATCCCATCGGTGACGTTGCCCAACAATTGCATCTGGTTGAGCATGGACGTGTTCGTGGCGGCGTTGGGGCTGCTCGGTGAGAATTCCGGGCCGAAGCCAATGCAGTGAATCAAGGCTTTCTTATTGGCCGTGGAGTAACCCGGCTGCGAGGCAGTTTCCATGGAGACCAGTCGAGAGCATAGGTTGTAGATTTGAGTCGTGACGCCCGAACTGCCGCCCACACTGGGATACTCGCTGCCACCCGGACTGGCGCCGTTGTAGCGAATTGAGTAATAGCACTTGTTCGGACCTTGGTTGTTAAACGTGGCCGAAGCGGTCACGTTGGGCGAGCCATCCGTTTCGAAAATGACGATCTTCTGCGCGCCGCGCCGGCCGTTGCCGCCGGCGTCGCCGGTGGGCTCGGCCGTGTTGTAGTTCAATAGCGACGTATTGGTGCTGAACTGGTTGTAAGCCAGCATCAGCGCCATCGAATAACAGGTGCCGCCCAAGGCGCGCGGAACCTCGATATTGTCCGAGGCGTACGGCCGGACCGTGGCGGACGGATTGCCGATCGTCGAGGGCGGATACCACAATGCATCCTGCATGCGCGAGTAATCGCGGCTCAAACCCACGCGTACGCGATTGAAACGCCCGGTGCCACTGGAAGACGCGTTGGGCGAGGCGAAATAGATCAAGCTCACCAGATCGTTCGGGTGATTGGTGGCGATGTCGGTGAGGCCGGCGCGCACGCCGAGCTTGCATGCGTACATGGGCGACTCGTGACAAGTGCCGGGCCACCAGGCGTAACGCGAATTGGTCGGGCTGACCTGGCTCCACAAGTTGTAATTGCCCAAAAAGTCGACCATCGTCAACGGCCCGAACCAGAACTTGGTGCGCGGCCGCGGCGGGTTGTCGGCGTAGTGCATGTACGGCGTGGGAATGGCGGTCAGGCTCGACAGCGGCGTAATGCGCCGCGTGCCCCAGGTGAAGTCCGTGCCGTAGCCTGCCAGCCCGGTATTGCTGTTGAGAATGACAGTCCAGCTACCCGAGTTGTGTTGGATCAGACCCAGACAGTAATCGATGTAGTGCTTCCAGAAGCGCTCGTTCATGTTGCTGGGCGTCGTGCCGGTGATGCTGCTGGGGATCGCGTCGTAGTAGAGAATCCGTCCGGATTGCAGGCGCGACGGGAACGGGTTCGGCCCGACGTTCTTGATGAAGTTCAAGATGGCCGCGTAGTCGATGGTATAGCTGGTGCTGCCGGGCGTGCGCCAATTGTAAGGCGACGAGGTATTCCACAGGCGGGAATTGTCGGTAGTGCCAAAGTACAGCGCCCGCCAGTCCTTGGTGGGACGCGGATCGGGCGGCCAAATGAAGAACGTTTTTCCCCAGTAGCCGGGCCCCATGCTGTAGCCATCGTAAGTGCCGAAGTTGGGCACCGTGTCATAGCCGTTCGTTTCGAACGTGGCATCCTTCGGATGGCTGTTGTTCGTGTTGGTCAGATTCAATAGCTCGTTGACCGTGGCCGCGTAGGGTTGACCCAGGTTGTTGTTTTGACGCCTGGGATGATCGTCGCCAGCGGGGTTGGTCGCATAGGAACTTGGCGCCGGGGTGAAGGCTTTCGTGCCGGTCGAGTCGGTGTAGAAGTCCTCGACGATGGGCGCGCGGCCGTCGCTCGTCGTGACCGTGATGTTGGCCGCCTCGTAGGGGCTGGTGAATGACGTCGCCTGCAAGGCCGCCGACGAAGTAGCCGAATAGTGACCGAATTGCGGGAAGCTATCGTCCGGGTTGTTCGAGGAGCGGTTGCCCGTGTAGGGGGCGCCGTTCAGGCTTGCGAACCGCATCGAACCGGAGAAGTCCAAGACCAGCGCAATATCGCGCGGGCGATGCGCGGCTGTGGCAATGGCCTGCATGTTGACGCCGGCGAAATTGAATACTCGGGAAAACGGAAGCGTATTGCCCACGTTGGTCGAGACCGTGGCCTTCACCATGCTCCAGTTCTCGCTGCTGGGACCGGGAAACTGCCCTTCGAAACGCTCGTTGCCGGAGACATACACGTAGCGGCCGATGTCCACCTGAACGTCGCTCGTCTGGACGGGCACCGACAGGACCTCGTTGTTGATGGCAGCGGAGACCGCGGCCGGCTCTGCCGCGGAGTAGTTGTTGTTGTTGGCAGTGATGCCGTTGAGGGCACGCGCCCCGGCCGTGGCTGCCGCGTCGGCGGCGTCCTGG
>JBGSYQ010000492.1:0-7202 GCA_041750795.1 Pirellulales bacterium | reverse complement strand
ACGACCGGGCGGAGGCGATCGTCGTGGGCGAGCGCCGTCGGCGAGCCTGCTCGCTGGGCGTTGGCGAACTCGCTGATGGCTTGCGAGAAGACGTGCGTGGACGCCGCGGCCAGGCAACTTGCTCGGCGGAGAACCTCGCCCCGCAGCGCGTCGTCGTTGACGACGAAGCGCCGAATGGCGGGCAAGCCGGTCGTCAACGTACCCGTCTTGTCAAAGCGGATGGCGCGAATGGTAGCCAGACGTTCCACGGACTCGCCATCCGAGAACAACACGCCGGCGCGCGACGCCGAGCCGAGCGCGGCCCACACGGCCATGGGCGTGGCCAGCCCCAACGCACAGGGGCACGCGATCAACAGCACGGCCAGTCCGGCGAGCAGTCCCTGGTCGAGGCTGGCGCGGTTGGCGTGGACGATGAACGTGCCGACGGCGATCACGATCACGACCGGCAGAAACCAGCCGGCAACGCGGTCGGCGATGCGCTGATATCGGCCCTTCGCCTCGCGGGCTTGGCGCACCAATTGGACGATTCTTGCCAGCGAGCTGTGCTCGGGGCGCGCGGCGACTTGCAGCGTCAACTCGCCATCCAAGTTGAGGCTGCCCCCCAAGACAGTGTCGCCTGGTTCTTTTTCCACCGCAGCGCTTTCGCCGGTAAGCGCTTGCTGGTCGATGCTGGCGCGGCCGGTTTCCAACAGCGCGTCGGTCGGCACGCGCTGTCCGGCCAACACCCGGATGCGATCGCCGAGTCGCAATTCGCTCAGTGGGAGGGAACGAAGTGCGCCGTCGGCGGTGACGACGAGGGCCTCGTCCGGCAGCAGTTTTTCCAGAGCATCGAGGGCCTCGGTGGTTTTCAGCTTGCCATTGGCTTCGAGCCAGCGCCCCAGCGTGACCATCACCAGCACGGCGCAGCCGACTTCGAAATAAATGTGCCCCGTGCCGCGCAGTACGGAGAGCACGGAGTAAACGTAGGCCGCGGCAACGCCCACCACGATCAACAGATCGGCACTGCCGCGCCGCCAGTCGGCCAGTGCGTTTTCGAGCATCGGACCGCCGAGCAGAAACAGCACCGGCAAGCTGAGCACCAGGCAAAGATAGCGAAACAGATCGGCCAGGGTCTGGGCGAGTCGCCCCGCGCCGGCGTTGTCGGCGTCGTACGTCCACAGCGCCATGGTGAACATCATGACGTTGAGCGACAGGAAGATGGCCAACCCCAACCGTGCCAGCGTCCAGTGTACGGCGCCCTGGGCGCCTTGCTGGCCGGTGATCTCGGCGGCCAGCCGGCAACCCAGACAGCAGTAGAGGGGCTGATCCGGGGCCGCGCGCGTCGCCGCGACGGGCAAATGACAATAGGTGCAGACCCGGTCGGCCGCCGGCCGAGCGTGCGACCCGGTGGTTGCCATGAAATCGGTCATGGAGGCGAGATCAGCTCGACGCGCAATTCGGGAAACAAATACTGCAGCGTGTAGTACACCGCGAAAATCCAAAACAGCAACCACATCAATCGCACGTACCAGGGAATGCGACTGCTGGTGTAATGATGAAAGCGGTGTTCGACTTCGGCGGTCGATTCTTCGGCCGTCGGCTCATTCGTCGTGCTCATAGAACTCCCTGAAGCGGTGATGATCGGAGAGGGAATCGAGCGACGGCATGCGGAGCGGCTTGCGCGCCGGATATTCGAGCGGGAAATCGCCGCGCCACGGCGCAACCGCATCGAGCCGCTGTTCGTTTTCGAGCATCGTGTACTTGGGCTGCTCGATATCGCGAAACATGCCGCGCATGGCCGCCCAGATGAACAGAAACAAGAAACCCGTGCTGGCCAGCAGGTAGTTGACGATCGGGCTGATCGCGAACACGCCTTCGACGTCACCCCGGTAGAGCGCTACGAATTCGAGGAACTTGGTGCCGAAGCCATACAGGCTGGGCGCCAGGATGGCCACGGCCATGGCCAGCATGATCCACTGCATGCGGTGTTTTGCCCGGCTGGTGCTGCTCATGATTCATCCTCCGACGCGCCGGCTTGCGCTTCACTCAGTGGTCGCTCGATCGGCTCGTAGTCTTCGTAATACGGGTAGCTTTCCAGCCAGGAGCCGAGCCATTGCACGTACACGATCATCGCCAGGCCGCGGCGGTTGGGCTTGTCGGGCGCGCCGTCGAAAAACCAGGGATAGTTGGGCATCGGCGAATCCGTGGACACCAGCGTGGGCTGGAAGAAGTGTACGGCGTGCCAGTCGTTGCCGTGGCGGCCCCCTTCGCGACTCAGGTCGGGACCGACGCGGCGCGTGCCGAACATGACGGGCCGCTGCAGCTCGTTTTGATATTCCTCGGTGCGCGAGACCGGACCCCAACGGTCTTCCTCGCGCGAGACGGGGCGCACAAACTGGCTGTGGCAGTGCCAGCAGCCCTCGTTGACATACGTGCGCCGTCCGAGCGTGAGCGCCTCGGCCAGAGCCTCCGTCGACGGCTCGCCGTAGTGTTTGGCAAACTGCTCGGGATAGCGATAACTCAAGTCTTCGAACTGATACAGCAGGTTGCTGTTCGTCTCGGCGATCTGCTGGACCGTTTGCTCCTCCAGGTCGCGATACATCAGCGCCGGCACCAGCGCGTTCGACAGAAACGCGAAGATGAAAAAGCCCAGTCCGGCCACGAGGACCACTCCCGATTTACTTTCGAACATCGTCGGCGATTCCTTTGCGAATCAAAACGGGTCACGATCCAGATGCTTGCGGCACGGGGGTCGCCGGCTCGGCCTGGACCGGCGCCGGCCCCAAGCGCGAGGCCTGCCACGTGCGATACAGGTTGTAGACGAAGCACACCTGGCCGGCCATCATGGTCAGGCCGGCGAATACGCGCAGCGTCCAAAACGGCATCGAGCCGTCGATCGAAACGTCCCACGGCTGCAACGACGCCCAGAAGTAGCCCTGGAACAAGCCGGCCAGGGTCAGATCGACCGCCATCACGAGCAAGCCCACGGCAGACAGCCAGAAGTGCCACTCGCACAACTCGCGGCTATACCACTGGGTGCGCCAGAGTCGCGGGAACAGGTAGGTCATGATGCCCAGCAGCCACATGCTGAACACGCCAAACATCACCAGGTGAGCGTGGCCCACCACCCAATCGCTGAAGTGGATGACGGCCTGAAACGTGAGCGTGACTTGCATGGCACACTGGGCGCAGGTGATCGCATAGAAAACCATGCCGGTGTAGAACCAGCGGATGGGCAGGTTCGTGATGAGCTGCCGACCGGAACCCCAGATGGTGCCGAAGAAGTTGACAATGACGGTCATCACCACCATCTCCACCGCGATGGTGGCGATGATGGCCCCGCGCTGCAGGAACATCGGGATCGGCGTGTATAAAAAGTGGTGAATGCCGTTGAGCGGATAGAAAAACGCCAGACCCCAAAAGCCCACCAGCGACAGTCCGTGGCTCCAGATGGGTCTGCGGAGCATGATGGGCACGAAGTAGTACATCAGTCCCCAGCCGAGCGGCGTCACGAACAGCCCGACCAGGTCGTGGATGAAAAGTCCGCCGACGGCGCCGGCGCTGGTGCCCGTGAGCCAGTACTCCGGCAGGAAGTTGCCCATGGCATAGGTGAGGAACGTCCACACGAAGGCCGCCATGAAGTACCAACTGGCAACGTACAGCGGGCCTTTGGCGCGCGAGATGGGCGCCATGAAGTTGATGCCCACCAGCAACAGTCCCACCAGCGCCAAGGGATCGATCCAGGTTGGCGTTTCACCCCATTCCAAGCCTTGCGCGCCGAACGAGAACGGCAGTGCTTCGAGGCTGCGCGACACCGCTTGCAAGGTGGGGCCGGCCACGATGCCGATGGCCGTCGACAGCACCACGAACTGCCACGCGCCGAAAATAAACCAGCTCAAGCGACGATCGAGCACCTGGCGCAGCGTCAGCCGCGGAATGGCCCAGTGCAGCGCGCCCAGGAACGCGTCGGCCAGGAAGCCGTAGGCAATGGCGTTGGTGTGGACCATGCGCCAGCGTCCGGCCGAGAGCAACTCGAAGCCTTGCAGCGGGTTCCAGTGAACCAACTGCAACGCCATCAGCATTCCGGCCAGCATCGAAATGAACAAAAAGCTCAGCGCGGCGATGAAATAGGCCACCACGATCGGCTCGTCCACCAGGTCTTCGTGGCGCGCGTCGTCGGGGCCAAACAGCGTATCGATCATGTCGCGTTCGTCTCCAATCGATAGGGCTGATAGCGGCCCAGCGGATAAACCAGCAGCATGGCCCAGCCGAACACCAGGTGCGTCAGCGCGGCGACCCACCAGGGAATGCGCTCGACGATCCAATTGCCGCCGAACAGCAGCGGCTGCAACCAATTCAAGATCCCGTAGAAGTTCACCAGCCACAGGGCCAGCGCCAACGCGCTGACCAGCACCAACCGCGTGGCGAACGACACCTTGGGCGTCAGCCAGGTCAGCGCGAGCTGAAACAACATGCCGTACAACATGCCCGTGCCGATGTACAGGCAACAGCCGATCGCCAGGATCAGGCCGTTGTCGACGGCGTTGAAGTCCAGGGCCTTTTCCCCCATCGGAAACGTGAGGTACACGCGGATCAACTCGAGCGGTTGGTTTCCGAACAGCAGCGAGCCGACAATGTTGAAGACCAGGCTGACCAGCGCAGCCACGCCCCCCAGCAAGAAGCCGGTGGTGGCATAGTAGGCCGTGTAATAGCCGCGCTCTTGCCATTGCTCGACGGGCGGCTTCCCTCCGGGCGCAAGCTCGGTTTCCAGGCGACGTACTCGGGCGCGCAGCTCTTCCAACTCGCGTTGCTTTGGGTCGGTGCTCATGGCGACTGCTCGGCAGGCTCGGTTTGCGAATCGGGTTCGGCGGACGGTGCGGCGGGCTGGTTGGTTGCGACCGGCGGAAATTCCACGCCGCGGCGACGCTGGTCGGCCAGGTCGAGCACATAGTGGGTCAGGTGCCAGACGTCGTCCGGCGCTTCGGCAAACGCCTCTTTGAAGGCCGGCATCGGCGTGCCGTTGATGCCGGCGTAGATGCGGCGATAGACGTCCAGCGGAGTCTGGCCGCCGTGCAGCATGCCGGACGTCAGGTCGGCGGCCGCGGCCTTGTGGCCCCACGAGTCCTCGCCCACCTCGATGCCGCCCGCCAGTCCGCCGCGTCCATTGCGGCCGTGGCACTTGAAGCACTCGCGCTTCTGGAAGATCTCGGCCCCTTGGGCGATCGACGTGGCGGACATTTTCGGCATCCTCGTCGCCGGCTCGACCACTTCGTCGTTGGCCGAGATCCAACGCTGGGTGACCACGTCGGCCAGGCTTTGCGCCGTCTCTTCGTCCAGCTCGCCTTCGGCGGCGGCGTGGGCGGCCAACAACTGCTCCAATTCTCCGCGTCGCGTCAGCGACAACACGTAGTCGACCACCGCGTCCAAATCGCGCTTCGTCAACCGGCTGAACGACGGCATCGACGTGCCGGGGATGCCACGCTGGAGCGTGCGCACCAGGTCGTCGCGCCGCGGCCGCGCGCCGTAGGGCGTCGACGTGAACTTGAAGATGCCGCGGCGATAGTCGCGCGGACGGGGGTTCAAATACTCGGCGGCCTCCCCTGCCCCATCGCCCGACACACCGTGACACGACCGGCAACGCTGCTCGTAAACGTGTTGTCCGAGCTGCAAGGCGGCTTGCTGGTCGGGCGTGCCACCCAACAGCTTCGGCGTCATCGGCGTGCCGCAAAACCGGGTCAGCTCCGTGCAAACCGCGGTTTGCAATTCCGGCTCGAGCTCGCCGACCTGCTCGGACGAGACGTATTGCGCCGGCACGCTCCGTTGGCAGCCGACGGCGCCAACAAGCCCGGCCAACGCCAATAGGGCGCAAAGGATGCGGCCCCCAAAAGCGCGCGGCAATAAGCACAATGTGTGCTTTCCTGGCACACTGCTCGTGGAACGATGTTCGCCGCCGGATTGGGCGGGAATGCCGGCGGACGCGGTGCTCGTCGTTATCATAAGGCTCGACAGATTACGGGATTCGTCGGTTTTTGGTCGCCTTGATCGACAAGACGACCAATGGGTCAGGCGATGTCTGGCCGTGACCATGGCGACCTGCGCGGCGGGGACATTTGCAACCCGCGTGCCCGGCTGGCGGCGGTATCGTAGTTTTCTGGCGAATCGCGCCGAGAAATGCAAGGGTGCAATGGCACTTGCTACGGCGTTTGCCGCTGACGAGCGTCTCGACGCCGCGCGACGGAAGGCGGGCCGGCGACAACCGCGCGGCGGAAGAAGTGCGCGCGAAGTACTCCTCGCAGGCGCGGATGTGTCAGCAACGGACTGCGCGTTGAGGAATTCAACGGGCCGATGCATCGCAGGGACTGCAAAGCCAGGCTGTTAGCCTTGGCTCTTGCAAGGCGAAGTCAGGGGAGCGCGGGGAGGCACGTAGTAGTGCTCGATCCACTCGCGCTCGGCCTCCAGCCAAAAGGCGCCTCCGTCGCAGCACGGCTGGCCCGCATCGAGCCATTTTTCGTACGCCAGGCGGCGCACGCTCGCCAGCGCGGCCTCGTATTGTGCGGGCGTCATTTCCAACGTGTCGAGCCGCACTGACATGGGACTGTCTCTGGCCTGGAGTGAACGGATGCGATCCGCGGGGCGGCCGTATACAAAACTCGCCCATGGAACGTATAGGACGCAATTCGCTCCGCGTCGCACACGCCGTGCCATTGTTCGCGGATCGGCCTCGACGGGCAAGACGGCCTGTCGTGCCGGATGTGCCGCGTGGGTAAACTTTGCGGCTTGGATTGTCGCCCGCGTGGGAGCAGCGGGCGCGGCCAGGGAAGCGCTTCCGCTCGCCACCGGACACTGGCGTGCTCTCACCGCGGGACAATTCGCCGCGAGCCGCAGCAGCGCGTGCGGCGAATTCCCGGTGATGGTTTCCCTATTCGTCGCCTGGCTTGCGCATTGTGAGGCAGGCCGGCAACGTTAGCGAAAATTCGCAGTTTCTCACCTGCGGATGCTTTGCCGGGTGTGCCGATAATCGGTGTGGTGACGCATGCTCACTCCGCGACCCTGACTGCACGTTTCCCTCCGCAGCGATCGCATCCCCGTCCAACCCCCTCCGCCCGATGCCCGCACGAATTCCCCATCCCCTGGCCGCGTTGCTGCGCATATCGCAGACGGCGCTCGTCGTCGCCGCACTGGTCCGCGGCGGCGCGGCGCAGTCAATCGAGCCGCTGCCACCG
>JBGSYQ010000491.1:0-3280 GCA_041750795.1 Pirellulales bacterium | reverse complement strand
GGCGCCGCGCGACGCTGGATCGAAACCGTGCGGCCCACACGCGTCTGCACCACGATTCTCGATACGGCCACGCGGCAGACGACCGAGCTGGTGGAAAACGCCGGACCGTTGACCGACAGCGAGCTACAGCAATTCGCCGCGGCCTTTGCCGAGCTGGCGGCGACGGCACGGCTGGCCGTGCTGACGGGCTCGTTGACCGAGGGCGCTCCGTCGACGTTCGTACGCGACCTGGCAGCACCGGCCCCCTGCCCCGTGCTCTTGGACATTCGCGGGCCGGAGTTGCTGGCGGCGTTGACGTGCCGGCCGCTGCTGGTGAAGCCCAATCGCCAGGAGCTGGCCGCCACGCTGGGAAGAGATCTCCGCGACGACGAGCATCTGCATGCCGCGATGCACGAATTGAACGAACGAGGCGCCCAGTGGGTGGTGATCACCTCCGGCGCGGCGCCCGCCTGGGCCAGTTCGCAAGGTAGGCTTTACCGGTTCGCCACGCAGCCGGTCGATGTGCAAAATCCGATCGGCTCGGGCGATTGCCTGATGGCGGGCCTGGCCTGGGGATTGCTCGAAGGGATGGAACCGCCCGCGGCGATTTGCCTGGGAATCGCGGCCGCGGCCGAAAACGTCACTCGGCTGCTGCCCGCCGACGTCGACGTGCCGCGAGTGCTGCGAAGACGCGCTTCCGTGACGTACGCGGCGGTATAATAGTGAAATAGTCTTTCTGCGAAGGCCCCACCACTCGAATCAACCCACTCGTCGGTTTCATGCACGACGGCCCCGCCACCCCACCCGAATCCAGCGGTCCGCCGGCCAGCGAGCGCGCCGAGGACGTCCCCATGCGCCGCGCAGTGGCTCCCGTCGCGGAGCACTACGGCCAACCGGCAGTGACCAGCGGCATTCTCGATTCGGTCGTCGTCGGCGTGATGCAATTCTCCGCCGACGGCCGCTTGACGTACGTCAACGCCTACGCGCGCGGCATGCTGCGGACCGGCGACAAGGAAATCGGCGACGTGGTGCTGTCGGACTTCCTGTCGCAGACGATCTGGCCCGACGGCGCCAGCATTCGTTTCGAGGACTATCCGGCAGTGGTGTGCCTGCGCACGGGCAAGCCGCAGGGGCCAACGACACTGGGGTCTCGGGACGAACAGGGCGAAACGAAATGGGTTACGGTGTCGGTCGTGCCCACGTTCGACGCCGCGGAGCAGGTCCAGAGCGTGATCGCCACGTTCGTCGACATCACGGATCTGAAGCGGACTGAAGAATCGTTGCGGCAGAGCGACGAGCGCTATCTCCGCCTGGTGGAAGAGACGCCGGATGCCATCGTCATTCATCGCGGCGGCGTGATTCGCTTCATCAACGAAGCGGGAGTGGCGTTGTGGGGCGGCGCCAGCCGCGCGGACTTCATCGATCATCCGGTGCTGGAACTGGTCCATCCGCGCCATCGCGAAACGGCCCGTCAGCGCATCCGCGCCATCGAATCGGGCGTCACGGCCCCGCTGGTCGATCAGGTTCACGTGCGCCGCGACGGCCGCCCGATTCGCGTGGAAGTGACCGGCATGCCGTGCGTTTACGAAGGCAAGCCCAGCATTCAGGCGATTTTTCGCGACGTTACCGAGCGCCGCCGCGCCGAACGCAAAGTCCGCCGCCAGCGCGAAATCCTCCGCAAATTCTTCGACCGAATTCCGCTGTTGGTTGCCATCTTCGCGCCGTCGCGCCGCATCAAAATGTGCAACCGCGAGTGGCAGCGCGTGGTGGGCTGGGGAACCGAGTTGACGCTCGACGAGCTTTTGCAGCGATGCTATCCGGACGTCAAGGCTCGCAATCGCGTGGCTGGGTTTATCGCCGGAGGGAAACGCGGTTGGATCGAAACTCGCATGAAGGTCCGCGACGGCCGCACTTTGGACGTGCTGGGCGCGGTCATTCGCCTGTCGGACGGCACGATGATCGGCATCGCCCAGGACATCACCGAACGGAAGCAGGCAGAGCTGGCGCTGCGGCACCATAAGGCCGAATTGAAGCTTCGCGTCGCCGCTCGAACCGCCGAGTTGCTGCACAAGAACGTCGAGCTCGAGGCCGAAGTCGCCGAGCGGCGCAACGCCGAGACGCAATTGCACGAAAAGCAAGAAACCCTCCAGCAGTTGCTCGATACGTACGAACGCCATCGGCAACTGGTCGCATACGAGATCCACGACACGTTCGTGCAGGACGTGATCGGGGCTCTGATGTACCTCGACGTCTATCGCGACCATCGCGCCGACGGGTTCGACGGCGAGTTGGCGAAAGTCGACAAGGCCCAGGCGCTGTTGCGCGAGGCCGTGCAGAGCGCCCGACGCACAATCAGCGGGCTGCGCCCCCCCATCATCGACGAGCAAGGCGTGCTGGCGGCAATCGAGTATCTGGTGAGCGAGTTGAATGCCGCCGGCATGGAGATTCACCTCGAGCAATCGTTGCCGCCGGAGCGTCTGCCCCCGGTCTTCGAGGCGGCCGTGTTTCGCATCGTGCAAGAAGCGCTGACCAACGTGCAGCGACACAGCGGCACCAAGCGCGCCGACGTCGCCCTCCGGCATGCCCGTGGCATGCTGCAACTGCAGGTCGGCGATCGCGGCGCCGGCTTCGATGCCGAGCAGGTCGGCGGCGGGCATTTCGGATTGCGCGGCATTGCCGAACGCGTCCGGCTTCTGGATGGCACCCTTGAGATCGACAGTTCCCCGGGCAAAGGCACCGAAATCCGCGTGGCCATGCCCCTTCCGGCCACCTCTGTCGAGGAGACCGCCGCATCCCCGGCGGTGGAAATCGCTGCAAAACCGTGAGCCTCCGCGGCCATTTCTGGCCTCACGATGCCGAGATTTGCGAATTCCAGGGGGGACGGGTAGAATTGCGCGTGGTAACATGAGTTAAATGAGTGGACAGCGTCGAGTTTGCGGTATCAGAAAAGCAAAACGAGGCGAAAATGAAAGGCCGGAAACTGCAAGGGTGCTTGATCGCGGCACTGGCGGTGCTGGCCAGCGCAAGTGCGCTGCCGCTACGAGCCGATGGCACTAACACAGCCACCGACGCCAGCAATAACAACGGCAACGGCGCCTCGGGGGGCAACTCGTTTCTCTTCCCGGGCAACATTCCAGGTCCGCGACAGAATCTAACGCCGGAGCAATTGCGATCGATCATGGTCTATCGGGCGTTGCAGTCGCGCGGCAGCGGCCAGGTGCGCCGCGGCGTGCCGCAGTTCATTCCCTTCGGCGCGCTGGGTTTCGACAATGCGCCCCAGGCAATGCAGGGACAGCCGGCC
>JBGSYQ010000490.1:0-5461 GCA_041750795.1 Pirellulales bacterium | reverse complement strand
GTTGCTGGAGCTGGCCGATCTGGGCGCCCAACCGCTGGCCCTGCGCGAGGCTGCCGCGGCCGGCCTGGCGCGCAGCATCGCGCAATTCGGCTTGCGACTGACGCGCGACGAGATCCTGCAGCAGTACGACCTCTACAATGCCAATGCCGGTCGCAACGGCGACACCCACACCGTGCTGAGCGCCGTGCTCGACGCGATCGAACAAAACAACACGCCCACCGGTGGCCAGTGACGCTCGGCTTTGCGGCCGCGGCGCGTGTTTGGACATGAGCGGATCTTACCGAGCCTTCGATCAGAACCAGGACGGGCCGCCGATAGCCGGGCTCGTCGGCTCCAGCGCCGCCATGCGCCAAGTGTACGAGCTGACGCGGCGCGTCGCCCGCTCGAACGCCTCGGTGCTGTTGCTGGGCGAAACCGGCACCGGCAAGGAAATGATCGCCCGTGCAATCCACCTGTCGAGCCAGCGGGCCAGCGGACCCTTCGTCCGCGTCAACTGCGGCGCGTTGAGCGAAAGCCTGCTTGAAAGCGAGTTGTTCGGCCACGTCCGCGGCGCATTCACCGGCGCGATCGCCAACCGCACGGGACGCTTCGAGGCGGCCCACACCGGCACTATCTTTCTCGACGAGATCAACTCCACCACTCCCAAGCTGCAAGTCAAGCTGCTGCGCGTGCTGCAAGAGCGCGAGTTCGAACGCGTCGGCGATACGCAAACCATCCACGTCGACACCCGGGTAGTCGCCGCCAGCAATCGCGATCTGGTCTCGGAAATCGAGGCCGAACGGTTCCGCGAGGACTTGTACTATCGACTCAACGTCGTGCCGATTCACCTGCCTCCCTTGCGCGATCGGGCCGAGGATATCCCCGAGCTGGTGGGCCACTTCCTCGCGCTGTACAACGAAGAGAACGACCGCTACGTGACGCACATCGAGCCGGTGGCCCTCGAAGCGCTGCAAAAATATCACTGGCCCGGCAACGTCCGCGAACTGCAGAACTACGTGGAACGGGCCGTCGTGATGGCCCGCGGCGACGAGCTCTCCAGCGAGCTGTTGCCCGAGTCCGTGTTGCGCGGGCCCAAAGCGCGGACGGCCAGCCGCCCCCGCGCCGCCGACTTGGAAACGCTGACCTACGAGCTGGTGCAGCAGGGACTGCTGTCCGCCGGTCCGCAGGAAGACAATTTGCACGCCAAAGTCGTCAATCGCGTCGAGCGCGAGCTGATTGCGCAAGTCATGACCGCCTGCGACAGCGTGCAGACCAAGGCCGCCACCAAGTTGGGCATCAACCGCAATACGCTGCATAAGAAGTTGAAGGAATACGGGCTCGACGGCGAGCAATAGCCGGCCGCGACCACGGCTCCCACCGTTGGCGCTGCCGCCGATGCTGCGGCCGCCTTGGCCTCCACGACCGAACCCGGCAATGCCACGTCGCGGCGCTTGCTCGGTTCGCTCCGTTTTGGAATTGCCATGCACTTTATCTCCGGTATCAGCCTGATTTGCTTTGCGGCCAGCTATGCTGTGGCCTGGGCGCTGGAAGTGTCGCAGGTATTCCGGCCGAGCAGGATGCGGGGGCTGGTCATGATCGGCTTCGTGGCCGCCGGATGGCTGGCGCACACGCTGTACTTGGGTTATCGAGCGGTGGAGCTCTCGGCGTCGCCCTTGTCGAGCAGCTTCGATTGGGCGCTGGTGGCGGCCTGGCTGCTGATGGGAGCCTACGTGTACCTGGCGTACTACTATCCGCAGGCCGCACTGGGGTTGTACATGTTGCCGCTGGTGCTGGTGTTGGTGGCGTTGGCGGCGCTTTCCGATCGCGAACCCATTTCGCCCGCCAGCGCTTCGCGCGTGTGGGGAATGGTACACGGCATCTTTCTCCTGCTGGGAACGGTGACCGTGATGATCGGATTCGTGGCGGGGCTGATGTATCTGATGCAGTCCCGCCGGCTCAAGCTCAAACGGCCGCCATCTGCGGGCTTTCGCCTGCCCAGCCTCGAGCGCCTGGCCAAGGTCAACAGCCGCTCGATCATCCTCTCGGCATTGCTGGTGGGTATTGGTTTCGTGGCCGGCGTGATCCTGAACGTCATCAGCCGCGGTCAATCGGGCGAGGTGCCCTGGAGCGATCCGGTGATCGGCAGTTCGGCGTTGATGCTGGCCTGGCTGGTGGCGGCGGCGGTCTTCAATGCCGCATATCAACCGGCTCGCCAAGGCCGAAAGGTCGCGTATCTGACCATCGTGAGCTTCGTGTTTTTGGCAATCGCGCTGGCCGTTTTGCTGCTCGTCGACACGCAGCATGGCGGCGCGCGCCCCCTCGGCGAGCAACAAGCCGCTGCGCCGGCGGCGACCCGGGCAGGAGGCCGATCATGAAACTGCAGATGATCGGCTGCAGCCATCACCATTCGTCGCTGGCAGTGCGCGAGCGGGTGGCGTTCACGCCCGAAGAGTCGGCGCTGGCGCTGGCGCAGTTGCGAATGCGCTATCCGCGCGTCGAGTCGGTGTTGCTGTCGACGTGCAATCGGACGGAGATCTACACCGCCGCCGACGAGGAAACGACCAGCCCCAGCCACGAGGAAATCGCCCAGTTCGTGGCGGATTTTCACCGGTTGCCCATCTATGAGATCTTCGACGACCTGTTCGCCCGCACCGGCGAGGACGCGGTCCGCCATCTGTTCACCGTGGCGGCCAGCCTGGACAGCATGGTCGTGGGCGAGCCGCAGATCCTGGCGCAGGTGAAGCAAGCCTACGAGTTGGCCAAGCAGCGCGACAGCGCCGGACCGCTGACGCACGGCATCTTTCAGGCCGCCGCCCGGGTCGCCAAGCGCGTGGCCACCGAAACCAGGATCAACCAGCGCCGCGTGAGCATCTCGAGCGTGGCCATCGGCGACTTTGCCCGCGACATCTTCGAGACGTTCGACGACAAGAGGACTTTGGTCATCGGCGCCGGCGACATGGGCGAAGAAACGCTGCGTTATTTGCAAAGCGAAGGCGCGCACGACGTGACGGTCGTCAATCGCAACTTCGAGCGCGCCGCGCAACTGGCCCTGCGCTGGCAGGGGCGCGCCGAGCCGTGGGAGCGACTGCACCAACTGCTCGTCGAGGCCGACCTGGTCATCAGCACGACCGGCGCCAGCCAGCCGATCGTGACGCTCGACGTGTTCCACGCCGTCGAGCCAGGCCGCTATCAACGCCCGCTGTTCGTGCTCGACCTGGCGGTGCCGCGCGATTTCGATCCGGCGATCGGCGACTGCCTGGGCGTTTATCTCTATTCGATCGACGACCTGCAGGCCGCCTGCGAGCGGAATCGCCGCGAGCGCGACAAAGAACTGCCGGCGGCCATCCACATCGTCGAGCAGGAGACGGCGCGCTTTATGACGGAATGGAGCCAGCGATCCGTGGCGCCGATCATCAAGCGATTACGCGAAGGCTGGCACCAGCCGAAGGACGACGAGCTGCGCCGCCTGTTCAACAAGCTGCCGGAGCTGGACGAGCGGGCCCGGGAAGAGATCGGCCAATCGTTCGATCGGCTGATCAACAAGCTGCTGCACCCGCCGATCGAGTCGCTGCGCAGCGAGGCGGAAAACGGACCGCCGCATGGCCTGTTGGAAGCGCTGAAACGGCTGTTTCAACTGAAGGATTGAGCTGCCCAATCGCGTGCTGCCCTCGAGCGGGGCTCATTCGACGCCGTCTTCTTCCCAATCGTCGTCGTCATCGTCGTCATCGTCGTCGTCGTCCCACTCGTCATCGTCGTCGTCCCAGTCCTCTTCCTCGTCTTCCTCGTCGTCCTCTTCATCGTCCTCATCGTCGACCTCTTCCCACTCGTCCTCTTCGAGGTCGTCTTCTTCCTCGACCTCGTCGTCGTCTTCCTCGTCATCATCTTCCTCGTCGTCGACGTCATCATCGTCGTCTTCGTCGATGGCACGAGGGCTCACCAGGACGTCCGCTGGATGGTCCTCAAACGTGGATAGCCGGATCAATTCCAGGAGATCGTTGAGAGCTTGTTCGGGCCGAGCGGTAGTGATCACGATCGATGTCCTCCTCGTCTTCTCATGCGTTGGATGTAGAGTCATTGTGAATCCTGCTCTGGCGGGATTAGCAATCGTCAAATGGCTCGAGCGAATCGTCCGCGGTCGTGTGCGTGGTTCTCAAGAGATCGGCACGGGGCAGATCTTCGAGGTGCCGCAGCCCGAACACCTGCAGGAAACGTTTGGTGGTGGCATAGCGGTAAGGACGTCCGAGCTCGTTGGCGCGCCCGGCGGTACGCACCAGGTCGCGGTCCATGAGTTGTCGCAGGATCTCGCCGCAGTCGACTCCACGAATCGCCTCGATTTCCGCCCGCAGCACCGGTTGCCGATACGCGACAACGGCCAGGGTCTCTTGGGCCGGACCCGACAACCTTATTTCGATTGGCGATTGAACCATCCGTCGCAGCCAGGGCCCGAACTTCGGGCGCGACATCAATTGAAATCCGCCTGCCAGCTCTTCGGCCCGAAACGCGCTTCCGCTCTCGTCGTACCAGCGATTGAGCCGGCGAACTAATGTACGTGCTTCGGTGCCGTCCGCCAAGCCGGCAAACTGAGCCAACTTGCGACTATTTATCGGCTCGCGCGCCAGAAACAAAACGGCCTCGAGGCGTGCCGTGCGGTCGTCGCGAGCCCAGTTCCTGTCCACGCCCGGCCGATGCTCCGCGGCAGGCGCTGGCGCACGGCGCCAAGCGTCCTTCGCCCGCTCGCCGGCCGTGGACGAACGCGTTCCAAACAGCGGCAAACCGGTTCGATTGCCAACCTGCGCCAATTGCGCAGACAGCGGGCGGCAAGGCTTACCCGAGCGTGGCAAAATCGTGATCCGCCCTAACAGTGGTGGGATGGAAAAGACGCGTTAACAGGTAAAGTTAAGCGTCGCGGCCCCCGCTGACAAGGGCCGTTGCATCCGCACCCCAAGAGTGGAGCGAATGGCCGTGTTTCCGATCAATTGAAGTGCCGCGGACTACTGCACGCGACCGGCGCGCCAGGCCTCGACCCGATCGACCACCTGATGCATGGCTCGCAGAGCGTTGCGGTCGATGGCCTCAAAATGGCGCGTATAGTTGGGATCGTCGCCGAGTGCCATTTTGCAGTGAAAGCGGAACATCTCGCGATGGTTGCCCCACGTTTCCAGCAAGTAGTACGTGGCGCCGTATTCGCGCAGCTTTCGCTCCATGGATGTGAACGGATCGGCTTGCGGCTCGCCTGTCGGCGTTGTGCCCCAAGGCTCAGCCATCGGCATGGCAGTGGCTGCGGCTGGCTGGGTTGACCCACGATGGCCCGCGTGCAAGGGACTTTCTCCGGCCGGAGCAATGTAACTGGCTTGTTGATGGCCTCCGTGCGGTTGGCCTCCCATCGCCGTCGCCGACGTCACCTGGCCGGGCTCAATTTCGAATGGGGGCGCGGTTGCTGCGCCTTGCCCGCCCCAGCGCGGCGCTTCGGCGCCGTTGACCG
>JBGSYQ010000489.1:0-3323 GCA_041750795.1 Pirellulales bacterium | reverse complement strand
CCGCAAGCAAGTCGGCTATCTGCCCGAGCATCATCGCATTCCGCGGCACCACACCGGCAACTCGGCGCTGGCGTTCTTCGGCAACTTGAGCGGGCTGTCGCGCGCCGAAGTGGCGCGCCGGCGCGGACCGCTGCTGGCGATGGTGGGCCTGGCCGAGTGGGGCAACACCTCGATCAAGAAGTACTCCAAAGGCATGATGCAGCGGCTGGGGCTGGCGCTGGCCATGCTGCACGATCCGCTGTTGCTCATCCTGGATGAGCCCACCGATGGCGTCGACCCGGTCGGGCGGAGCGAGATGCGCACCGTGCTGGTGCAGCTCAAAGCGGCCGGCAAGACCGTTTTCATCAACAGCCACCTGCTGCAGGAAGTCGAGCTGGTGTGCGACCGCGTCGCCATACTGGATCGCGGCCGAGTGCTGCAGCAAGGGAGCATCGCCGAATTGACTGCGCGGGCCGAAAGCGAAGTGCGCCTGATCGTGGCCGGCAGCGAAGTGCAATTGCAACAAGCGCTGGCCGAAGGTCCGGCGTTCGATACGCGGCCGCTGGGTGCGGATCAGTTCGAGCTTGTGCTGAGCGCGCCGGACCAGGCAACGATCGACGGCACGATCGATCGCCTGCGGCGGCAGGGGATGAGCTTGATTTCGTTGTCGCCCACGCGGCACACGCTGGAGGAGGCGTTTTTGAGCATTCTAAAGCAGGCGCGCGAGACGGCATGAGACCCTACCTGGCCATCATTCGCGACTCGTTTCACGAAGCGCTGGCTTCGCGCGTGCTGTGGATCCTGCTGGCGATTACCACGGTGGTGCTGCTGGCGCTTGTGCCACTGGGATTTATCGAGCAGGCCGGGTCGTATTTGAGCCGCGAGGACTTTCTCGATCGCGGCAAGCTGATGCGGAAGATCGTCGCGGCCGGGAAGTCGACCGAGCCTTCGCCCGGCCGGCGCGTGTGGGAGCTGTTGGACGAGCCGACGCGGCGAATGCTCCAGCAGCAGGCCACGGAGCCGAACGCCGCGGTGCGATTTCGGCCGCTGGGCGACAGCCTGCAAGCGATGATCGCGCGGCGCGATTTCTACCGGGCGGAAGATTGGGCCCAGGTGTCGTTGCCCAAGGCGGCGCGCGAGCTTGCGGCGCAAGGGCTCGAAACGCTGCCGCCGGACCGCTTGGCGCGGTTCAACCGCTTGGCGCTCGACGCGGCGTTTCCTGACGAGATCGCTCCGCTCCCGCCGAAGCAGTTGCAACTGGCGTACTTTCATTGGGAGTTGGGTCTGACGCTGCCGGTCGAACGCGAGCAGTTGTTTCCCGCCATGAACCAGTTGATCGTGACCGTGCTGGCGATCTTTCTGGGCGTGGCCGGCGTGTTCGTGGCGGTGATGGTCACCGCGTCGATGATTCCACAGACGTTCGAGGCCGGCTCGATCGACCTGCTGCTGAGCAAGCCGATCTACCGCGGCGGGTTGTTCCTGGCCAAGTTCGTGGGCGGCTGCGCGTTCATTGCCATCAACGCGGCGTACTTGATCGGCGGGCTGTGGCTGATCCTGGGCGTTCGCTTCGGCTTGTGGAACGAGCGGCTGCTGCTGGCGATTCCGCTGTATCTGTTCCTGTTCGCCATCTACTACAGCGTCTCTTCGTTTGCCGGAGTGGTGTGGCGCAACGCCATTGTTTCGGTGGTTATCGCGGTGCTGTTCTGGTTCGTGTGCTGGATCGTCGGGACGGCCAACGGGCTGGTCGAGCAGCTTTCGCTCAATCCGCGGCGGGTGGTCACGATCGTACCGGCCGGCGACGACCTGATCGTGGTGAACAACCAGGGCGAAGTGATGCGCTGGGACCGCGGCGACAACGATTGGGACGCGATCTTCGCGGCCCGGGGCGAGGCGCAATTGCCGTTTGGTTTCAATCGGCGGCTGGTGGGGCCGATCTACGATCCCAAGGGCGAGCGGATCCTGGCGGTCAACTTTGGCATGCCGGGCTTTTCTCCGTTGTCCGCCTCGACGCGGCTGTTCGTGGGGCGCCGGTCCGACGATTGGCAACGCACCGAAGGCGTCAACGTGCCGGATGGGACGACGTCCTTGTTCTTGGCGCCGAACGGCGATCTGCTGGCCGTCAATTCGCAAGGCATCCATCGCCTGGAGGGAGACCTGGCGGCGCGGCAGGAAGACATCAACGTCTTTGGCCTGCACATTCCGCTGCCCCAGCGCGGCGGACGGTTTGTGAATTTCGGACCCCAGGTTGCGCTGCGCCCGTTGGAGGGAGCGGCCATCGATCCGCACAGCGGCGCCATCGCGCTGTTCGACGGTTATCGGCTGGTGCTGCTCGTGCCCGATTCGACCGGCAAGTACGAGAAATCGAGCGAGCTGGCGTTCGAATTGAAGTTGCCCGGCAAAGTGGCGCTGGCCGACGGCGCAGTGTTTCTGGCGCTCGAAGGGGAGGTGCGCCGCTACGATATGGAACTTGAATTGCAAGAGACGCTGACGCCGACGGCCGCGGGCGTGCCGGCCACAGCCACGGTTTCGCCCGATGGGCGGGTGCTGGCCGTGCTCGATCGGGCCGGCAAGCTGTGGCTGTACGAGGTCGGCAAGCGAGAGCCGCTGGGAGTTTCTTTCGCAGGTCAGGGGGACGTCTCAGCGGTGGCGTTTGCGGGCCAGACCCTGCTGATTGCCGATCGACTGACGCGGGTGACAGCCTACGATCTGGCGGATGGCAAAGTTGCCAGCCGGCGACAGGGGCCGATGCCGCTGGCCGAGCGGATCTATCGCTACGCGTTGCACCCGATCTATACGGTGTTTCCCAAGCCGGGCGAACTGAATCAAACGGTGATGGCCCTGCTGACGTCGAAGGACAACCGGCCGGGGGCGATTCGGCTGGACAACGGCCCGCCCAATGGCCCGCAGCAACGCCAGGACGTGTGGGGGCCGATCTGGAGCAATCTGCTGTTTCTCAGCGTGGTGCTGGCACTGGCCTGCGGGTACGTCTCGCGCAAGGATTTCTGAGCGGCCGCGGACTTGCCAAGATCGACGCGGCGCCGGCGAATACCCCATCGGCTGGGCCGCGCTGGGCGGTTCGGCTCCCGCCGGGAACGCAGGGAATCAGGCTCCCACCACGTGCTGTGATGGCGCGCGGTTGGGACGGTCGACATGCGATTTCGCTCACCCGCCAACGAACCAGGAGGCGCGCCATGAAACGTTCGCTCAATCGAAGCTTGCTGTGCGTGGGATTGCTGGTCTTGCTGAGTGCGCGCGTCGTGGCGCAGGACGCCAGGCCGAGCGCGGCGCAGGCCGACTTCGAGCGCGGGTTTTACCTGCAAACGCACGAGCACGATCCGGCGGGC
>JBGSYQ010000488.1:0-13220 GCA_041750795.1 Pirellulales bacterium | reverse complement strand
GTCGCCGTGCCCAGCCGGTTGCCGGCGCGCGACCGCTCGCTGGGAGCGTTGGTGGCTGCCATGCCGGCCACGATCGAGCGCCACGGCGCCGAGCCATTGCGCCGTCGTCTCTCTCCGGCGGAACTGGAGGCCGGCCCGGATCTGCACGCCCAACTAGCCGAGTTGCACGCCAAAGTCGAAGAGCTGTGCCGCCGCACGCCCGAGCCGGCGCAGCCGGAGCTGAGTGAATCGCTGTTTGCGCTGTTCACCGACTTGATCGAGGCCGACGTCTGCGAAGAGCTGGCACGCGACCTGGTCGAGCGTGTGCGCACCCAGGTGGTCGACCACGACCGACACGATTCGGTCGAGCTGAAATCGCGCCTGGCGGACATGGTCGAATCGGAGTTTCCCGTCGCCGGGCCCATCCAAACCACGCCCGGCCAACGCCGCCTGGTGGCGCTGGTCGGACCGACCGGCGTAGGCAAGACAACGACCATCGCCAAGCTGGCGGCCAATTTCCGGCTGCGCGACAAACTGCGCGTGGGCCTGATCACCGTCGACACGTACCGCATTGCGGCGGTCGAGCAGTTGCGCACCTACGCCGACATCATCGACCTGCCCATGGAAATCGTGGCCACGCCCCGCGAGATGCACCGGGCGGTGGCGCGATTGTCCGATCTCGATCTGATCTTGCTGGACACGGCCGGCCGCAGCCCGCGCGACGAAGTCAAGCTGCAAGAGCTCAAGGCCATGCTCGCCGAGGCAGAGCCCGACGAAGTTCACCTGGTGCTTTCCAGCGTGTCGAGCGCCGTCACGCTGGCGAAAACGGCCGAGCAATTCGCCGCCGTGGGAACCACGGCCTTGCTGCTCACCAAGCTGGACGAAGCCGCTTCGCTGGGCAATCTGCTGCCACTGGTGCGCAGCAGCCGCTTGCCGCTCAGCTACTTGACCCACGGGCAGAACGTGCCGGACGACATCGCGCCGGCGCGTTCGGGACACCTGGCTCGCATCGTGCTGGGGCTGGAGCCGATGAGCGGACCGTAGCCAGGTACTGGCTAGAATCAAACGATCGTTGCGTAGAGTCTGTTGTTGTCGAAGTTGCGTGAGTGCAGCGTATGTACGATCAAGCAAGTGAGCTCCGGCAGTTGGTACGCGACCGCGTCGCCAGCGGCGCGCATCCAGGTTCCCACGCGCCGCTGGTGGTGGTGGGGGGTGGCAAAGGGGGCGTGGGCACGACCACGATGGCGCTTAATCTGGCGGTTGCTTTTGCGCGCCACGGTCGGCGTGCCGTGTTTGTCGATGCCGACTTGGACCACGGCGGGCATACGCGGCTGCCCGAGCCGATTCCCAGCGGTTCGGTGGTCGACGTGCTCGAAGGCCGCCGTACCGTTCACGAGGTGCTCCAGCGCGGCCCGTCGGGAATTCAAATGCTGTGCGGCGCCTGGGCCTCGGGCGAAGTGGGCGATTACTCTCCCGCTGCGCAGGACCGCTTTGTCGCGGAACTGAAGCACCTGGCGCCTCATGCCGATGCAGTGGTGGTCGACGCCGGCAGCAGCCGCACGCATTTTGCGCGGCGATTCTGGCAGAACGCCAGCGCCGTCGTGGTGGTGACCACCAGCGATGCTCCGGCGATCATGAACGCATACGCGGCGATCAAGACGCTGGCGCGCGTCGAGTCTCCGTCGATCCTGCACACGCTTCTCAACCAGTCTGACGAGGCGCTGGCCGCCGACGAAATCCATCAGCGCATCGCCACCGCCTGCCGCAAGTTTCTGGGCTTGCGCGCCAGTGGCGCCGGCTGCGTGGGGCATTGCACCGCCAGCGGCGAGACCGCCGGACTGCCGATCTTTCCCGCCCGCTCCGATGCCGCGCGGTCGCTCGACCGCGTGGCCGACGTGCTGTGGGCCCAGCTTCAAGTCAACGAGGCGGTAGGCGGTAGGCTGTAGGCGGGAAAGAATACACGGTGTGGCGACGTTGAAGTGCTGAAACACAAGACTGCAAGACACAGGAGACACTAGCAGCCGCATGATGTGAGCAGAGCGTTACGCGCAGGCGCCGGCCGCAGGACATCAATCCTCCGGCCACCCGCCTCCAGCCACCCGCCTGCTTTTCCTCATCCTTCGGCCCCGGCTGGTCGATACTACCGACACCTCCCACAGTCGACGGATCGTTGGACTGTGAGGATTGCGCAAAGCCTGACGTTGGCTCAAGCGAGGTGTCTGTGGGTCGCCAGTATGCCGCCATCCTGGGAACGATCGCCTTTGTGACGGTCATCGTGCAAGGGTGGGCAGGCGGGTTCGAATTGCGGCAGACCCTCGAAACGGCAGTCCTTTCCACCTTGACCTATGGGGCCATCGGCTATGTCGTCGGTACGGCGGCCGCCGGGATCGTGCGGAACTCCATTAGCGATGCGGAAATCGAAGCGTTACTACGGACAGGCAGCGGAACCGCGCTGGATCCGACCCCTTGATAACTCGTTTGGATTCGAGCTGCTCGTTCGGCCGGCCAGGATGGCCGCCGGCGAGTGACTCGCGAGATGGATCTCGAAATCGGGCCGCGGGCCCGACAGCTTGAACACGGAGGTTGGCATGGCAGTCGGCACAATGGCGCCCGAAGACGTGGCGCAAGTGTGGCAGAACTTCAAGGCGGATTCGGCGAACGAAGAGCTGCGCAACATGCTGGTGGAGATGTATCTGCCACTGGTGAAATACAACGGCGAGCGCATCTGGTCGCGACTGCCCGAGGGCGTCGAGCTGGACGACCTGATTTCGGCCGGCGTGTTCGGCCTGATGGACGCGATCGACGCGTTCGATTTGACGCGCGGCGTGAAGTTCGAAACCTATTGCGTGCCGCGCATCCGCGGGGCCATGCTCGACGAACTGCGAACCATGGACTGGGTGCCGCGGCTGGTCCGCTCTAAAGCCAGCAAGCTGAACGAAGCCATCAAGACGCTCGAAGCCAGGTTCGGCCGGGCCCCCAGCGAAATCGAGCTATCCGAGCAGATGGGCATCTCCGTGGCCGAGCTCGAAAAAATGGTGCTCGAGGCCAACGCTGTCAATCTCATCAGCCTCAACAAGAAGTGGTACGAAACCGACAGCTACAAGGATGTGCGGGAGATCGACATCCTGGAAGACAAGAAGGGCGAAGACCCCACCCGCCGCATTCAGAAGAACGACCTGATGCGGCTGGTCACCAAGGGGCTCAATCGCAACGAGCGGCTGATCATCATCTTGTACTACTACGAAGAGCTGACGATGAAGGAGATCGGCGCCACGCTCGATCTGTCCGAAAGCCGGGTGAGCCAGATGCACAGCTCGATCGTGCAGCGCCTGCAAGGGCAGCTCAACCGCCGCCGCACGGAGTTCGGAACGTAGCATTCGAGTTGAATGGTCGTGGACTATGCCCTAGGCTGTTACCCGCTATAATTGGGGAAATCGAGTTCACTTTGGCGGTTTCCCATGACTGGCAAGTTGGTAAAGCACGGCAACGGATTTGCGTTGGTCATCGATCCGGAGTTTCTTAAGCAGTGGGGGATCGATGAGAGCACACCGCTAGACTTTGCGACGGACGGGCAAAACCTTATCGTTTCGCCCGCCGGTCGGGGTGAGCTTTCGCAGGAAGACTTCGAAAAGCTCTTGGATTCGGTCCACCAGCGATATTCTCGAACGTTCAAGCGACTGGCTGAAGAGTCGTGAATCCGCGGTTCGTCAGTCTGGATCGCGTGCTGGCGATTCACGCCAGACAACTTGCCGAGTTCGGAGGCTTGGCAGGCGTCCGCGATGCCGGTTTGCTTGAGTCGGCCCTTGCGGCGGCGGAGGCCTCGTTCGGCGGTCGCTATCTGCACGCCGATCTTGCTGAAATGGCCGCGGCGTATCTTTTTCACATCGCCAGGAACCATCCGTTTTTCGACGGCAACAAAAGAGTGGCGGCCGCCGTTGCCGTCGTGTTTCTCGAGCAGAACGGACTGCAGTTTAAGGCCGACGCCGAGGCGTTTGCCGACATGGTGCTGGAAGTCGCGCGCGGCCATGTCGACAAGCCGCCGATAGCGGAGTTCCTGCGGTCGAATGTGCGACCGGCTTAGCTGTCCGTTGAAAAATGCCATCGTGGCATTTTTCAACCTCGCCAAGTGCGAAGCAAAGCTTCGCACGGAAGCGCAAAATAACGACTTGCGTCGTCATTTTGATATCGCATCCATGCGATGTCGCAGCCTGTCGAATTCTTCAACAGGCTGCTAGCGTGTTAATTTTTTGTGACCAAGGTTCCTCCGCGTGTGTCGAATGTCCTGGTAGCCACGCGCCGGCCTGCTGTGGTATAAGGTCGGCCACCGTCGGCGCGAATGCGCGCCCGACCGCTTGTTCCGGTACGTTCCCTCCTTGCGCCCCGCGCCCAACAACTCCCAGGCAGAACCGGCATGGCCCAAGCACAAGCGATCCCGGCCTCGGCCAAGAACCAGCCCCGGGAGATCTTCGCCTGGTGCATGTACGACTGGGCCAATAGCGCCTATTCGACGATCTACATCACGGTGCTGGTCTTGTATCTGCAAGGGGCCGTGCTTCCCGGCGACGCTGGATTGACCGCCTGGGGCTGGGGCATTGGCATCACGACGCTCTGCTCGGCCATTCTTTCGCCGATCATTGGAGCCATAGCCGACGCGCACGCCAACAAGCGCGTCTGGCTGGGGGTCACGACGTTCCTTGGCGCCGGCGCATCGGCGCTCATGTTCTTTGGCACGCCCGAGCGACCATGGCTCTTCGTAGGCATGTTTCTGGTGGCCAATCTCAACTATGAGCTGGTGCAGACGTTCTACAACGCGTTTCTGCCGGAAATCGCGGACGACGAAAAGATGAGCGAAGTCTCGGCCTGGGGCTTCGGCACGGGCTACGTCGGCGGCGGGTTGATGCTGGTTCTGGCGGTGGTGCTTTTGCAATATGGAGAGTCGTGGGGCCTGCCGGCCGACAACTACTTTTTGCCGCGGCTGTGCCTGTTGCTGATGGGTATCTGGTGGGCCGTGTTCAGTTTGCCCATCCTGCTCGTGGTGCGCGACAAAGCGCCGCCACGGCGCGAGCATCGCTCGCTCGTGGCCACTGCCACGACGGGTTTGAAAGAAGTCGTGCGCACGCTGGGAGAGATCCGCCGCTATCGCATGCTGGCGATTTTCCTCATCGGCTTTTTGATCTTCAATGACGGCGTGATGACGGTCATTTCACAGGCGTCGACTTTCGCCAAAGTGAAATTCCAGGTTGACGATGCCGACCTGATTCCCGTGTTCGTCATGATTCAGTTCGTCGCGTTGCCGGGTGCGGTGTTTCTCGGCTGGTTTGCCAACAAGATTGGCCAGAAGAATGCGCTCCATCTATGTCTGGCAACCTGGGTCCTCGTTTTGTTTAGTGGTTTCTTCATCCAGGAGATGTGGCAGTTCTGGATCATGGCGGCGGTGACGGCGCTGGTGCTGGGTGGCACGCAGTCGGTTAGTCGTACAATCATGGGGTTGATGACGCCTGAGTCGCGCACCGGCGAATTCTTTGGGTTTTTCAATCTCTCGGGCAAGGCATTCAGCATGCTGGGCCCCATCTTGTTCACCGAGATCCTGAAGGCGACTGAGAGTGCCAATTGGGCCATTATCAGTCTGTTGGTGTTCTTCGTCGTCGGCTGGATGATCATTGCGCCACTCGACATCGCCCGCGGCCGGCGAGACGCCCGAGAAGCGCCGCCACCAGAGCGGGCCTGATCATTCGCGTTGCGCCAAGGCGTTAAACCTTCGATTGCCTCGCAGATTTCTCGTGTCCGGGTGATGTGCCAATTCGACCACGATCTCGCCTCATCTGGCGACCCCACGGTCCCCACGATAGACTGAAAGATGTGGTCCGTTTCCCTTTCGCAGCCATTGCGAGTACGACTCTCCATGCTCGGCGCCAAGCTCGACATTTCGCAGTACGTTGCCCGGCTTCAAGAGGAGCTGGCGCGCGTCGATCCCAAGGAAATCCAGGCCTGGGCCGACCTGATCTTTGATGCCTGGCAGCACGAGAAATTCGTTTACGTGTTCGGCAACGGTGGCTCGGCCACCACCGCCACGCACATCACCGAGGATCTTGGCAAGAGCTCGCTCAAGCACGAACACCTGCTCGACGAATCGAAGAAGCGCTTGAAGATCATGAGCCTCACCGACAACCAGGGCTGGATCCTGGCCGTGGGCAACGACGTCGGCTACGAGCACATCTTCAGCCAGCAACTCATGAACTATGGCCGGCCGGGCGACCTGGTCATCGCCATCAGCGGATCGGGCAACAGCCCCAACGTGCTGACGGCCGTCGATTGGGCCAATCGCCACGGCCTGACGACATTTGCCCTGACCGGTTTCGACGGCGGCAAGCTGCGCAAGCTCGCCCACGCCGGCATGCACGTGCCGCTCGACGACATGGGCATGGTCGAGAGCATCCACCTGGCACTGTTCCACTGGGTGTTGAACGACGTCTTCGCCCGCATCAACCAAGAGGGACGCCACGCGAAGTAGGGGTTAGTGGATCGGGAGTCGGGACATCGAGCGGTCGGCTGAACGGCAAGGAGAACCTCAGTTGCAGTCCGTTCACGACAATAATGCCTATGGATACTCTCTTGACTGCCAACGTCAGTGTCTGACGATCCATACCGTCTATGACGAACAATCGCCTGCTCAGTTTGTCGACTTGGTCTTCTCAGGCGTCCAAGCTCACCGACTGGATTACGCTCTGATGACGAATATTCTGTTCGATGTTGAGGAAGTTGACCCCGCATCAGTCGTGGATAGCGAATCAGAGTTGCTCCTGCAATCGTGGAAGTACAACTGGCCCGGAATCAAGTACGATGGCGACCTAACGCTCCTCAAGGCCACGCTTCACGAGGAACAGATTAAAGGATTCGAAATTCGATCATCTCTCGGTCTAACCGGCTGGGTGCTGGCCTTCTCTTGCGAGACGGTTTGTCGCGAATCAAGAGCAAGCATCGGCTGACCTTTCGTAGCCCTAGCCCCGAACCCCTGTTCCCTAGTCCCTGTTTCCATGTTTCTCGGCATTGAGATTGGTGGCACGAAACTGCAACTGGGCGTGGGCCCCGGCGACGGAACGCTTTCGATGCTTGAGCGCTTCGACGTGCACCCCAAGTTGGGCGCCGCCGACATTCTCGATCAGATCGAACGCGCGGCCCGTATGCTGATTGCGCGGCACGACGTGTCGGCCGTCGGCATCGGCTTTGGCGGACCGGTCGATCGCGCTACTGGCCGCGTCGTCAAGAGCCATCACGTCGAGGGCTGGGACGACTTTCCGCTGGTGGATTGGTGGCGCAAGTCGTTGGCGCTTGGTGCGACGCTGGAAAACGACTGCGACGCCGCCGCGCTGGCCGAAGCGCGGTTCGGCGCAGGGCGCGGACGCAACCCGGTGTTCTACGTCACCGTGGGCACCGGCATTGGCGGCGGACTGGTTGTCGAGGGGCAGATTTATCGCGGCAGCGGTCACGGCGCCGCCGAAATCGGCCACCTCCGCCCGGGCCTGCACGCCGAGCACGCGGAGCAGACGGTCGAAGCACTGGCCAGCGGCTGGGGCATCGCCGCCGCGGCTCAGGCGCGCCTGACCGACCCGATTTCGCATCGCTTCGAGCCGCTCACTACCGGCTTGCGCCGCATGTCGCCCGAGGACGTTCGCCAGCGCTTGATCGAAACCGAGGAAGCTGGCGAGGAATACGCCGCCGATCTGTTCGAGCGTTGCGATGGCCGCGCCGAGCAACTGACGTCCCAGATGGTAGCGCAAGCAGCCAGCGAAGGCAACGAGCTGGCACGCGACGTCATGGCCCGCGCGTGCCAGGCATTGGGTTGGGGCATTGCCCAGGCGATCACGCTGGTGTCGCCCGAAGTCGTCGTTGTTGGCGGTGGCGTATCGCTGGCCGACGACGGCATTTTCCTGGCGCCCCTTCGGCAGGCAGTGGCCCGATATGGTTTTCCTCCCCTGGCCGGCAAGTACGAGCTCCTGCCCGCCAGCCTGGGTGAAGCCGTCGTCGTACACGGCGCACTGGCCGCCGCAAAAAGGTTCCAGGAACCGTTGTGCAACCCGGGGGAGTAGCTCAATAGAGTGCCGTCGATAGCCGCCGCCGATACTCGCTCACCAGTGGTGAGTCGTCCGGCAGCAGGCGGAACACGTCGACCATTAGCTCGCGGGCGCGGTCCTTCGTGTCTTTGTCGTGCGCTTGCACCACGGCCAGCGCCGTTTCCAGCGCCTCTTGCTGCTGGCCGGCGGCTGCCAGGGCCTCGGCCAAATCCAATTTGGCGGCCAGGTCGTTGCCGTCCGCGGCCGCTTTCGCACGCAGCGCGTGCAGGTCGCGCGGCGCGTGCTGGGCGGCCATCACGTGCAGCCGCGCTTTGATTTTTTCGGCATCGTCCTCCAGAAACCCGCGCTCCTGAAGTCGCGTGATGATCGCGCGCGATTCCTCCGCACGGCCTTGCTCCAGCAACAGTTCGGCCAGAGCGATCTGCGCCGCGGCCAGATTCGCATCAAGCTCGATCGCTTCCAGCAATTTCGCTTCGGCTCCCTTGGCGTCGCTTGCCGCCAGCGCGCGCGCTTCGGCCACCAGCGTCTCGGCCGGCGTCGGCAACAACCGATCGATCCACGCGCGCAACTGACGCTCGTCGCGCAATCCCACGAAGAAGTCGAGCAGGTTGCCGTCGCGCAGGGCATACACGGCCGGAATCGATTGCACGCCAAACGCGGCGGCGATGTTCGGCAGCTTCTCGGTATCGGCCTTGACCAGCAGGAACTTGCCGTCGTAGTCGGTGGCCAGCTTTTCCAGAATGGGTCCCAATAAGCGACAAGGCTGGCACCACTCGGCCCAAAAGTCGATCACCACCAGCACCTGCCGAGAGCGCTCGACGACCTGTTGCTGAAACGTGGCTTCCTCGGCGTCGATCATCCAAGGCGTTTTGTCTTGCGATTCGGTCATCGTTTCGTGCTACCCTCCCAAGCTGTGGCGAATGATGCGGCCAATCCTAACCGACCAGGTGTCGATCGAACCATTCCAGTACGAGCTGGCGCATGTGGGGCGTTTCTTCGTGGCCGCAGTCGAACAACTCGATGCGACAGTCTTCTTCCCGGCCGTATTGTCGATACAGAGGCAGCACGTGATCGCGGACGCGCTCGACGCCCGCCGGCGGCGTCAGGCGGTCTTCGCGGCCGTTCAAGCTCAAATGCGGCCGCGGCACGATCAGCTCGTTGATGTCGGCGGTCTGAAAATGCTTGAGCAATCGCGGCACGTAGTAATAGAACCCATGCCCGCGGAGATTGTCGATCTTGATCAACTCTTCGAAGTCGGTCAGGCAGCACAGATCGATGCAGACGCGCACTCGCGGATCCAATGCCGCCAGCCACCAGGCTTTGGTCGAGCCCATCGACAGCCCGAACGCGCCGATCCGATCCGGATCGACCTCCGGACGGCTGACCAGGTAGCTGAGCGCCTGCACCTCGTCGTACATCATCATGCCCCATAACACGCGCCCGCGCCACAGCATCTCTTTGAAGGCGTCGTGCTCTCCCTGGCGCCCGTCGGACTTGTGTTTCCGTTCGGAAAAGCACCAGCTATCGATCGCCAAGGCCACGATTCCCTTCTGGGCACATACCGGCGCGTAGGCCGGCAAGACCCGCCGCCCCCGCACCAGTTCTTCCTTGCCCAGATCGTAGGTGCCGCCGTGTGCGTGGATATAAACCAGCCCCGGCGCCTTCTCGGGGCGCTTGTCCGGAATCAGCAGCAGCGCCGGCACCGGCTCCAACCCGTTCAGGTCGAGCTCCAAGTGCTCGAGCGTGTAGCCGTCGCCCTGTTCGCGGGAGAGCGTGCGGGCATGGACCTGGCGATCGCGGGCAGGCAAATCGCCCAACAGGCTCCACAATTCCTCGCGGCGGCGGGCTTGATGCTGGCCGAAAGCCTTGTGATCCATGGTTGCCGCGCTCGCGTAGTGCGGAAAGTTTCCCAGGAGTCCCAAGCCGCACACCCCCGCACCGCCTGCCAGAAACTGTCGGCGAGTGGGCAGCGACATGGCGTAACCTCTGGGCGAGACTGGTTTTTTCGGAATAATTGGAAGTCGGCGGGATTCCAAACGGCGCGCCCGACGGCGCTGGCGCTTGGGCCGCGGACAGGTCGATACTAATATGGAAGCTAGAGCACGTCGCGCCAAGGTCGAGCGCCCGCGGGCCTTGCCCAATCGGAAATGGCGCATCGAAAACGGCGCGATTGCGGCTCTTCCTGTCCGGCCATCCGCGCCTTGAGTCTTTCGACACCCCGGAGCCCGTCAAGGACGATGCACCTCGCATGAGCACCGTTGCCGAGCTACCTTCGCCGCTGCCCGAGTCCGTGGAATTGGCCAATCGCGTGACGCACGGCCTGGGCCTGGCCTTGGCCATCGTCGGCACCGGCGAGCTGATCAACACTATGGCCCGCTACGGCGACGCGTTGCAAGTCATCGGCGTCTGCATCTATGGCGCCACGTTGATCTCGGTCTACGCGGCCTCGACCCTGTCGCACAGCTTCGAGCGTCCGCGGCTGCGCCATCTGTTCCGCACGATCGACCAGGTGTGCATTTTCCTGCTGATCGCCGGCACGTTCACACCTATCTCGCTCACGTTCTTTCGCCATGGCTGGTGGTGGGCCTTGTTCATTTCGATGTGGGCCGTGGCCCTGTTTGGCATCGTGGCCAAGCTGTTTTACACGCGACTGCACAACGTCACGCTCTCGGCCTATGTGATGAACGGTTGGCTGCCGATCCTGGCCATCAAGCCGATCGTTGAGACGGCCCCCTCCGGCGCGCTGCTATGGATGCTCTACGGCGGGCTGTTCTATACCGCCGGCACGTTCTTTCTGATGCGCGACGATCGCGTGCCGATCTTCCACGCCGTCTGGCACATCTTCGTCATCGCCGGCAGCGCCTGCCACTACTACGCCATGTATCGCTTCTGCGTCCCGTGGCCTGCGTAGCCGCAGCAGTGCCCTTCCCCAGGGTGTTGTTCTGGGCTGGTATCGGTTGGACCTTCGGTCCACAGGGCGAGCGCAATACTCGAACGGGCAGCGGCTGAACGCGGAGCGGCTGAAGGGGCAAGGCATGAACACGCAACACTCGAACTCGTGCCGACCCGCCCCGTGCGACAGAGATTAGCCTGGAGGCCGAGCTCCAACCGCTCTTTTCCTTGCCTCCGAACGCACGTCCGCCTATGCTGGCGGTTCGGTGCTCTGCGGTCGAGCACGGCTAGCTCTTTACACTTTCGCCATGGGGTTTACTCGCATGATTCGCACCTGCCTGTTGTTGGCGTTTGGCACTTTAGCGTCTGGCGTTGTCGTGGGGCTTTCTGCGGCGCGTGCGGCGGACAAGTGCCTGGTCTATATCGGCACGTACACGGGCGAGAAGAGCAAAGGCATCTACGTCGCAGAGCTCGATCTGGCCAATGGCACGCTCTCTGAGCCCGAGTTGGCCGCCGAGGTGAAGAACGCCTCGTTCCTGGCCGTGCATCCCAATCAAAAGTTTCTCTATTCGGTCAGCGAGATCAGCGATCTGAACGGCAAACGCACCGGCGGCGTCAGCGGGTTTGCCATCGATCCTGACACCGGCAAGCTGACGCTGCTCAATCAGCAATCGTCGGAGGGGGCGGGCCCCTGCCACCTGGTCGTCGACAGATCGGGGCAGACCGTGCTGGTGGCCAATTACGGCGGCGGCAGCGTGGCCGCCTTGCCCATCGATAGCGACGGCAAGCTCAGTCCCGCGGCCTCGGCCATTCAGCATCAAGGCAAGAGCGTCAATCCCGCTCGTCAGGAGAGTCCGCACGCGCATTCGATCAACGTCGATCCGGCCAATCGGTTTGCCGTGGCGGCCGATCTCGGCTTGGACAAGGTGCTCGTCTATCGGCTCGATCCGGCGACCAGCAAGCTGACGCCCAATCGGCCCCCGTCGGCGTCGGTGGCGCCCGGCTCGGGCCCGCGGCATTTCGCCTTTCATCCCAGCGCCAAGTTCGCTTTTGTCATCAACGAGATCCTTTGCACCGTGACGGCCTTTCAATACGATCCCGAGCTCGGCATGCTCACCGAAGTGCAAACCATCAGCACGCTGCCCAACGGCGAATCGGTCAAGCCCGAGTACAGCACGGCCGAAGTGCAGGTGCACCCTGCGGGCAAGTTCCTCTACGGCTCGAACCGCGGTCACGACAGCATCACCGTCTTTGCCATCGATCCGAAGACCGGCAAGCTGACGTTCGTCGAGAACGAATCGACGCAAGGCAAGACGCCGCGCGGCTTCGGCATCGATCCCACCGGCCGATACCTGCTGGCCGGCAACCAGGGCTCCGACTCGTTCGTCGTCTTCCGCATCGACCCAAACACCGGCCAACTCGACCCCACGGGTCAGAAGTTCGAGCTGGGGGCACCGGTGTGCTTTAAGTTTCTGGAACGGGAGTGAGCCGCGACAGCGGTTGCACTGGTGTCTGATGGCCACCAGTGGCACAAACCGCGAGCTGCTGTACAACGCGGATATGTGCCACGGGTGGCGAAGTCCACCCGTGCAGAAGCCACGCGAAGTCCGAAACGCGAGCAACCTGGATTCGCCAGCCAGCGTTCCTTTTCACTTGCGTTTCGGGCTGGTACTGACAGTCGGGCGCCTGGTGTTGCTTCGCAGCTATCCTACACCGCGTTGCTGGCGAATGCCTGCCTGCTTCGACAGCCCTTTGCGCGTCAGCCGGGCGATCACGCGGCGATGGAGGAATCGCGGCATGATGCCGCTCAGCCGGGCGAGAAATCCGCGGCTCCAGGGAATCACCAACTCTTGGCGCGGATGGTCCAACAGGCCGAGGATTGCTTTGGCGACGTCGTCGGTCGAGAGGATCTTCGGCCCGGAGAACGTCAGCGCCGCGCCGTCATGGTCCAGTTGATAGTCGATCATCGGCGTATCCACGGCATCTGGATAGATCACCGATACGTACACGCCGAAGGGCTCCAGCTCCTGGGCCGCGGCCAGCGAAAACCCGCGCACCGCGAACTTGCTGGCCGAGTAGACCGCGATGCCGGGGATCGGCGCCAGCGCCGCCATCGAGGCGACGTTGATGATGTGCCCGCGCCGCTGCCGCACCATCACCGCGGCGGCCGCCTGCGTGCCCAGCAGCGTCCCCTTGGTGTTGACGTCGATCTGCAACGCGATGCTCTCGGGCCGCGCCTCATGTACCGGCTCGACGCGCAACACGCCGGCCACGTTT
>JBGSYQ010000487.1:0-3586 GCA_041750795.1 Pirellulales bacterium | reverse complement strand
CGACCGCGTCGAAATCGACGGCCCCGCGCACGTGCGCGTGGAGCGCGTTGCCCGAATGATCCCGCGCGTCACCGGCCAGCGGCCAATGCGCCACCGGGGCTGCTGGAGCGACGGCGCTGCGCGGTTCCGCGGCGGAGACCGCCGGGCTGGCAACGCGGATTGCCATGAAAACGACGACGACGACGGTGGTCGCGCGCAGCATTTGGATCATCCTCGTGTATTTAGCGGCCGGTGATGTCAAACCTGCCGCGGGTCATTGCCCGGTCGATGCACGCCGGTCCGCGCGCGACTGGCACAGTCCGCCAACGACACTGCCCGCGCCGAGTCGTAAATCTAACTCGGCGCGGGCAGCAGTTGCAACCTGGCGGGTCGCACGAGGCGCTACGGGGCGCGTCCACATGCCGTCGGACGCCATCTTGTGACGAAGCTGCTAGCCGCGCTGCTGATCCAGAAAGTCCTGCCCGTGCGCGTGGCGCGTGTTGATCGGCACATGGCGCGCACAGAGCGGACACTCGGCAGCCGGCCACTGAGGTATGTCGACTTCGAGCAGATAGACGAAATCGTCGACGCCCATTCCTTGCGCATCGACGTTGCCGCGATGCACCAGCGCCGCCGCGGCCGTCACTTCGCCGCCGGCTGAGCGCACCGCGTCGACCGTTTGCCGGATGGAATGCCCCGAGCTCACGACGTCGTCGACCACCAGCACGCGCTTGCCGCGCACGAACAGGTCGTATCCGCGGCGAAGCTCGAATCGTCCGCGCAGTTCCCTGGCGCGCGGAGCGTCGTGCTCGGCAAACACGGCGGGCAAGTCCAACGCCCGAGCTGTCCATTGCGCCACGATCAGTCCGCCTGTTGCCGGGCCGCACAACACGTCGGCCGGCAGGTGACGTACCGCGCCGGCCAGCAATGCGCCCAATCTCTCGGCAAGCCGCGGATCCACGAAGATCGCGTCCTTGTCGATCCAGCCGCTGCCGTGCTGGCCGTTGATATAGACGAAGTGGTCGTTTTCCAGAATGGCGTGCGATGCGACCAGAATTTCACGCGTCGCCTGGCTGCGGCTTACTTCGTCGAACGGCGTCATGGCATCGTTTTCCCATCGCTAGCAGCCTGTTGAAAAATGCCATCCTGGCACTTTTCAACCTCGCCAAGTGCAAAGCAAAGCTTCGCACGGCTCGCAGAATAGCGACTTGCGTCGCGATTCTGTCATCGCATCCATGCGATGTCGCAGGCTGTTGAATTCTTCATCAGCCTGCGAGGGATTCGGAGATTGTTGCGTCGGCAATGACTATAATTCATCCGGTCCGATTCTGCGCAGCCTAGAAACCCGTTGTCGCCATGTGCGCCCAGCCGATTTATCTCGATAACCAGGCCACGACCCGGGTCGATCCGCGCGTGGTCGAGGCCATGCTGCCGTACTTCGGCGAAATGTACGGCAACCCGGCCAGCACCAGCCACAGCTTCGGTTGGGATGCCAAGGAGGCCGTGGATCGCGCACGCGAGAGCATCGCCGCGTCCATCGGCGGCAGCTCGCGAGAAATCGTCTTCACCAGCGGCGCCACCGAGAGCAACAACCTGGCGATCCGCGGCCTGGCCGAGCGAAACCGCCGGCGCGGCAATCACCTGGTCACCGTGCAAACGGAACATCGGGCCGTTCTGGACCCGATCGAACGGCTCGGACGTCGCGGATTCGACGTCACGACGATGTCCGTCGAACAGGCCGGCAGCGACAGGGCAGGGTGGCTCGATCCGGATGCCGTGCGCCGCGTGTTGCGCGACGACACGCTTTTGGTGTCGGTGATGCTGGTCAACAACGAGATCGGCGTGCTGCAGCCCTTATCCGAGATCGCCGCCATCTGCCGCCAGCGCGGCGTGCTGGTGCATTGCGACGCCACGCAGGCCGTGGGCAAGCTGCCCATCGACGTCGACCCATTGGGCCTCGACCTGATGAGTTTCTCGGCCCACAAGTTCTATGGCCCCAAGGGCGCAGGCGCGCTATGGGTCCGCCGCAGCGCGCCTCCGGTACGCATCGAAGCCCAAATCGCCGGGGGCGGACACGAGCACGCCATGCGCAGCGGCACGCTCAACGTGCCGGGCATCGTCGGCATGGCGCGCGCGCTGGAACTGTGCCTGGAGGAGATGCCCGCCGAGCCGGCGCGGCAAGCGGCACTGCGCAACCGGCTGTTCGAGGGACTAACAAGCGAACTGGACGGCGTCTCGCTCAACGGCCCGGCGCTCGACGTGCCGGGGTTGCGCCTGGCCAACAACCTGAACGTCAGCTTTGCCTACGTCAGCGGCGAGGCCTTGTTGATGAACATGAAGGACGTGGCGGTCAGCTCCGGCAGCGCATGCACCTCGGCCAATCCCGAGCCCAGCCACGTGCTACGCGCCATCGGCCTGTCGGACGACGCCACCCGCAGCAGCCTGCGCTTCGGCCTGGGTCGTTTCAACACGCCCGAGGAGATCGAGCGAGCCATCGAAGCCGTGTCGCACGTCGTGCGGCGGCTGCGCAAGTTGGGCAGTGTAGCGTAAACTTGGATTTTGCCACTGAGAATTTGCTTGCCATATTCGGCGTCGCTGGGGCATAATGCGCGCGGAACCAAGCTGTGTACTGCGCCCGGAACCGCAGTGCCGCACGGAAGCCGCCGCGGGCGGCAACTCCGTCTGTCATTCCTGACAAAGTGCTGCGACTGAGGGCGTGCCACCACCTTTCGGAAGAGGTGAACCATGCTGCCCGGACGATCGATTGTCGCGCGTCGTTGGCTGCGGCGAACCGTGCGTTGGACGTGTTTATCGCTCGCGGTTGTCGCCGGCCTGGCGCCCAGCACGTGGGCGCAGCTCTGGCCGCTGCCGACGCTGGCGCCGGTCGAGCTTGGACACCTGTTGTTCGTGCGCGAGTGGGAGGAGCACGACGCGCGCTCGGTTTCCGGCGACGGCCTGGGACCGATGTTCAACGCGCGCTCGTGCGTCGCTTGCCACAACCAGGGTGGCATGGGCGGCAGCGGCTCGCTGGAACATAACGTCGACCTGTTGTGCCTGGCGCCAAGCCAACCGGTGACGCGCATCGATCGTCGCCAGTTCGTCGCGGATGCCGGTCGAATTCATCCCGGATTTGTCGTCGATGCGACCACCGCGCTGCCGACGATCACGCTCCACCGATCGAGCACTTACCCCGCCTATGCCCAGTGGCGTGCCGCACTGGCGTCGATGGTCACCGCCAGTTCGTCCGCAAAATCAAAAAGCTGGATGCGCCTGCAGCGATTCGAACGCCGCACGCCTCCCTTGTTTGGAGCGGGCCTCATCGACTCGATCCCTCCCGAAGTCTTGCACCAGGCAGCGCAGCAACAAGCGGCCCTCTCGGGAGTTCGCGGCCGCGTCGCATTGGCCACCGATGGCGGCGTGGGAAAGTTTGGCTGGCGTGGGCAAACGTCGACGCTGAAAAAGTTCGTGCTGGGCGCCTGCGCCAACGAGCTCGGGCTGCACGTGCCGACTGCCGCCCAGCCGCGCGATCCGCTGGGGCTCTCCGGCACCCAGCCCGGACTCGACCTGTGCGAAACCCAGTGCGATGCGCTGGTGGCCTTCGTGGCCA